>CATLHC010000101.1 GCA_949948775.1 uncultured Oscillospiraceae bacterium
AGGTCGCGCAATATTTTCTCCGCACCGCTCCGGTTCAGGCCATGGGCGGCTTCAGCGGGCTTTGCCCCGCGCAGTCTATCGGAGCAGGCCGGACTGGGCCATGGACACCATATCCCCTCCGGCAAAGATCAGGTGGTCCGCCAGCGCGATCTCCGTCTCCGCCAGCACACGCTTAAGCCGCGCGGTGGTATCCACATCCGCCTGGGACGGCATGGCCACTCCGGACACATGATTGTGGGCCAGTACCACCCGGCTGGCGTTGCAGGACAGAGCGGCCTCCAGCACCTTCCGTGTGGCGATCTGTACTGTGTCTACGATGCCCTGGCCCAGCTTGCGCACGGCCAGCACCTTGCTCTTGCCGTCCATGCACACCAGATAGGCCAGCTCGTCCCGCTGGCCGAAAAAATACGGCTCCAGCAGCTCCTTGAGCTGCCACACGTCCACGATCTGCCCGTCAAAGCTGGCGTTTTGCTGCATGTACCTGGCCGCGACGGCGGGGATCAGTTGGAGGAGGACGGCAGTGCTCTCCCCCACCCCCGGCACCCCGGTCAGCTGGTCGTAGGTGGCGTGGAGCACGCCGCTCAGCGAACCGAAGTGTTCCACCAGCCGGTGGGCCAACGGATTCACGTCTCCCCGAGGAATGGCGTAGAACAGCAGCATCTCCAGCAGACGGTGGTCCGCCATGCCGGCGGCTCCGGTGCGCAGGAATTCCTCCCGCATCCGCTGGCGGTGGCCGGTGTGGACGCCCGGCAGTTTTTCATCCCTACTCCCGGCCACAGAGACTCAGCCCCTGGGGCCGTACTGGGCCAGGTAGTCCCCCATCCGGCCCAGCATGGCGTCGTCGATGTACACTCTGCCGTCCACCGCCTTGTTGTGGAGGCAGTCCATGATGTCCCGAATGGTGACGATGGGCCACACCTGAATGCCGTAGTCCTGGCGCAGCTCGTCCAGCGTGGTGCACTCCCTGGTGCCCCGCTCCATCCGGTCCACGCTGACAAAGAGGGCGGCAAATTTCACATCGGCCACGGATTTGAACAGCTCGATGGTCTCCCGCACGGCGGTGCCCGCCGTCACCACGTCCTCAATGATGGCGATGCGGTCGCCGTTCTGGGGCTTATAGCCCACCAGGTCGCCGCCCTCGCCATGGTCCTTGACCTCCTTGCGGTTGAAGCAGTAGGGCAGGTCCCGGCCATAGTCCCGGTACAGGGACGACGCGGCGGCCACCGCCAGTGGGATACCCTTGTAGGCCGGGCCGAACAGGGCGTCGATGCCGTCGGGCATGTGCTCCTGAATGCAGGCGGCATAGTACTCCCCCAGCCGGGCGGCCTGGGCCCCCGTCTTGTAGTTGCCGGTGTTGACAAAGTAGGGGGTTTTGCGGCCGGACTTGGTGGTGAAGTCCCCAAAGGTGAGCACGCCGGAGCGTACCATGAAATGGATAAATTCCTCCCGGTAGGTCATAGGACGGTCCTCCTTGTATTCTCTTTTTGCAAGGAAAGTATAGCATCTTTCCCTTCGTTCGGCAAGGTGTTTTCCCGGACGCGGGGCAAAATAGAGCGCGGGACGAATCCTGCCGTCCCGCACCCGCTCAAAACAGTCCCACGATATACAAAACGACGCCATAGATCACGCTGGCGGAAATGCCGTAGGCCAGCACCGGCCCCGCCACGGTGAACAGCTTGGCCCCGGTGCCGGTGACAAAGCCCTCGCTTTTGAATTCCAGCGCCGGGGACACCATGGCGTTGGAAAAGCCGGTGATGGGCACCAGCGTCCCCGCCCCCGCGTGCTTGGCGATGTTGTCGAACACCCCCAAGCCGGTGAGCAGTGAGGCCAGAAAAATCAGCGTGATGGATACCCACGCGCCGGCGTCCTCCTGGTCCGCGCCCCAGCTCTTGTAGAGGGCCAGCAGTCCCTGCCCGCCGGCGCAGATGGCCCCGCCCACGCAGAAGGCCCACAGGCAGTCCTTCCACAGCGGGGATGGGTCGGCTTTCTCGCTGACATATTGATTGTACTGTTGATTGGTCATGTCCATAGCGCTTCACCTCCGTGGCAGTATGCCCAGAAAGCGGCGCTTTATCCGCGAAAAGCCCCGCGGTCCGGGACCGCGGGGCTTTTTCGTCGAATTTTAGGAGATCAGGTCCAGACGGGGCACCAGCAGGGCCTTCTCTAAGGGGTAAACCTCCACCAGTAGCTTGGCGATGGCGGCCCGGTCGATATTGGCCTTTGGCTCCAGCAGGCCGTTGCTCCCCCCCACGATGTTCAGCCCCACCAGGGTCTGAATGTGCGGGGAGGCCCAGTCGCTCACAGAGGAGGCGTCGGGGAACACGGACAGGTCGGCGGTCTGGGAGGCCGCCAGGACGCGCCCCAGGAAGGTCATGGTCTCCTCCCGGGTGACATAGCTGTTCACATCGGCGTACAGCTTGCCGTCCCGCTCGCTTCCCTTGAGCACTCCCAGGGTGTACATGGCCTGAACATAGAGCTGGGCCCAATTGGGGATATCGGTGTTGTCGGCGAAGGGAGTCTCCACGGTGTAGTAGGCGGACTCGTCCACCCCCAGCACCCGGGTGAGGAAGGCCAGCAGCTCGGCCCGGGTCAGCGGGTTGTTGGGCAGGTAGACGGCGGTGCCGTCCTCCTGGCCGTAGCCGGTGGTCAGGCCCAGCTGGTAGAGCTGGACGACGTAGTCCTCGCTCCAGTGGCCCTCAATGTCGGTAAAGGGGGCGGTGGAGGTCACGTTGACGGGGATGGTGACGCTCTGGCCTCCGGCGGACACGGTGATATTGCCCTGGCCGGAGCGCCGGCCCGCAGTGAAACGGCCGGAGGCGTCGATGGCGCCCACCGCCTCGTCGGCGGTCCAGGTCAGGCTCTCCTCACCCATGGCCACGGACAGGTTCCACCAGGAGCCCTTGGCGGTGAGTTCCACCACGTCGCCGGGCTCCAAGTTCAGGGCGGTGACCCGGGCGCCGTTGTCTTTGCGGCTGACGGTAAGGGCGGACAGCTTATCAATGACCTCCACGGTCAGGGCCCCGCCGCCCCCGGCGGAAATGGAATAGGTGCCGGGAGTGGTCCCGGCGGTATACACGCCGTTTGCCACCGAGCCGCCGGTGGCGCTCAGGTTCACGTAGCTCTGCCCGGCGGGCCGCCCGGCGCTGTCATAGCCGCCGGCCGTCACGGGGAGCTTGGCCCCGGCCAGCACCACCCGCTGCTCCGCAGTGACATAGGCGCCGGGGGTGAGGATGTCCGCCCCGGCCTGGCTCACCAGGGCGATGGTGTTGTTGATCTTCCGCCCGGCGGTGGAGGGCTGGTTTACCACAGAGAAGCCCATGCTGCCCGGCAGGGTGGCCCCCAGGGTGGTGGAGCCGCCGCCGTCCAGGGCCACGGCGGACACGCAGCCCAGCTCCTGGAGCCTCTCCGCCACCTGGGCGTAGGTGGCGCCCACGGACCAACCGCTCTGCCGGCCGTCGATGGTGTAGAAGACGGCGGTACCGTCCGCCTTTACGCCCACGGCGGTGTAGGGGTTGGCGGTGGCGGGCAGGCCGTCCACGATCCGGCCGCCGCGCAGCAGGGTGTACATGCCGCTGACGCCGTAAGCGGCGTCGGCCCACTGCGCGCCCGCCCCGCCAATGGTCAGGGTGACTTGGCTCCCGGCCTGCATGCCCCGCAGAGCGGCCAGCAAATCCGGGTTGCCGTGGTCCTCGCCATAGAGCATATAGCAGCCCTCGGGAATGTTGCCGTCAAAGGCGGCGCCCTCTTGGGCGGTATCGGTAACGGACACCACCTCGAAGGCATAGGTCCCGCTCATCTTCAGTCCGTCCGTCCCCACCGGGCGCAGGATCGCGTACACGCAGGTCCCATGGCTGCTCACCCGGGAGGAGAAATCCTTATTGTAGAGGTACAGCCCGCCGATGAAGTTGGCGTTGCGGTAGGCGTTGAACCCCGCCACGGGGAAGGAGCGCTCCACGGTGACGGGCACCGGCTCCGGGGCGGGAACCGGGTCCGCGGGCGGGATGGGATTCCCGTCGGCGTCAAGGGCGGGGTCTGTCCCCGGCGCGGGCGTCACGGCGGGGTCCGGCTCAGGGGTGACATACTCCACCGCCGTCCAGGAGGCGGACATGGCGGGCCTACTCTCGTCGATGAACACCTTGCCGTCGTTGGTGAAGCCCAGCAGGGTGTAGTTCTCCACATCCAGCGAGCGCAGCACGCCGTCGGTCATCAGCATCCCCACAATGGTGCCGTCGGTGTTGAAAAAGCCGCCGTTGACGGCCGCCGCCACCCGCAGTCCCTGCTCCTCCAGCTGCTGGGCGGCGGACTGAACCGTGTTGGTGCTGGCCACATATGTACCGCTGAACACCACCGGCTTCACCGTGGCGTTGGGGGAATATGTAACATAGTGCTCCGTGCGCAGGTCGCTCCTGGAGGCCGACCATAGGCTCTGGGTGGTGAGGGTGGTCCCCGTCCCCAGCGGGGTGGTCTGCTCGGACAGCTCCGTGCCCAGGGCGTAGGACGCCAGGGCGGGCTGGGCCAGAGAAAAGGCCAGCGCCGCCGTCAGGGCCAGGGCGGCGCACCGTTTTTGGAAATTCTTCATAGGTTCCTCCTGTTGTCGCGCGGGGAGGCCGCCGCCTCCCGGGGTGTGGATGCCGCTCAAAAATTCCGTATTATGTTAACACAATCTCCGGCATTTGTAAACAGCAGATATTTCCACCGGCAAAAAGGGGCGGCTGACGCCGCCCCCGCCTAAGTGGGTTGGTTCTTTGTGGGAAGCCGCCCGCCCCGGATCAGTTCCAGGGTGTCCGCCAGCGTCTCCACCTCCTGCACCTCCATCAGCTCCCCAATGAGCCGGTTGGATAACAGGAAGCCCTCCGGGGTAAAATGCCAGCGGCGGCCCGTCTGCTCCGCCCAGCCCTTCTGCTCGTACTCAGACAGTTTGGCGGCGATGGGGTCAAAGTTCATATAGTACTCCCGGCGATACTCCCATTCCTCGATGCCATGGGTGGTGCGCAGCCGCAGCATCAGGTATTCGTTGCCCCGCTCCCGCCGGGGGATCTCGTCCATCTCGTCCAACAGCTTTCCATCCCCCAGCACCCCCCGGAGGTATCCGTCCAGATCCCGGACAAAGGAGTACCGGCAGCCGCCGAAGTCGGAGTGGGCCGCCGCGCCCAGCCCCACATAGGGCCGCCCCATCCAGTATTTCAGATTGTGCCGGGACTGGCAGCCCGTCTTGGAAAAGTTGGAGATCTCATACTGCTCAAAGCCCGCCTGGGCCAGCCGGCGTACCGTCCAGAGATACCGCTCGGCCTGCTCATCATCGCCGGGGAGCTTCTCGCCCTGCGCCACGCGCCTGGCCAGGGGCGTGCCCTCCTCCACCGTCAGGCCGTAGCAGGACAGGTGCTCCGGCTCCAGTGCCAGCGCCGCCTCCACCGAGGCCCGCCAGGTCTTGTCCGTCTGTCCGGGTAGACCGTAGATCAGGTCCAGATTGAGATTTTTGATCTTGGCGTTCCGGGCGGCCTTGACTGCGTCCTCCACCTGCTGATAATTGTGGGGGCGGTGGATGGCGGCCAGCTCCCGGTCACAGGAGGACTGCATTCCCATGGACAGCCGGTTTATCCCCGCTTTGCGCAGGCGCTTGAGCATCTTCTCATCCACACTGTCCGGGTTGGCCTCCACGGTGAACTCCACGTCCTTGGACAGATTGAACCGCTTTTTCACCGCGGCCATCAGCTCCAGCAGCCGCTTCTCCCCGTACCAGGTGGGGGTGCCGCCGCCGATGTAGACGCTGTTCACCATCTGCTTTTTGGCCCGGGGGGCGGTCTCCAAAATCTGCTGGAGCAGCGCCTTCTGGTACTCATCCATCCGGTCGTCCTGGCCCGCCAGGGAGTAAAAATCACAGTAGTCGCACTTGCTCCGGCAAAACGGGATGTGCAGATACAGGCCCAACGAATTCTCCATGATCGTCCCCCTCAAGGGTGCGCCGCGGCGCATTTGCCCTCAGTATGTGCAACATTATACTCTTTTTCCCCGGAAGATTCAATCCCCTCTCTCTCGACAAACGCCCTCTTTCACAAATTTCCCATTCAAATAATTTTAATAATTATATTTCGTAGTTTTCGACTTGACGTGATGGCTCATTCGTATTATACTATAGACAAGAAAGGTGGTGTTCCTATGGAACAGGTATTATATCGAGACCCCTTTGACAGCCTCCCCCGCCGCAGGACCCGGCCGGTGGAAAAGGGGCGCAACCCTTACGACGGACTGAGGCCCTGGTCGGCCATCACCCACGGAGTGGGGGCCGTGTTGGGGATCGCGGCCACGGTGATCCTGACGGTGGGCGCGGCGCGGCTGGGCGACGTGTGGAAGATCGTCTCCTTCGCCATCTACGGCCTGTCCATGACGGCGCTGTATACCGCGTCCACCCTGTACCACTGTGTCAATACAACCGTAGCCGGGCGGGTGGCCCTGCGGAAGCTGGACCACACCTCCATCTATTTCCTCATCGCCGGGTCCTACACCCCCATCTGCCTGACGGCCCTGCGGGGTCCCTGGGGCTGGTCGCTGTTCGGCGTCATCTGGGCGCTGGCCATCGCCGGGCTGGTGATGAGCCTGACCTGGATCAACTGCCCCAGGGCGGTCACCTCCACCATCTATATTGCCATGGGCTGGCTGGCCATCTTCGCCATCTATCCTCTGTGGCAGGTGCTGGGGATGCGCGGCGTGGCCTGGCTGCTGGCGGGAGGTATTTTGTACACCGTAGGCGGCGTTCTGTACGCCCTGAAGTGGCCGGGACGGGACAATCCCCGGTTCGGCTGCCACGAGGTGTTCCATGTATTCATCCTGCTTGGGTCGGTCGCCCACTTTGTGATGATGTACCGGGTGCTGCTGCCGCTGTAATCTGCTTTCCCCGAAAGAAAAACGGGCAATCAAAATTTGAAACGGACGAAATAAAAAAAGACCCCAGGGCATCCCGGTTGACCGGGGCGCTCTGGGGTTCTCGCATCTTCCGCCTGATTCACGTGCCGCCGGTACTTTCCCCGGCGCCGGATTTATGCTATATTGATTGAAATATTACTTCTGCGGTCAAAGATAGGAAAGCAAAGGGTGGAGAAAAAAGCTGGAAACGGCAGATGGATGATGCTGTAACTTGCGCATAAATGACTGGATTTTGTGGGAGATATCTTCCGTAGTATAGG
>CATLHC010000102.1 GCA_949948775.1 uncultured Oscillospiraceae bacterium
AGATAGTGCACCTGACTTGCGGCGGCGTGATTCAGACGCTAGAGGTATAAGGAGATTTTATGAGCAATTGGAAAACATATTATCAAGAGCATAAAATTAGCGCAGATGAGGCGGTCTCGCAGATCCGCAGCGGGGATACTCTGGTTTTTTCGCACGCTGCCATAGAACCCTCCCATATTATTCGAACTCTGCTGGCTCATAAAGACCGATTTCGGGATATCGAGATCATTCATATGGTCGGCCAGGGTCCTATGGAGTACTGTAAGCCGGAATACCGTGAGAATTTTCATCACAACTCCTTTTTCGCCAGCGGCGGAAAGACAAAGACCGGATTTAAAGAGGGGTATGTGGATTTTACCCCTTGCTGTCTAAGCCAAGTGGCGGATTTTCTCCTGAACAGAATTCCCAAGGTGGATGCCTTTATTGGGCAGGTGTCGCCGCCGGACAAACACGGCTACTGCTCATTGGGAATTGACTTGACCTATGAGCGCGCCGGTTTGAATGCGGCGGAGACCGTAATTGTCGAGGTAAATCCCAATGTGCCGCGCGTTCACGGCGATACGTTTGTCCATGTGAGGGACATTGACTATTTCGTGGAGTGCGGCGACCCGCTGATTGAAATCCCGCGTCCCCGGATCACAGAGACGGAGATGGCGCTGGGGAGAAACTGCGCGAGTCTGGTGGAGGACGGCGCTACGCTCCAGCTTGGAATCGGCAGCCTTCCGGATGCGATCTGCATGTTCCTGAAGGATAAAAAAGATTTGGGAATTCACTCCGAGATGATTTCTGACGGCGTAATGGAGCTGATGGAAGCCGGCATTGTCAACAACTCGAGGAAGACGCTGCACAGGGGAAAGGTTGTGGCGGCCTTTGCCATGGGCACCCGGAAACTCTATGATTTTATGGATGATAACCCCATGTTCCAATTGATGGACGGCGCATATGTGAACGATCCGCTTATTATTGCGCAAAACGAGAACATGGTCTCGATTAACACATGCGTGGAGATTGATTTTTCCGGACAGGTTGCGTCGGAGAGCGTTGGCAGCATGCAGATCAGTGGAACCGGCGGCCAAACGGATTTTGTGCGCGGCGCTACAAAGGCCAAGGGCGGGAAGTCCCTGATGGTGCTGCAGTCCACTGCCCAGGGCGGCAGAAAATCGAAAATTGTGCCCACTTTGTCGGAGGGGACGGTTGTGACACTGCCCAGGACCGATTTGGACTATGTTATTACGGAATTTGGCATTGCGTCTATGCGGGGGAAATCGGTTCGGGCACGGGCCGCGGAACTGATCCGCCTTTCCCATCCCAGCTTCTATGATGAATTGATTGCGGCATGGGAGGGAATGTTCCATCAGACCTTCCCGCGGGAAACGCTCCCCCAATAAATCTATTTAAAAAAAATGGTTGGAACCACTGCGCGGTTCCAGAGAGGAGATTATCATGGCTACATATAATTGGGCCGCTATCGTGGCACGTTTGAACAAGCTGATTCGCTATGGATGCGCGCCTGTCGGAATGAAATGGATTAAAACAGAGGAGGAATTCCGGCAGATTCCCAAGGTGCGAATTCAGGAAAAGCACTATCCCACCTGTGTCGCGGTTGGACAGGCCCATCAATTTGGCTGGACAACCGCCTGCAAATTTGAAAATTATCACGCTAACTATTGCAGAGGGATCAGCGGCCTGTTTGAGCGTGACGGAAAGTGGTATAACGGCGAGATGTTCAACAAGGTCTGGTTTGAGGAATTGGAGTCCTCGAAGGCTCATAATCGGGCGCTGGAATGCGTTCCAAGTGGGCATTACGCCATTGTCTGTTCTCCGGTTGACGCCGGAAAAATCGAAGCTCCGGATGTTGTGGTCCTATACACCAGTTCGGCGCAGGCCTTTATGCTGTTTGCCGGCTGGCAATACAAGGGGTACGAAAAATTGGAGTTTTCTTTTGTGGGCGAGTCCACCTGTGCGGACTCCTGGTGTCATACGTTTAACACAGGAAAGCCCGGTTTCGCAATTCCGTCCTTTGCCGACAGAAAATTTGGAGGGGCCGGAGAGTGGGAGGTTCGGGTTTCATTTACTCCGGAAGACCTGGTTCGCGCGATTGAAGGGATGGAGGGCATGTGGAAAGCGGGTCTCAGATATCCCATAGCTCCGCATAGTCTGACGACAGATGTTTGTCCCGGAATGCCTCCGCACTACCTGGAATTTTAAAATATTTTCGGCTTAGGAGGAAGAAAAATGGCGATAAAGAGCGCGAAGGAGTATATCGAGAGCCTGCGGGAGCTGAAGACGCGGGTGTATATGTTCGGGGAGAAGATCGAGAACTGGGTGGACCACCCGATGATCCGCCCCAGCATCAACTGCGTGGCCATGACGTACGCGCTGGCCCAGGACCCGCAGTACGCGGAGCTGATGACGGTGAAGTCGAGCCTGACGGGGCGGACGGTGAACCGCTTCACCCACCTGCACCAGTCCACGGAGGACCTGATCAACAAGGTAAAGATGCAGCGTCTGCTGGGCCAGAAGACGGCCAGCTGCTTCCAGCGCTGCGTGGGCATGGACGCGTTCAACGCGGTGTACTCCAGCACGTACGAGATCGACGAGAAGCACGGCACCCACTACCACGAGAACTTCAAGAAGTTCCTCACCTATGTCCAGGACAACGACCTGACGGTGGACGGGGCGATGACGGACCCCAAGGGGGACCGGTCCAAGTCGCCCAGCCAGCAGGTGGACCCGGACATGTACGTCCACGTGGTGGAGCGCCGCGAGGACGGCATTGTGGTCTGCGGCGCCAAGTGCCACCAGACGGGGTCCATCAACAGCCACTGGCACATCTTCATGCCCACCATCGCGATGGGGGAGGCGGACAGGGACTGGGCGGTGAGCTTTGCCTGCCCGACGGACGCCGAGGGCATGTATATGATCTACGGACGCCAGTCCTGCGACACCCGGAAGCTGGAGGAGAGCGCGGACATCGATGTGGGAAACGCCAAGTTCGGCGGCCAGGAGGCCCTGGTGGTGCTGGACCACGTGTTCATCCCCAACGAGTACATCTTCTTAAACGGCGAGTATGAGTTCGCGGGCATGATCGTGGAGCGGTTCGCGGGCTACCACCGCCAGAGCTACGGCGGGTGCAAGGTAGGCGTGGGCGACGTGGTGATCGGCGCGGCGGCACTGGCGGCGGAGTACAACGGGGTGGAAAAGGCCAGCGCGGTGAAGGATAAGCTGATCGAGATGACCCACCTGAACGAGACGCTGTACTGCTGCGGGATCGCCTGCTCCAGCCAGGGCTTCCGGACCAAGGCAGGCAACTACCAGATCGACCTGCTGCTGGCCAACGTGTGCAAGCAGAACGTGACCCGCTTCCCCTATGAGATCGTGCGGCTGGCGGAGGACATCGCCGGCGGACTGATGGTGACCATGCCCAGCCAGAAGGACTTCAGCTCCGACACGGTGGTGGGCCGGAATGGGGAGACCATCGGGGAGATCTGCAATAAGTTCTTCGCGGCCCGGGAGGGCGTGTCCACGGAGGACCGGCAGCGAATCATGCGGTTCCTGGAGAACATGTGCCTGGGCGCGGCGGCGGTTGGGTACCGCACGGAGTCCATGCACGGGGCAGGCTCTCCCCAGGCCCAGCGGATCATGATCGCCCGCCAGGGGAACATCCAGGGCAAGAAGCAGTTGGCCAAGGAGATTGCGGGCATTCAGTAAATCTGCCCTCCAGGGGACTTTCCGGCTCTGCGCCGGAACCCGCTTCATAATCCCGGACCAACCCCCGGGACAAAACCCCGGGGGTTGTCCTTTTTACGCAAAAAATCCGGAAATCCCAGGCAGAATAGACAAAGCTTCAACAAAAATTTGTAACAAGGAGAGAACATCACATGGATTTCAATCTGAGCCGTGAGCACCAGCTGATCCGGAAGATGATGGCGGAATTCACCGAGAACGAAGTGAAGCCCATCGCCGCGGAGACCGACCTCAACAGCGAGTACCCCCGGGAGAACATCGAGAAGCTGTTCGACCTGGGCGTGATGGGCATGTGCGTGCCCAAGGAGTACGGCGGCACCGGCGCGGACCCCCTGGCCTCCGCCATCTGCATTGAGGAGCTGAGCCGCCAGTGCGCCTCTACCGGCGACATCGTGGCCACCCACAACGGCCTTTGCTGCGATCCCATCCTCACCCACGGCACCGAGGAGCAGAAGAAGAAGTACCTGCCCATGCTGACCACGGGCCACAAGGTGGGGGCCTTTGCCCTGACGGAGCCAAACGCCGGGTCCGACGCCTCCAAGGGCCAGACGGAGGCCAAGCTGGAGGGGGACCACTATGTGATGAACGGGTCCAAGATCTTCATCACCAACGGCTACGTGGCCGACGTGTTCGTGGTCTTCGCCATGACCGACAAGACCAAGGGGACCAAGGGGATCTCCGCCTTCATCGTGGAGTCCTCCTTCCCCGGCTTCTCCGTGGGCAAGCACGAGGTGAAGATGGGACTCCACGGCTCTCCCACCGCCGAGATTGTGTTCACCGACTGCATCGTGCCCAAGGAGAACATGCTGGGGCGAGAGGGGAAGGGCTTTTCCATCGCCATGCAGACTCTGGACGGCGGGCGGATCGGCATCGCGGCCCAGGCGCTGGGCATTGCCGAGGGCGCCCTGGCGGAGGCCAAGGAGTACACCAAGGGCCGCGTCCAGTTCGGCAAGCCCATCAGCAAGTTCCAGAACACCCAGTTCACCTTTGCCGATATGGAGCTGGGCTGCGAGGCGGGGCGCCTGCTGACCTATCAGGCCGCGGTGCTCAAGGGCCAGGGCGTGCGCTACACCAAGGAGGCGGCCATGGCCAAGCTCTTCTGCTCCGAACACGCCATGAAGACCACCACCAAGGCGCTGCAGATGTTCGGCGGCTACGGCTACACCAAGGACTATCCCATGGAGCGCATGATGCGTGACGCCAAGATCACCGAGATCTATGAGGGCACTTCCGAGGTCCAGCGCATCGTCATCTCCGCGAATATGGGTCTGTAAGAGGAGGAAACGAGTATGAAAATCATTGTTTGCGTCAAGCAGGTCCCGGATACCTCCGGCAAGGTGGCCGTGAATCCCGACGGCACGCTGAACCGGGCTTCCATGCAGACCATCACCAACCCCGACGATATGAACGCCGTGGAGGCGGCCCTGAAAATGAAGGACGCCACCGGCTGCAAGGTGATCGTGGTGACCATGGGTCCCCCTCCCGCCGCCGGGATGCTGCGGGAGCTGATGGCCATGGGGGCGGACGAGGGTGTGCTGGTGTCCGCCCGGGAGTTTGGCGGTTCCGATACCTACGCCACCTCCCAGATCCTGGCCGCCGCCATTGACACCATCGGGGTGGAGAAGGACGACATCGTGATGTGCGGCCGCCAGGCCATCGACGGCGACACCGCCCAGGTGGGTCCCCAGATCGCCGAGAAGCTGGGCCTGCCCCAGGTGACCTACGCCGCCGATATCCAGAAGGACGGCAGCACTGTCACCGTCAAGCGGATGCTGGAAGACGGCTACATGACCATCAAGGCCCAGACTCCCTGCCTGCTCACCTGCATCAAGGAGCTGAACAATCCCCGCTACATGTCCATCGGGGGGATCTACGCCACCTATAATAAGCCCCTGGAGACCTTCGACTACGAGAAGCTGAAAGACCACCGTCTGATCGACGCCACCACCATCGGCCTGAAGGGTTCTCCCACCAACATCTTCAAGAGCTTTACGCCGCCCCAGAAGGGCGCCGGCATGATGCTGGAGGGCGCTGACAAGGCTACCTGTGAGCAGCTGGCCGGCATTCTGGCCAAGAAGCACATCATCTGAGAAAGGGGATAAACAATTATGTCTAATTTCAACAGTGCGGATATCGCTGCTTTCAAGGATGTATGGGTGTTCTGCGAGCAGCGCGAGGGCAAGCTGATGCCCACGGACTTCGAGCTGATCTCCAAGGGCCGTGACCTGGCCAACGAGCTGGGAGTGAATGTGTGCGGCCTGCTGCTGGGCGGCAAGGGCATTGAGAGCGCCGCCAAGGAGCTGGGGGGCTACGGTGCGGACAAGGTCTACGTCTGCGAGGACGAGAAGCTGGCCGTGTACAACACCGACGCCTACGCCAAGGTGATCTGCGACGTCATCGAGGAGCTGAAGCCCGAGGCGTTCCTGATCGGCGCCACCAACATCGGCCGTGACCTGGCGCCCCGCTGCGCGGCCCGCCTCCACACCGGCCTGTGCGCCGACTGCACCCACCTGGACATCGACGTTGCCAACTACATCCAGTTCCTGCGGGAGAGCAGCACCCTGGACGTGGACGGGCAGAAGTGGGACATGGAGGACCGGAACCTGAAGATGACCCGTCCGGCCTTCGGCGGCCACCTGATGGCCACCATCATCTGCCCCCGCTTCCGTCCCTGCATGGCTACGGTGCGGCCGGGCGTGATGAAGAAGAACGCCTTCGACCAGGCCAAGGCCGACGCCTGCGTCATTGAGAAGCCTGCCTTCACCCTGTCTGACGCCGACATCCACACGGAGGTCACCGAGGTGGTGAAGGCGGCGAAGAAGCTGGTGGACCTGATCGGCGCGGACTTCATCGTATCTGTCGGCCGCGGCATCAGCAAGGACGTGGAGGGCGGCATCAAGCTGGCGGAGGAGCTGGCGGCAGAGCTTGGCGGCGTTGTCGGCGGCAGCCGCGCCACCATCGACTCCGGCTGGCTCAGCGCCGACCACCAGGTTGGCCAGACCGGCAAGACCGTGCACCCGAAGGTGTACATTGCCCTGGGCATCTCCGGCGCCATCCAGCACAAGGCCGGCATGCAGGACTCCGAGTGCATCATCGCGGTGAACAAGAACGACACCGCTCCCATCTTCGAGATTGCCGACTACGGCATCTGCGGCGACCTGTTCAAGGTGACCCCCATGCTCACCGAGGCGATCCGCGCCGCCAAGGCCGCGAAGTAAGATTCCCTCTTAAGACCTTTTCTTATACCCCCCGCCGTTTGAAAAACGGCGGGGGGTACTTCTTTGGAAATGGATTCGCCATGCCGCTGATACCGCAGATATAGTCCATGCTGGCGTTATAGAACTTTGCTAAAATGAGCATGCCCTCCACAGAAATACGGATTTTTCCGGATTCATAGTCTGAAT
>CATLHC010000103.1 GCA_949948775.1 uncultured Oscillospiraceae bacterium
CGAAGGGAAAGCCGATCTTGTAGGTTTTCTGGCAGAGGGTGTCGCCCACATATTTCTCATTTGACAACCAGTAATAGATTTCTCTGGTGGTCCAGTGGACGCTGCCCTTTCGGTCACGGACACCTCGGCGGATCAACTCGTTTGCGATATCCTTGGCGCTCTGTCCGCCGAGATAGGCGTCAAACACCCAGCGGATGATCTCCGCCTCCTCCGGCACGATCTCCAGGTCTCTCCGGTTTACCAGCCGGTAACCGTAGGGTGCTTTCGTGGTGATGAACTCGCCCCGCTCCATCCTCCGGCGATAGCTCTGGTGGATATTCTGGGAGATGGATACGGACTCCTGCTGGGCCAGGGAACCGGAAACGCTCACCATCAATTCTGTGGTGAGCGTTCCGGTGTCGATATTCTCTTTTTCAAACTGGACGGTCACGCCCAGCCGCATCAGTTCCCGCAGGGCGGAGAGACAGTCCTTGGTATTTCGGGCGAAGCGGGAGATGGACTTCACCAGCACCCGGTCGATCCTGCCCTTCCGGCAGTCGGCCAGAAGACGGTTGAAGTCCTCCCGCTTGTCCGTTTTCGTGCCGCTCACCGCCTCATCGGCGTAAATGTCCACCAGCTCCCAGCCCTCATGCTGGCTGATCAGTTCAGTGTAGGTGCGGATCTGGGAGGCATAGGACGTGGCCTGATCATCGGAGTCTGTGCTGACCCGGCAGTATGCCGCCACCCGCAGAATAGCGGGCCTGCCCTCGCTGGGCGGGATGATGGTGACATTTTTGTTCATGCCTGTGGCATCCTTCCTTCTGGGTACCGACAACACTACCACACCTCGGTGGGAATAGCTATCACTATTCCCACACAGTTGCGGGGCGGTAGCGTTCCAGCGCCAGCCGTTTGGCGGCCCACAGTTCCTCGGCGGACAAAAGGCCGGCCTCCGCCGCCTGTTCCAGCAGACGGGTCACCAGGATATACCGTATCTCGTTCTTCACATCGATCATGCGGATGCCTCCCGGAAATAGTCCGGCCCCTTCACTGCCCGGATAAACCGTGCCACCTCCTCCAGGCTGCCGGTGACAGGCATCTCAGGCAGGGCGGCCAGCACATCCCTGCTGTATCGCTTGCCCTTGGCCGCCCGTTCATCCAGAATAGCCACTACGCAGGTGTCGGTCTCGGTGCGGATGGCCCGCCCGAAGCCCTGCTTCAGCTTGATCTGCATCTCCGGCACCACCACCGCCCGGATGAACAGCCGGAGGGTGGTGTGATTCTCCCGCTCTTTTTCCTTCAGAGCGTCCGGGACGGCGAAGGGCAAACGGGGGATGATCAGCAGGGACACGCAGTCGCCGGGAAAGTCGAAGCCCTCCCAGGCGGCCCCCGCCGCCAGCAGCACACTGCCGGGACTGGCCTTGAACTGCTCCGTGGTATGGATAGCACTGCGGCCCATGGTGAACAGCGGATAGCGCAGGCCGTAGTTCGGCAGACGCTCTTTCACCGCCGACATAGCGGCGTAGGACGTGAACAGCGCCAGGGCGTGGCCCTGGGCCGCGTCCAGCAGGGCGGCGATCTCCTTCGCCAGCTCGTCATAGTAGGCCGTGGCTTTCTGCCTGGGCGGGATCTGGGGTAAGTACAGCAGGCAGTTTTGCTGGTAGTCGAAGGGCGAAGATGCCACAGACTCCGTGACACGGCCATCCGTCAGCAGCCCTGTTTCCTCATTGAAGCGCCGGAAGTCCTCGCCCACGGCCAGGGTGGCGGAGGTAAGGACAGCGGGCCGCTCCTGCCGCCAGAGTGTCTGGCGGAGCTGGGCGGTCAGGTCGGCAATGGTGGCGCACAGCATGGTGCCGCCGTGGGCGTCCTCCTCCGTGTAGAAAACCATATCCGGGTGGCCCTGGTGGAACAGGGTCACTGTGGTGGACAGCCGGTCCAGTTTTCTGCGGATTGGCATGGTGAGCAGGCCGTGGAGCTGCCGGTTAATTACCGTCAGGCTTCGCTCCGGCGCGGCCAGCGATTTGGCGTAGTGGTCGAAGGGCTTGCCCTCCGGCGGACGATCCAGCTTCCGCAGCAGGGATTTGGCGCTATCGGTCAGCACTTCCGCCGCCAGCAGGAAGCGTTCTCCCCGCAGGCTGTGGGTGAGGGCGCGGATATCCTCCGCCGCCAGGGTCACCCCGAACATCTGACGGGCAGTCTCCGGCAGCTTGTGGGCCTCGTCCACGATGAGGGCGCAGGCGTCCGGCAGGATGGGCTTTCGCCCGCTGCCCCGGTGGATGGCGTCCGCCAGCAGCAGGTTGTGATTGCATATCTGGAAGAGATAGCGCCCGGAGTCACAATCCTCCAAAAAGGCGTGATATCGGCAGTCCTCCCGCCCGCAGTCGCAGATTCGGGGGACGCAGACGCGCTCCCGGTCATAGCCGCTGAGATGGGCCGCCTCGTCCATGTCAAGCTGTCCCTGCAGGAAGAGCAGGGCCGCGCCGGCTTTCCAGTTCTTCTTTTGAAGATCCAGTTGGCCCAGCCGCTGCTCCAGCCGCGCATCGCAGACGTAGTGGGATTTCCCCTTGCGGATCACCGCCCGGAGGGGCTGGACGATCATGCCGTCCTCCGTCAGCACATCGGACAGCAGCGGGAGGTACTCGTCCCGCGCCGCAGTCTGGAGGGCGATGCTGGAGGTAGAGACAAGGATGGGCTTCCGCTCCAGGCCACAGGCGGCCCGGAAACGGCTGTACACCGTCCCGGCCACCAGATAGGCGTAGGTCTTGCCGATCCCCGTGCCGGCGTCACACAGGGCGATACCGCCCTCCACCATGGCGTCCAGCATCCGGTGGCAGAGCGCCGCCTGTTCGGGGCGCTCTGCCATGTTCCAGGTGGGGAGTAGGACTCTGAAGATCCTATCAATTTCGTTATGGGTATTCTGCCTGTTATCGTTGGTTTTCATCCTAAATTCCCCTTAATTGGTTCATTTTTCATAGGTACTCATCGTATTCTCAGCTCGACCCCCGATGAGATATAGGGAACAGTAACGGATAAGGCTCGGCGGACCTTCACAGACACATTCCAGGGGTCTCTACTGCTTTCAACCCAGGGGATGGCGGGCGGCTTTGCCAGAGTTGCCCCGCACAGGCTTTATCGCAGTCTGGAGGGAGCTTTCGCTCCCTCCAGACCATGGCGCGCGCTGTGCGTCTGTCCGTGTGGTGATCCGTACTGCTGGTGTGAAATTGTCAAGGTGCAGGGCTTTCGCCTTGACCTTATTGTAGAGAACTCACACCAACTTTTTTAGAGACCAATGGGCATATTTATGCCCTGTGGACATATTCAATTACAGGAACCGCTTGAATTCCTCCAGTTGCTCTATCAGTTCTCCGATAGTATTTTTCAACTTGGGCGTATCTGCTCCATTAGGCAGCTCCCCAAGGCATCTGCCCAAAATCAGATAATCCAGCGACACACCGAATAAGATGGAAAGCTGTATGAACATATCTACAGAGCAGCCCTTTTTCCCTGTTTCAACACGGCCATAAAAACTCTGGTCGATGTTCAGTGCGTTTGCGGTTTTTTCTTGTGTAAGACCTTTTTGGATGCGGAGTTGCCGAATGCGCTTTCCGCACTTTTCTATGTCATAGTTCATCTGCATGATCTCCGATCTCAAATTTGTGGGGTAGGCGATTTGAAACCAGGAATCATGGGTATCGGGCTATGTACGGTTGCCATTGTCTTGTGAGCGCTATACCATTCGACCTAAACCGACAAAACAAACCGCCAGAGAGCCTATTGCTCTTTCTGGCGGTTTGCTTCCACGTTTGAATTTCAGTGTGATATTGCGTTAGAAAAAGGTCGGATTTTGCGGTTTCTTCTTCAGGATAATCCTCATGATTCGCTACAATTTTTTTGACAGGTCACCAATCCTGTTTTGGACAATAAAAATACCCATGATTTCCTCCAGTGGGCAAATCACAGGTGTATGCACAATAAGCCCCTGCTGTGAAAAGCCGTTTTTTTATGGCTCCTCGACAGGGGCAAAATGCTATTCGGAAATACGCAAGATTTTACCTATTTAATAGGTGTTATTTGGGAGTGTAAATATAAAAATCGGCAAGATAGAATATATCCGAGGTGATAAATCATGCCGGAGGATAGACTTACATACTTGGGCATTCGCATCCATGACGCAAGGAAGGCTTGTAAGCTGACACAGCAGGAGTTAGCAGACGAAACGGGAGTATCAATCAAAATGATCCAGTGTATAGAGAACGGGAGCGTCAACCCGTCTTATGAGATTCTGTTCCCGATTGTCAATCGCCTGGGGCTTACAACAAGCGACCTATTCAGTGTAGAGCCGGATCAGCACATGGAAGAAATCAATCGTTTCCTTGGAAAATTCAGAGCTTGCAACCGCTCCAATCAACTGCTCCTGCTTAATACATTAGACTTCCTTGCGGAACAGCTATTGGTTCGCCAGAATGAGAAATGCAAAAACACGGAGCGATACGATGGTTAGACAGGTAACACTGCTGGCCGGTGGCAAAATATCTTCCTACCAGCCAGTGAGGATAGCAGCCAGCGGGCGAGGCGTGTCCTTACCCGCTGGCTGCTATTCAACAGTTTAGAAGGGCTTGGGATGATCCTCTTATGGTTTCTTAACTTACTGACAAAAGAATTGTAAAACCCAAATGTCACAGAAATGTCCGAACACTCTCAAGGTTCGACATAAAAAGCGGTTGAATTGTTACACCGAACGGACATTTCAAAAATTTTTTCTTAAAATGTCTGGGGTATTTACCCGAGTGGCGTTTTCATTCAATAGAGAAAACAGTTCAGTTTACGGTATGTCGGCAATAGGAGCGCACCGCCAGGAACACAAACAGCGGTATCTCAATGATACAGGCCCCGATCATGGCGTAGGGCGTCCAAAGCGCCAGACCGCCCAGACTCAAAAACTTAAAATCGGTGATGGCATAAAGGATACTGGCCTGGATACTTGTGCCGCTGGCAGGGAGGATGCTGCACAGCCAGGTGGACAGCGCCCCCGGCACTGTCATGGAGAGCACCACCGGCGCGATGCAGAACACCAGCCCGGAGGCCAAAGACGCCACAGTGGTCTTGCTTCTGGAGGAGAGAAACAGCGTGAAACTGACGGAGGCCAGCACCGAGAGCAGACCGGCCACGGCAAACAGGTGCTGGAGCTCCCCGATATTCATGTCGGTCAGGGTCACGATGGAGTAGAGCATCTGGATAGAGGTTTTGGTACACTCCCAGCCAAACAGGCTGTTGACCACCAGAATATGCACCACGGCACAGATTACAAAAGCGGCAGCACTGACGAACAGGGCGGTCAACACTTTGGCAATCCCAAGCCTGGCCCGGCCATTCCGGGTACAGCGCAGAATATCGTCCGCACCCGACTGATAATCGGCGGAGAACACCGGGGCTGCAATCACCACGCAGAACAGCAGCACCAGAAAGCCCATGATGTTCTGATAGTCCAGAATAGTGGAACTCATGCCGGGATAGACCGCAAAGGGCTTTTCCACTCGTCTGTACATCTCCACGGCCTTGCGCTGGACGGCGGGGCTGTCCGGCTGCTCCATCGCCATCAGGGAGGCAATCCGGGTCTCACAGACGGAATAGTAGTCGTCAATCTGTGCTGGGTCGATCTCCATGATGGTGGGGGCCATGCCGGTGTCCGGGTCGGCAAACGCCTCCTTGACGCCATGGAGCAGCGGGGCGATGGGGAGGATCTCCTTCTCATAGACACCCTCCGGCAGATCGTAGGACTCCGTGACGCCGTAGGACGTGAGGCAGGCTTGATAAATCTCCACGGCCTCCCGTACCCGTTCCGGGGTGACAATGCCGCTGGCATCCGCCTGACGCTCCTTTTCGTAGGCGATAGAGGCCAGTCCGGTCAGGTTGACCTCGTTCCCGGCCTCGTCCGTGTAATTGCTGTAGCAGTAGGTGGTCGGCAGCCAAGCCAGCAGGACGGAGAGGAGCAATGCCAGCGCCAGCAAAATCCAGGTGAGCCTTGACTTCAAGACCCGTTTCAGTTCCAAACGAAAGATTCTCATTTACTGATACCTCCTGTCACTTTCTCCGCTGCTCTCCGGGAACATCCACAAATACAGATCCTCCAGACGAGGCGCCGCAGCAGTAGAAACATTGTTGCGGGGCCGGTCTGACAGATAACGGATGGAGACGCTGCCATCGGTTTCGTTTCGCAGATTGGTGATCTGTAGCTTGCTCTCATACTCCGGCACCAGATCTGCCGGGATGGTGCAGCTCCACACCTTGCCCTCCACCAACTTGACGAGTTCCTCTGTCGTCCCCGTCGCCAACAGCTTGCCGCCTTTGATGATGGCATGGCAGGTGGCGATGTACTCCACATCGGGGACGATGTGGGTGGAGATCAGCACAATCCGGTCATGGGCGAACTCCGACAGCAGATTGCGGAAGCGCACCCGCTCCCCGGGGTCCAGGCCCCCGGTGGGCTCGTCCAGGATCAGCACCTCCGGGTCGTTCAGCAACGCCTGGGCGATCCCCACCCGGCGCCTCATGCCGCCGGAGAGCTTAGAAATCTTCTTGTTATATACGTCCATCAGGGAGACCCGCTCCAGCAGCTCACGAATCCTCCGCCAGCTCTGCCGCTCCGGGAGCCCTTTTAGGGCAGCCACATAGGCCAGGTAGTCCTTGACGGTGAACTCCGGGTGGAAGCCGAAGTCCTGGGGCAGAAACCCGAAAATGCTCCGATACCGTTCCCCTAACTCCTGAATGGGAACACCGTCATACACCACCCGGCCGGAGGTGGGCTGCATGATCCCGGCAATCATCCGCATGAGGGTGGTCTTGCCCGCGCCGTTGGCCCCCAGCAGGCCCCATACCCCCGGTGTCAGTTCCAGACTGATGTCATTAACTGCTTTTTTATCCTTGAACCGCTTGGAAACGTGATCAATCAGCAATTCCATGTGAAAACTCCTTTCCCGCTGATAAAAATAAAGGCGCTCTTGCCTTGGCACTGTCATTGTACCAAAAGCAAGAGCAGCCTTTTCTCGTTCGCTCACACGGGCTTCCTCTGTTTTTCTACGGACTTTCTTACGATTTTCTCACAGAGCGGTGATAGGCTCGGTTTGTCCTGCGGGGACGCTTTTTCCTGAATAG
>CATLHC010000104.1 GCA_949948775.1 uncultured Oscillospiraceae bacterium
CTACCCATACCACCGGGGCGGCTGCCCCGGCAGGAACTTTTCTCTTATTATAACACCAATCTTGTGTAATCACAATTTATTCTTGTATCTTGCCGCTGATACCGTCTGGATTGTGCTTTTCCTTTCTTTTTGTTCCCTTTAATTAGCCATGAACTGTTTCATGCCCTGGCTCTTAGCTCACTACGGATAAAGAAGCAAGGAGAGGTTAAAAATTTTTGCCGTTCCCATCCGGCGGGGCCTCGCCGGATAGGTCTGGCTCAATCGTCGGGCAAGTCCACCTTGCCTACAAAAGAATAATAAATCTCGATGTCCTGGTGGCGCGTTCCCTGCTCGTCCTTCCAGCACTCATGCACCACGATCTTCTCCACGAACTCCCGCAGGAGGGTGGGGGTCAGCTCCTCAAAGCTGGTGTACTTCCGCACAACGGCCATGAACTTCTCCACGTTCACAGCGGCCTCCTGCGCCTGCCCCAGCTCCGCCTGTAACTCGGCGGCACGGGCCTTCAGCGTGGCCTGCTCCTGCTCATAATCGGTGGACAACTCCATGAAACGCTCGTCCGTAATGCGCCCGCTCACGCTGTCCTCATACAGACGCTTGAAGATGCCGTTCAACTCTCCGATACGCTTCTGCGCCGCCTCCAGCTCGCGGCGGCGGGCGGCGTTCTTCCGCTTACCGCCGTCCTCGTTCTGTGCCATCAGCAGCTTCATAAACCGGGCCTCATGCTTGGCGGCGTAGCTGGTGACTTTCCGCAGATTTTCCGTCACGCCCGCCGTCAGAAGGTCGGTGCGGATGAAATGTGCCGTACAATCGGCGGTGCGCTTCTTGTAGCTGCCGCAGATGTAGCAGTCCTGCCGCCGCTTGTTCGTTTCATACCTCTGCTGGTACATGACGCTGCCGCAGTCGGCGCAGAACAACAGACCGGAGAACAGGCCAACCTCGCCGTAGCGGTTGGGCCGCTTTCGCTGTTTGCGAAGCTCCTGCACTCGCTCCCAGGTGGCCTCGTCAATGATGGCCTCGTGGGTATGCTCAAAGACCATTATCTTGTCCTCTGGGTTGGCAACGCTGGTCTTGACCTTGTAGGACACCTTCTCCGTCTTGAAGTTGACGGTATGCCCCAGGTACTCCCGGCGCTCCAGGATGTGCGCCACGGTGTTGCTCGACCACTTACAGGGGTAGTCCGGGTAGTAACGGCGGGTGCTGCCGGTGCGCCGGTACTCCATCGTCCCCGGCGTGGGGATGTTCTGCTCGGTCAGCATCCGGGCAATCTTGGTGGGGCCGTTCCCGGCAAGGCACAGACTGAATATCTGCTTTACAACAGGTGCGGCCTCCGGGTCAACAACGAAGTGTCCGTCCGGGCCTTTCAGATAGCCATAGACCGGCTGGCTGGTGATGGGTTTTCCGCTCATGCCTTTAGCCCGGAAAACCGCTTTGATTTTCTTGCTCGTGTCCCTCACCATCCATTCATTAAATAAATTCCGCAAGGCGCTCATGTCGTTGTCGCCCTGGGCGCTGTCCACGCCGTCATTGATGGCGATAAAGCGGACGCCTTTCTTTGGGAAGGTAATTTCTGTAAATAGGCCCACTTGCAGATAATTCCGTCCCAGGCGTGAGAGGTCTTTCGTCACGACCGTCTTGACCGCGCCGCTCTCCACAGCGTCCATCATCTCGGTGAAGCCGGGCCGCTGGAAGTTGGCTCCGCTCCATCCGTCATCCACGAAAAACTGATAGGGCATCAGGCTATGCTCACGGGCGTAGCTTTCGAGGATGCGCTTTTGATTGGAAATCGAGTTGCTCTCGCCCTGCAATTCATCGTCGCGGCTGAGGCGGCAGTACAAGGCGGTGATGGGGGCTTGCATGGGTTGCTGTCTTAACATCGTTTCCTCCAATCCGACAGCCCCGGCCCCGCTATTCCGATGGCAACAGTATAGCACAGGCCGGGGCGGTTGTATAGTGCTTTTTACTTCCTTACAAGAAAAAGTTTTAAGCTGAGGATTATCGCGGAACTACCGGCAGGAGGTCACGGGCCGGGGCTGATCTGGCAGCGGCTTTCGGCCTCCAGGACTTTCGCCATTTTGTCGGCGGCGGTGTCGGTGGTGTCCTGCTTGAAGTAGCCGGAAACGGTGAGGACGGTGTTGCCCATGCGGATTTCAGTCACGCAGTCCGGGCGGCGGGTGGTGGTCTTGCTGGGGGTGTCGGTCATAGGCGGCTCCTTTCAAATTTTTGTTGTGGACATTTAGAGGGCCATTTTCGAGGCCCGGAATGGTAGTACACAGCTCCCCTATTGAGGACGGCCCAAAAGCCCCGTGATACCGGGCTTTTCAAGGGCCTAAACCGTTACATGGCGGCCCGGTGGCGGCGCACCCGCTCACGGGTCTTGCGGCGTTCTTCCTCCTTGGCGCACTCCGGGCAGTATTTGGCCCGGTTGGATTTTGGGATGTACCAGCCACCGCACAGGACGCACTTTTTTCTTTCCCGGCGGTGGAGCAGGGCGGCGCACAGGCTTTCGTCCAGAGGCAGCACAGCCGCCCGAAACCAGCGGCAGATCAGCGAATAGGAAATGCTCTGCGGGCAGACACATTCCTCCCCATCGTCCAGCAGAAGGCAGTTCCCGCCGTCATAGTTGCAGCAGTCATGCACCAATCGCCGGACGGCCCGGTACTGCGGATAGGTCAGCCGGACGGCGTTATCGGTCATGCTCGTCCCTCCGCTGGCTGGGCGCACCGTGAAGCACCTGGTCGATGTTCCGCTTGACGGTCAGCAGCTCGTCCGCCTCCCGCTTACGCTCCTGATACTCATTGTACCCGGCGTTCTTCTCGGACATCAGGGCCTCGATCTCCGCCGTCAGCTCCTTGACGGTGGGCAGCTTGGTGATGCCGTTGGCCTTGAAGAAACGAATGGTGGCCTCGGAGAGGAGAAGATCACCTTCATGCTCCTGCCGGTAGGCGGCGCGGGCCTTGGGCGTTTTCTGTGCGGCGAGGCCATCCCGGACTGCTTTGGTGTTCCGGTAGATGATGATCTGCCGCCGCAGCTCCTTTTTTTCTTTCAAGGCCAATTCCTTCGGCTTCAAGCTGGCGGCGCTGTCACGCACAGCGGCAAAGGCGGCGGACACGGCGGCGTCCAACTCCTCCGGCGAGGAAAAGCCATACTCGGTATAGACGTTGACCGAGTTTGCTATCTGCTTCAGGTTGAACACGGACGCCCATTGCTGGTAGCCGATGCCCTTGCCCTCGGCTTTCTTGGCCTCAATGTCCACCATGCGCTGGACGCCCTGGGGCTGGCGAAGCTGCTCCCGGATGCTGGGCTTGGCTCCCAGGCTGGGACGGGCGGCGTTGCGTTCCAGAGCGGCACCGACGGCGGCGCGGTCGAAATCGTCCCCCAGCTTCCGGGCGGTGATGGGCTTGGCCCGGTCGGGGGTGAGGTAGGACAACCGGCCCCGGCTCTCCTTGACGGTGATGCCCCGCTGTAACAGCCGCTGGGCAAAGTCCTCGAAGCTGACGGCCAGGTTGAGGACGGCCCGGATCTCCCGGCGCAGCTTCTCCTTGTCCGTTTCAAACTTGGTGGGCGGCTTACCCTGGGCGGCGGCTTCGGTGTCCAGAGCAAGCTGCCCTTTCTTCTGCGCCCAATACTCCCGTTCGGTGACACGGTTTTTGCTCCCGCCCAGCAAGTCGATTTGGTACAGCCCCGCCCCCTGGCACAGCTCCATGACCTCGGCCCGGAAGTGGCGCATGGCTGCGGCGGTGCAGCGGTGCTTGGCTCCGGCCTGGGTGTCGCTGGCTCTGTCCATGTACGGTTTGCGCTCCACCTCGGCCACCCGCAGGGAGTTGATAACGATATGGACATGGATGTTGCCGCTGTGGTTGTGACCGTCCGGGTGGGTGCAGACCAGGGCCTGGTGTCCGGGGAACTGCTCGGCACAGAACCGCTCCCCCAGCGCCTGGGCCTTGTCCATTGTCAGGCCGTGGTCGGGGCCGTCCCTGGGGTCAAAGGACAGGATGTAGTGATGGCTTTTCACGTCCTCCCTCTGCTGGTTTTTTCCATAGCGGAGATTGGCCCGCATACAGGCTACGGCGAAGTCCTCCTCGCCGCAATTCAAAGAAGAAATGCGGTAGTCCTGACGGGGGACAAGCCGCCCGTTCTCGTCCAGGATGGGCTTGCCGGTGAACTCGTCATGCTCAAAGGTGAGGTACTGCTCCGCCACGCCGTAGTCGGCATTTTTAGAGCTTAAATGTTTCAGTGTTGCCAATGGCTTCACCTACCTCTCGAAGCACCTGGAACTTGAGGGCAGCGAGGTCGGACAGCTCCGCCCGAACCTCGGCGGCGAGGGTGTTGTACGGTGCTCCGTACTCGTTCAGATACCGGGCAATCTGATTGAGGTTGCCGCCGATTTTCCCATACTCCCCGGTCAGCCTGCCCACGGCGGCAAGCAGCTCGTCATTGACGGGGGACACGATGATGATGGGCTTGACGGTCGCGCCGGTGATGGCCTGCCGGATAAATTCGGACTGGCTCATGCCGTAGGCGGTCAGGCGCTCCATGAAGTCGGCGTGTTCTTCTTCGGTCACACGGGTCTTGATGATGTGGGTGCGGTGGGGCGTGTTGTAGCGTTTGGACAATAAACTTTTACCTCCTGTTTTGAAATTCCCTTTAGGGTATAGTTCGCCCATTATACACCTTTCAAGTTTTCCATATTCAGTTGTCATGGGCGATGTGTTACGCGATGGAAAAGGGAACATCAGGCTTTGGAAAAACACAATGCACCCAGGTGGTCAAGACCATCTGGGTGCAGAGAATTTTACTGATATTCACTTTTTATATCGCTCATCGTTAAGACTATTATAGAGCGAATGTAAAGTATTGTCAATGCGTTTTGAGGTCTAGTTTTGTCGAATTGGCCCGATGGAACAGTACAGACGCAAAGCGGGTGTACTATTCCGGCGGGTGCGCCGCTCTGCGGCGATTGCGGAAACGGCTTCCGATTTCCGCCTGGTCAGGCGAGAACGCAACAGGCGGGGCTGACGGATTTTTGTGGCGCGGCTGCGCCACAACACCGGCGCGGAGCGCCGGTCAGCAGGGTTTGGGGAAGGCACTCCCCAACAAGTAGCAGACCAGGGGAACAAATGAGCGGAGCGAAATTTGGGCCACGGGTCGATACTTGCTCTCGCTCTCGCTCTCGCTTCTCTTTACATTGACAACACAAAGCCCATTTGCTATAATATCGCGAAGAAGAACAGCCATGTTGTTCTAATTTCAGTATCGGAGGTATTCATATGGCAAACTGCAAAAACAGAAACAAGTCTTTTAACGGCGCTTTGGGCACTTTAGGAGGCCTTTTCTAAAATCACTGTTAGAAAGGGCTGAGAAGTTTGCCCTTCCTGCGCGGCAGTCGGGCTTGTTTCACAAAACAACCCACTGATTCGTAAAGGAGAATGTAACTTCATGTTTGCTAAAAATTCAAAGGCATATTCTGTCTACCTGCTGTTCCGATTTGTCTTTTCCCTGGCGGTTTCTATGTCCACAGTGCTTTCCATCGTGTACCACCTGGAGGTGGTGCAGCTGGATGCTTTCCAGCTTGTCCTGGTAGGGACGGTTCTGGAGACCTCCTGCTTTCTGTTCGAGATACCCACCGGTGTGGTGGCGGATTTGTATAGCCGTCGGCGCTCGGTGCTGATTGGAATGTTCCTCTACGGCCTGGGCTTTCTGATGGAGGGTGCGCTACCGTGGTTCGCGCCGGTTCTGCTGGCCCAGGTTGTCTGGGGTTGCGGTGATACCTTCATCACCGGCGCTCTGGAGGCGTGGATTGCCTCGGAGGAAGAGGACAAACCCATAGACAAGGTGTTCCTGCGGGGCAGTCAAATGGGGCAAATCGGCGGCGTTCTGGGCGTGGTGCTGGGCACACTGCTGGGAAACATAAACCTGCAAATGCCTGTCATCTTGGGGGGCAGTTTGTGCTTGTTGTTGGGGCTGGTGTTGGTTCGCATCATGCCAGAAACCAACTTCTCCCCTGCTATTGAGGAACGGCAGGGCTTGCTTAAAGACTTTGTCTGCCTGTTCAAGCTCAACCTGGGCTTTGTGAAAGGCGCACCTGTGTTGCTGGCGCTCTTAGCAATCACACTATGCGGGGGACTTGCCAGTGAAGGCTTTGACCGGCTCTCCACCGCTCATTTTCTGGATGACACGGTAATACCCGTTATCGGGCCGCTGAACAGCGTCACTTGGTTCGGTGTTATCAGTCTTATCGGCAGCGGCTTAGGTATTCTGGCTTCTCAGTTGCTCATCGCCCGCATGGAGAAAAAAGGGACTGTCAGCCGAACCAGTGTGGTCATGTCCACCAGCGCCGGGTATATCCTGTGCCTGGTTCTCTTCGCGGTGGGGCGGAGCTTTTGGTTCATGTTGTTGGTGTTCCTGCTGGCGGGGCTTATGCGCACCATCAAGGAGCCTGTGCTGGCCGCCTGGATGAACGACCATGTGGATGAGAAAATGCGCGCCACAGTCTTTTCCACCAGCGGACAGCTGGACTCTTTCGGGCAGATCATCGGCGGGCCTATTGTGGGGCTGGTAGCCCAGCAGGTGTCCATACCCTGGGGGCTGGTCTGTACCGCTTTCCTGCTGTTGCCCGCGCTGTTCTTAGTGCCGGTGGCGGGAAAGAAGCGGGATTGATATGGCATAGTTAAGTTTACTGACGAGCGGGAGATTACTTCCGCTCGTCTTCATTTAGTAGCGCAAAATTTGAGGACTCTTTATTTCCTTATTCGGTATAGCGGAGGCGGCTGTCAATTCGACATAATTTTCTTGTGATACTTTACCGTACATGAGCATTGGAACCAGGGTTGTCCTGCCCGTAGCCCTCCAGGAGATTGATGCCGCCCCACACGCACAGGCCGCCGCCCAGGGCGACAACAAGGGTCTGCAAAACGTCGATTGCGCTGTTGAAAAATTCCATAGATTTACCTCCATAAATTCAAAAATTTTGTTGTTGGATTTGCCGCCTCATTCTTCGGCGGCGTCGGCTTCGCCGGTTTC
>CATLHC010000105.1 GCA_949948775.1 uncultured Oscillospiraceae bacterium
CATCCCGGAACACGGGTGGGTAAGCCCGGTTAAGCCGAGCTGAGCCCTGTCCCGGCAAACCCTTGATTTGCTTCTGTTTCCTTGACGATTGCTTGTCTGTTTTTACACAACTTTTTCTGGAGAACCCCAAAACATGTCCTGCGAAGAAGTCACCTCCCAAGCCGTGACATTCCAGAACGGCATGGATTTCATCCACCGTAACCACGGGGAGGACAACTGGTTCCTGCAAATCGAGACCTTTGATCCCCACGAACCCTTCTACTCCATGCCCGAGGATAAGGCCCTCTATCCGCACACCTTCCTGGGGGACGCGGCAGCGGAAGCGGACTGGCCCCCCTACGCCCCTGTGGAGGAGGACGAGAACACCGTCCAGCACGTGCGATATGAATATGCGGCGCTGCTGAGCAAATGCGACCGGTATCTTGGAAAGGTACTGGATCTGATGGATCAGTACGACCTGTGGAAAGACACCATGCTCATTGTCAACACAGACCACGGCTTTCTGCTGGGGGAGCACGGCTGGTGGGGAAAAACCAATATGCCCGTCTATGACGAGATCGCCCACACACCCCTCTACATCTACGATCCCCGGCGCCCAGACCTTGGCGGTCAGCGCCGGAAGTCCATCGTTCAGACCATTGACCTGGCCCCCACTCTGCTGGACTACTTTGGCGTAGCCATCCCCAAAGACATGGAGGGTCAGCCCCTCACCGGCGTAATGGACAGCGACGCACCTATCCGGGAATACGCGGTTTTCGGCTACCACGGCAGTCAGGTGGATGTGACCGACGGGCGCTACCTCTATATGCACTCCGCCGCCCATCCCGACGCGCCGGTATATGAATACACCCTGATGCCCACCCATATGCGGGCTATGTTCCAGCCGGAGGAACTGCAGAACTTGGAGCTGGCAGGACCCTTCTCCTTTACCAAGGGCTGCAAGGTGATGAAGATCCAGGCGAAAAAGTCTATGGGCGACACCACCCGCTTTGGCTCCATGCTCTTTGACCTGGAAGCCGACCCCACCCGCCCTATAGAGGACGAAGCCACCCGCCAGCGTATGTGCGGCTATATTCGGCAAGCCATGGAGCGCAACGATGCCCCCCTGGAACTGTATGACCGGCTCGGACTGTGAGCCTAAAAAATAGAGGGAGAATCGATTATGAACAACAATCAGTATCAACGCGCAAAATTCCTGGATGTCTTTAAGTATTCCTTCGGCGGGCTGGGTTCCAATCTGGCCTACATTCTGGTGATGTCCTACCTGAGCTTTTTCTACACGGACATTTTCGGCATCAGTACCTTTGTTGTATCTGTCCTCATGCTGGTCTCCCGCTTCATCGACGCCTTCACCGACCCCTTGATGGGCATTCTGGGCAACCACACCCGCACCAAAATGGGCCGGTTCCGCCCCTGGATCATTTGGGGCGCGCCGCTGCTGGGTTTGTTGATCTTCCTGCTGTTCACCGCACCCAACCTGTCCCCCACCCTGAAGATCGTATATGCTTACGTGGTTTACATCGCGTACTCCCTGGCCTCCACAGTCGTCAACATTCCCTACCACTCCCTGACGCCGGTGCTCTCCCAGGATCCCCAGCAGCGCACGGTCATCGTTTCCTGGAAGCAGGGAATGGGCGTGGTGTCCCAGTTCATCGTCGCCATCCTGGCGCTGCCCCTGGTGGAAGCCTTCGGCGGCGGCAAGCAGGGCTGGGCCATCTACGGCGCCTTCATCGGCGTACTGACCACCCTGTCCTTCTGGATGTGCGCTTGGGGCGCTAAACCCTACGATGTGTGCGATATGACCGACACAAAAAAGGAGCGCGTCAGCTTCCTCAAGGATTTGAAGCTGCTGTTCAAGAATAAGCCCATGCTCATGCTGATGATTGCCTTCGGCACCGACGTGCTGGCCAACGCCACCTGCAGTTCTGCAAATATGTACTATTTCAAGTATGTTTTAGGCCGGGAAGATCTGGTGCCCACGGTAGGGGGCATTTCCCTTGTGACCGGCGTGCTGCTCATCCCTCTGCTGCCGCTGATGACCCGGCTGCTGGGCAAGAAGAAGCTGTACTGGCTGGGCAGCGCCTTTTCCATCCTGCCCCTTGCGGTCCTGTGGATCCGCCCCGCCGCCAGCACCGCCCTGCTGATGGCTGCGATGGGTGTCTTCGGCTTCCTGTCCAAGATCCCCAGCACCCTGGGTTGGGCCATGCTGCCGGAGTGCTCCGACTTTGGCGAGTGAAAGTTCGGTCAGCGGGCTGACGGCCTCATGTCCCCCTCCCTGACCTTCATCAACAAATTCGGCATGGCCATCGGCGGCTTTATCGCTAGCTTCTTCCTGGGCCTGGTAGGCTATGTGCCCAATGTGGAACAGACCCAGACAGTCATCAATATGATCGTATTCCTCCGTTTCGGCGTACCCATCCTGGGCTACGTTGCCTCCCTGATCTCCATGAGCTTCTATGAGATTTCCACCGAAAGGTATGACGAGCTGCGCAAAGAATGGGGATTCCGGGGCCTGGTCATGACAGACTGGGGCGCCATGAATGACCGGGTTAAGGCGCTGGACGCCGGCCTGGAGTTGGAAATGCCCGGACCCAGCGCCCACAATGACCAAAAACTGGTTGAAGCCGTGAAAAGCGGCGCTTTGCCGGAAGCGGTGCTGGATCAGGCTGTGGAGCGCTTGCTGGAGCTGCATCTGAAAGCGGCCAAGGTCCAGCCGCAGGACTATGACCGGGACGCCCATCACCGTCTTGCGAGAAAAGCGGCGGCAGAATCCATGGTGCTGTTGAAAAACGGCGGGATGCTGCCCATCCGCAAGGAACAGACCTACGCTGTGGTGGGTGCATTCGCTCAAACGCCCCGTTATCAGGGGGCGGGCAGCTCCAAGGTCAATCCAACCCGTCTGGACAGCGTCACCCAGGCCCTCCAGGCGGCAGGCGTAAACTTCTCCTATGCACCCGGCTACTCCCTGGATGGCGGAGATGACGCGGCCCTCCGGGAGGAGGCAAAGGCGCTGGCTGCCAAGTGCGATGGCGTCATCGTCTTTGCCGGCCTGCCGGACGCCTACGAAAGCGAAGGCTTTGACCGTACCAGCCTGCAAATGCCGGAGAGCCATAATGCCCTTATTGATGCCATGACCCAGGCCAACCCCCATGTCACCGTGGTGCTCATGTGCGGTTCCGTGGTACTGATGCCCTGGCGGGACAAGGTGGAAAGCATCCTGCTGGCCTATCTGGGCGGCCAGGCCGTGGGCGGCGCCTGCGCGGATGTACTCACCGGCACTGTAAATCCTTCCGGCCATTTGGCTGAGACCTTCCCCCTGGCGCTGGAGGACACCCCCAGCTTGGAAAATTTTGCCGCTGAGTCTATCGATGTAGAGTACCGGGAGAGCATCCTGGTGGGCTACCGCTACTACGACTGGGCCGGGAAGGATGTGGCCTATCCTTTCGGCCATGGCCTGAGCTACACCACGTTCTCCTATGATGCCATGTCCATCCGGTGGGACGATGCCCAAAAAACAGGCAGCGTCCAGGTCACACTGACCAACACTGGAAATCGTCCGGGCAGCCAGGTGGTACAGCTCTACATCGGTATGCCCCACAGCGCCATCCTCCGGGCCCCCCGGGAACTCCGAGGCGCCGCAAAGGTGACGCTGGCCCCCGGCGAAAGCCGCACGGTGGTCCTGCCCCTGGATGCCCGCAGCTTCTCCTATTACGACAGCGAGTTGGGCAAATGGGCCATTGAGCAGGGTGAATACGTGCTCAGCGCCGGTTCCTCCAGCCGGGAGCTTCCTCTGCGGGAGAAGGTATCGGTAACCGGCGAGGCACCCCGCATCCAAAAGGGCTACCAAGTATCCGATGTGATAAAAGGCGGCCGCTTCACCGCCACCAGGGAGCAGTTTGAAGCGCTGTTCGGCGGGACGCTGCCCCTCACTGCCGGCTCTGACAGGTTCACAGTGAACACCCCTTTGAAGCAGGTCATGGCAGACCCCAAGGGCCAAGCCGCGCTCGGCGCCATCGTTCAGGCCTACACCGGCTCCTTCAGCGCCGATGACGATATGGGCCGGATGATGCTTGCCATGGTAAACGATATGCCCCTGCGTGCTCTAGGCCTGTTCGGCTTGGTCGATCCGGTAAAGATAGAGGAAATCGTTCAGGCAATGAACCGGTGAGAAGCAGGCCCCTGGATGGGGTTACGGCAATTTCATAAACTTGCGCCGGGAAGCAGGGAGTAAGCCCTGCTTCCCGGCCAATTCAGAATATGTTCAACAAGTCCTTTGGTGTAATGTCGACGGAATACCGCGGTAAAAGAAGCGCATGGTGACATGTTGGCCCGGCACATGACTCTGGCTGAATTCTTCCCGTTTTGCCATGTCAAAAGCGCTGCCCATTGGATTGCCCCTCAATCTGCAATGCTTCATCCAGCTGATCGTAAATCAACAGCTGCATCAGGAAGACAATATACCACGCTCCCGTAACCAGCAGCAGAAATATCGACCAAGGGGCAAATAGCACCAGTACCGCGATATAGGCCAGCTGGAGCAGGCCCGTGCGTAGGCGTCCTTCCACGGCATCGGGTCGTCCCGCAGCCCCGGCGGCGTGGCGGTGGGCAATATGATCATCGTGCGCAACTACTTCCAGAACAGCATTCCTCACGACCTGGTTGAAGCCGCCGAGATCGACGGCGCGTCCGAGTTTTGCACCTTTATCAGCGTAGTCATCCCCCTATCCGTGCCCATTCTGGCGGTCCAGGCGGTGTTCTCCATGGTGGCCTACTGGAACGACTGGCTCACCGCCATGATCGTGGCGGCCCCGCCCATGCTCATCGCCTATCCCCTCGTATCGACGCCGCCCGTTGGGACGGCGTACATTATAAGGTTTCCTTGAGCACCCACACGGACACTGAACCACCGCCACAGCGGAATGTGCCGCAGCCGCTTTTGTCGAGGATGACCTCTCCCTCCTGATTGCCAAGCAGGTCCACAAAGGTATGTTCCGCAAACTGAACGCCCATGCACATATTTTTCTCCCCGCCGTCCCCGTCGCTCAGCAGTACGGCCAGGCCGGAACCGGGGTGCTCCTCGTCGCCGGAGCGGACCCATCCCACGATGTTGGGGTGATCGAAATAGTCGGTCTGCTCCCCCCAGGCCCGCCCCTGCCGGGCCCGGAGCAGGAGCTCCAATTCCTGCACCGGCCGGATGTTGTCGTGCGGAACGCCGTACTGATCCCCGTAGAAAGCGCAGGGTATGCCATCCTGCCGCAGAAGGATCAGCGCATATGCCAGGGGCTTGAACCACTCCTGGACCCAGGACTCAAGCGCCTGTCCCGGCTGGGTGTCGTGGTTGTCCACAAAGGTCACCGCCCGCTGAGGCCGCGCATCTACCAGGGTCCCCTGAAACAGCGTCCGCATATCAAAGGCGCCAAACGCAGAAGACGCCTGCGCAAACTTGAAGTGCAGGGGCACATCGAACAGGCACATGATATTGCCGCTCCGGTCCAGGAAATTGGTCAGGGCCAGGATATCCGCCTGCCAATATTCGCCTACCGACCACAGCTCCTTCCCGGTTTTTTGCCGCAGCTCCTCCAGCCAATGGGTAAAGAAGGTGAAACGGATGTGCTTCACTGCGTCCAGGCGGAAGCCGTCCACACCGGTGGTCTCCAGATACCAAAGGCCCCAGCGGTCCAGCTCCTCGATTACCGCCGGGTTGGCCATATCCAGATTGGCCCCCATCAAGTAGTCGAAGTTGCCGTTCTCCTGATCCACCTCGTCCTCCCACTCTTTGCCGTTCAAACGCCAGATCTGGCTCTCCTTTTCTCTGTCATCCCAGTCCACCCCATTGAAATGGGTGTGGTTCCATTGGAAGCCGGAGTACTTGCCGGCCCGGCCGGGAAAGGTAAATTTGGTCCAGGCCGTGATCCGTTTCTCGACGCCGGTAGTCTGCTCCCGGTCCGTCGCCAGGCATTGCTCCGCCATGACCCGCTCCCGGCGGTCCGCGCCCATCCGATGGTTGAGCACCATGTCGCCGAAGACCTCCAGCCCGGCTTCCTGGAGCGCATGTATCGCGGTTATGTATTCTGCCTTCGTACCGTACTTGGTGGGAACAGATCCCTTTTGGTCAAACTCTCCCAGGTCGTACAGGTCGTAGACGCCGTAGCCCACATCGGCCATGCCGCCCGCTCCCTTATAGGCGGGGGGCAGCCAGACGCCGGTGTAGCCCAATTCGGACAAATGCTCCGCGTCCGCCGCAGTCCGCCGCCAGTGGGCGGCGTCCTCGGGCAGATACCACTCGAAATATTGGATCAGAGTTTTTTGCCGTTTCATAACTCCACCTCCTCGCGTAACATGAGTGTTTTTCATAATTTTGGGCAATTATAGCACGGAGCCTCCCTTATGACAAGGGACAAAAGAATAAAGCTGCCGCCTCAGGAGCGTAAAAATCTGGGAGACTTTTACAAAAGCAGGCATAATATCTTGCTTTTTTGGGTATCACCCTATAAAATGGACTGGTAATCTGAACCAGCGAATTTATAAAGTGAGGGTGATGTCTATGAACAAGGAGAAAACGGCCACTGCCGCCACCGAGCCGGCGGCAAAAAAGAAGGGCGGCAGAAAGCCCATGACGGCGGAGGAAAAGGCGTCCGCTGCCAAGGCCCGCGCCGAGAGCAAGGCAAAGGCGGATCACCTCAAGCCCACGGTCATCGTGCAATTTCAGGGCAGCGAGGTGGAGCTTGACACGCTGGTGGAGGCGGCGAAGGCCGACTTCCGGCAGGCAAAAAGGCGCACGCCAGTCACCGATTTGAAGCTGTACGTCAAGCCGGAGGAGCGTATGGCCTACTATGTGGTGAACGAGAAGTTCAGCGGAAGCGTATCCTACTGATCGTATCAAAAACAGCTATCGCAATAGTAATGGCGGCGCTGCTATCAGCGCTGCCCAGCCTGTCGAAAAGCGGCCTGCCTGGGAAATGTCCAGGCAGG
>CATLHC010000106.1 GCA_949948775.1 uncultured Oscillospiraceae bacterium
CCGAGATGTCCAGTCGGTACAGGATTTCCTGATGCGTAAGCTTGTCCGGGGTGACAAAGGTCTGGAAAATGATATTATACATCATCTCTCCGTTCCCCGGCTTCTGCCGCAGTACCGTCAGGGCGTCGTTGATCCGGTCCAGCAGCAGCCGGGACTGTTTGATACTCAACATCCGATGCTCCAGCCGGGTGTTCCCCATGGCCAGCTGAGTATCCACCATGCTGAGTAGGGCGTCCAAGTCCTTCAGCGGGCGGTCCGGCTCCTCTGCCACCTGCTCCGGGAAGCATTCCAGCGCCCAGACGATGTCCCGGTAGTGCTTGAGCATCATCTGAGTGTTATGGTACATATTGCGGCGCAGAGCCTGTTCCGCGTGACGGGCTTTTTCATTTACAATGCTGGGGTCTTCCACGATCCCCCGGCGCTCCAGCAGCGCAATCAGCTGTTCCGTTTGGGGAGAAAATTCATTTTGCGGCAATTCACCACAAAGGGTCGCCTTCAAATCTGCCATAGTCAATACCTCCAAAATCGAATGGCGGGCCGGTTTTTTGATCGGCTCTGGGCAAATGTCCAGATTCGACCGGGGAATACCCCTCTTTACCTTGGCAGTCCTCTATGAAACTCTTATAATACCTACACGGAGAAAAATACGCGCGCGTTATATAGCAATCTGAAACTGCAACACGGTGCCGCTCTGCCGGGACAGCAGGCTGAGGCTGTTCCAGCATGGATGGTATGACCTTCCGGCTGTACCAGGTAATCCACCGATTCAGCCGCTCATGGTCACTACCGCTTTTGGAATGAGTTTTTTCGCCCCAAATGCGTATTTCCTCCAAAATGCGTTTAATCTGATTAGATTCCGGGAGAGAGAAAGAGGTTCCTGCTGGGTAGCCGGTGTTGAAGATCAGACAGCCAAATGAGCCTGGCAGCTTATACAGCGGGAAGGCATCCGCGTGTTTTTTGAAAAAGCGCCAGACCTTTGTCTTTTCCCATCCCCAACGACGGCCAAGGGTTTCCAGGGTCAAAACAGCGCCATACTGCCCATATTGGACTGCAGGCGCTATATGAGAAAACGCATTGCCGGGATCCTGCCATACAGTGTGGCACCAGAGATCCAGCCATGCGTCTGCCTCATCAAAGTAATCGTGCGCCTCCACGAGGCGCTGGGTGACATTTCTGGGCAGGCACAGGAAGCCATAGCCCGGGGTGGTATAGACAGCCTCGGTCCCCATGCAGGGTTCACCAGAGCACTGGACCACCCAATCCTTAATCTGATAAGTGAGTTTCTTTGTTTTTGGATTCAGTTCATAATCTATGTAGCCCAGTTGGACCAGCTTGTCCATCATCTCCAGGGCCTTGTTCCGGTTCTTGATGCCCAAAATGCTCTTGAGCCCTACGATACCGCCTGCCCAGGAGCCGATGGTGACCTGATTGACATATCTGCAATAGCGGGCCTGTCCGTTTCGGAAGGCCGCTCTGGAAGCCAGCCGCGCCCAGGCACCCATGATACCTTTTCCGGGCGGCATTTGATTGCGGGGGAGCTTTACCCATTGGTACTTTAATAGGCACTTCACCTGGCTGGCCTCCTTCTTTGTTATGGATTGAAAAAACAGCTCCGTGCTAAACTGAAAAGGCACAAGAGCTGGGCAAAGAGAATAGCTTGATTCTGCCGCACGTCCTCTTTGCGGAATTTGGACTATAAAAATCGTCCCTTTTGCTTTTCGTGTTGATGGATCTAAACGCCGGCGATTTTACTGATCGCAGATTGAAAATAAAAGTTGGCTGTGATATAATTAAAATATTAAATTAAACCTTGCGGGTGATGCGGAAAAATGAAAATTATAGCGCATACAATGGAATATCGGGGCAGATCTATTGTGTCACCTTTGCGGCTCAGGAACTATTCAGCTTTTGATTATGAAGAATACAAGAGGATTTATGAGGAATGCTTTCGTGACATGAGAACAGCTTTGCAGCGATTTCCGGTAGATTGTTGTGACAGCAAAGAAGAATTGGAGCACAAAAAAGATAAAATATATATCTTAGAAATTGATGGAAAATTAGTTGGTTCGGTTGCCATATATGACAATGAAATAGATGATTTGATTGTGGGAAAAAGCTATCAAAGAGCGGGTTACGGAGAAGCGTTATTGCAGTTTGCTATTTCTCATATGCAAAGCAACAACATTTCTCCAATTGTTCTGCATGTTGCGGATTGGAATCAGGGAGCAATTAAAATGTATATAAAAAATGGATTTGCCATTGTTAAAACAGAAGAGACTTGATTTTGAGCGATTGTACAAATTTTTTGCAGGGCAGTTATCCATGTTGGATAGCTGCCCGTTCAGTCATTTCGACGATGAGAATAATTTATAGGTGTCTATCAACACAAAAGGTAAAGGGATTATAAATCTGGTTCCGTGCAAAACGGAAGGACATGAAAGCGAGGCGAACAAAATGATATATGCGTGTGATAGCTGTCACTTCCTGTTCTCCAGAGTATCACCTGTCAAACAGTGCCCGGACTGCGGAAAAGCGAGTATCCGTCCTGCTGCATTGGTTGAAATTGAGGAGTTTGAGAAGCGAAAAATGTCCGATTTGTGGAAAGAGTGAACTGCGCTGTGGAAATTGTCAAACGAGGCTATGAACCGAAGGATGCTATGGAATTTGGGTCCAAAGCAGCGGAGAAGCTGAATGCGGCCGGGCAGGAACTGGTATTTCTGCTGAACCGGGGTTATGATGTCAAATCCGCCTCCACATTTATCGGCAACCACCACCTGCTCTCCGAGCGCCAGCGGCTGGCCCTGGCCCGCATAACTTCTACCAAGGCCGCCCTGATGGAACGCAGGCGGAAGGAGCTGGCACAGGCCCCGGCAGAACTGGTTTTTGACGGCTTCAATACTATCATCACGCTGGAAGTGGCGCTTTCCGGCTCGCTGCTCCTGGCGGGAATGGACGGCACCATCCGCGATCTGGCCGGACTGCGGGGAACCTACCGCATTGTGGACAAAACAGTCAGGGCGGTAGAGCTTCTGTTCGCTCACTTGGATGAACTCGGGGTGAAAAAGGCCCTGTTCTATCTGGATCAGCAGGTATCCAACTCCGGACGCCTCCGGGCGCTGCTGCTGGATCAGGCAAGGGATCATGCGGTGGAGGTCCAGGCGGAACTGCACCCCAGTGTGGATGGTCTGCTCTCCCGTATGGAACGGGTGGTCACAGCGGACGCCATCATTTTGGATAAATGTGGAAGCTGGTACAATCTGAACCGCAAATTGATTCAATCCGCCGTCCCAGATGCCTGGATTTTCCGTCTGGACGGCCTGAGAACGGAGGGATTTTCATGCCAATCATAGGAGCTATCATCGTCCCCCACCCGCCTATCATCATCCCCACTGTAGGGCGCGGCCAGGAACGGGAAGTCCAGGACACCATCGACGCCTACCGTGCCGCTGCCAAACAAGCCGCTGCATGGGAGCCGGAGGTGCTGATTGTCACCACGCCCCATCTGGTCATGTACGCCGATTACTTCCACATCTCCCCCGGCAAGGGCGTGTCCGGCGATATGTCCGCCTTCGGTGCAGCTCAAACCCGGCTGGCGGCGGAATATGACATGGAACTGCGGAAGGAGATCATCCATCAGGCGGAAAACGCCGGCATCCGGGCCGGAACCCTGGGGGAAAAGGATCCCTCCCTGGATCACGGCACCTTCCTCCCGCTGTACTTTCTTCAGGAGGCGGGGGTGAACTGTCCCATCCTACGCATCGGGCTGTCCGGTTTTTCACCTTTGGAGCATTACCGGCTGGGCCAGTGCATCGCCAAAGCAGTGGACAAGCTGGACCGCAGGGCGGTGTTCGTGGCCAGCGGCGACCTGTCCCACAAACTGAAAGACGACGGCCCCTACGGCTACGCCCCGGAGGGCCCGGTCTTTGACCGCCGCGTGACCCAGGCCATGGCGGACGGGGATTTTTTGAAATTCCTCACGATGGACGCCAGACTTTGCGAACGGGCGGCAGAATGCGGCCTGCGCTCCTTCCAAATCATGGCCGGGGCGCTGGACGGTCTGGCTGTGTCCCCCGCCCTGCTCAGCTACGAGGGGACCTTCGGCGTGGGCTACGGCGTGGCCACCTTCGCTGTGACCGGTCTGGACGAGAACCGCCGTTTTGCGCGGCAGTGCGAGGAGCTGGAGCACGCCCGTCTGGCAGAGCGCAAGGCGGCCGAGGACCCCTGGGTCAAGCTGGCCCGGCTGTCGCTGGAGACCTATGTGCGCACTGGGAAACAGCTGGACACGCTGCCGGACGGTCTGCCCGGCGAGATGACAGGCAGAGCCGCCGGAGCGTTTGTCTCTCTACATGCCCACGGCCAGCTGCGGGGCTGTATCGGAACCACAGGGCCGACCACAAACAACGTGGCCTGGGAGATCGTCCAGAATGCCGTTTCCGCCTGCTCCAGGGACCCGCGGTTTGTGCCGGTGCAGGCGGACGAGCTGGACAGCCTGGAGTACAGCGTGGATGTTCTGGGGGAACCGGAGGCTATCTCCTCTCCGGCGGAACTGGATATCAAACGGTACGGCGTCATTGTATCCTGCGGCGGCAGGCGGGGCCTGCTGCTGCCCGATCTGGATGGTGTGGACACGATAGAACAGCAAATTGACATCGCCCGCCAGAAGGGCGGCATCAGCAGACGGGAGCAATACAGCCTGGAACGGTTTGAGGTGGTGCGGCACACATGAAAACGCGCTGTGAGCTGTGCTTCCACCACTGTGTACTGGACGTGGGACAGATCGGGCTGTGCCGGGCCAGAGCCTGCCAGGACGGCAAAATCGTTTCCCTAAACTACGGAAAGCTGACCAGCCTGGCCCTGGACCCTATTGAGAAAAAGCCTCTGCGCCGGTTCCATCCCGGAAGCCTTATTTTATCTGTGGGCAGTTTCGGCTGCAATTTGCGCTGCCCTTTCTGCCAAAATCATGAAATTTCTATGGCTGGTGATAGTGGGATACAAACTGTGGAGGTGTCCCCGGAGCAGTTGGCCGCCAAAGCGGCGGAGCTTGTCCCCCAAGGGAATATCGGCGTGGCCTACACCTACAACGAGCCGCTGATCGGCTATGAGTACGTCCGGGACTGCGCTGCCCTGGTCCATGAGCAGGGCATGGTCAATGTGCTGGTCACCAACGGGACGGTTGAGGAGGAACCCTGGCGGGCGCTGCTGCCCCTGATTGACGCCGCCAACATCGACCTGAAAGGGTTTACTCCTGCATGGTACCGGCGGCTGGGCGGGGACCTGGAGACGGTCAAGCGTTCCATTGCCCTGTCGGCGGAGCGGTGCCATGTGGAGGTGACCACCCTGCTCATTCCCGGAGAAAACGACAGCGAGGAGGAAATCCGGGAACTGGCCCGCTGGCTGGCCTCAATCAGCTCAGAAATCCCTCTGCACCTGTCCCGGTTCTTCCCCCGGTACCGGATGCTGGACCGTCCGCCGGCGCCCGTAGAGCAGGTCTGCCGTCTGGCTGAAACGGCGCGGAGGTATTTGTCCTATGTCTACACCGGAAACTGCTGAGCCGCTATTCATGGAGTGTCCCCAGAAAGCCGATGGGATGAATGATATGCTCCCCTTTGGCATCCAGGTCCAGAGCCGGGTCTACCAGCGCAATGGCCCGGCGGATGCTGTGATACCCATACTTGCCCCGGATTTTGTCCAGCGTCCGGTCGATGTCGGCCCGGCGCTGGGCTTTTTGCTCCTCCGGAAACAGCGACAACTGCACAACGCCGTCCGCCGGCGTCAACCCGCTGGCCTTCACCGACAGGCTGCGCACAGGCTCCCTGCCGGTATGATGCCTCCGGAACAGCTCCACGGCCGTTTCCCAGATGTCCAATGTGTTCGCTGTGGGTCGGTTCAGTTTGGCCTGCCGGTCGTAGGACAGCAGGCGGTTGTCCCGGATACCCAGAGCTACGGTAGAGCAAAGGCAGTTCTGCTCCCGGAGTCTGGCTCCCACGCTTTCGCACAGGGCCATGAGGGTAATCTTTATATCATCCTCACTGACCAAATCCCGGGGTGCAGTGGTGGAGTTGCCAATACTCTTCATGGGCGGTACGGCATAATAGCGCCGGACGCCGGAGTGGTCCTGCCCATTGGCAAACTGATGGAGCATGATTCCGTTTTTGCCCAGCAGCCAGTACAGAAGATCAGGATCGGCCTGGGCCAGCTCCCCAATCGTGGTGATTCCATACTGGTTCAGCTTCCGGGTGGTGGCAGGGCCCACATAAAGCAGGTCACTCACAGGAAGGCTCCAGGCCTTATCCCGATAGTTCTCCGGGGTGATGACCGTGGTGGCATCCGGCTTTTTCATATCTGAGCCCAGTTTGGCAAATACTTTATTGAAGGACACTCCTATCGATACGGTCAGCCCCAGTTCCCGCTTCATGCGGCCCCGGATATCATCGGCGATGGCCGGCCCTTCCCCAAACAGTCCCACAGAGCCGGTGACATCCAGCCAGCACTCGTCCAGGCCGAAGGACTCTACTTGGTCCGTGTAACTGGTATAGATGCCCCTGGCTTGGGCAGAGAACGCGAGGTAACGCTCGTAATGGGCAGGGACACAGACCAGGCCGGGGCACTGCTGCCGGGCCTCCCACAGCACCTGCCCGGTGCGGATGCCGAACCGTTTGGCAATATCGTTTTTGGCCAGCACAATGCCGTGGCGGGCCTCCTCGTCTCCAGCCACCGCCACTGGCTTGTCCCGCAGCGTGGGATCATACAGGATCTCCACGCTGGCATAGAAATTGTTCATATCCGAATGCAAAATCACAGGCTTCATGTCCTCAGTATATGAGGGCAGTCCGGCCTTCATCCTCGAAAGGAGTAAGCAGCATGTGCGGAAGATACAGTTTAGCACCGGAGCAGTCCAAGG
>CATLHC010000107.1 GCA_949948775.1 uncultured Oscillospiraceae bacterium
CTTTCTCTCGCGCGAGAGAAAGTGACCCCCCGGAGGGGCGCTGGTCCCCGGCGGGGACCGTCCAGCGCCGTTGACACACTGCGCCTACGTGGTTGTGGGATTGGGGCTGGGTGGGCCTACCGGCCTCGGCCCGACAGGGCAAAACCTAATACTGTGCCGCACAGTCCGCCGATGATGTGGGTGAGCTGGGAGATATTGTCCCGGACAAAAATGGCGTCCCACAGCTCGCCGCCCAGGTAGAAAATGGCCACCAAAATCAGCGTGGTGGGGATGGTGCCGTTGCGCACGCCGCCGAAGGAGGACAGCAGGATCATCATGAACACAATGCCCGACGCCCCCAGCAGAGCGGTGCCGGGGAAGAAGATGAACTGCACCACCCCGGACACCAGCGCGGTGAACAGGATGGCCCACAGCACGTTCCAGCTGCCGAAGCGGTCCTCCAGGTTGGGACCCAGCACCAGGATGAGCACCATATTGCCGATATAGTGGGCATAGCCGCTGTGACCCAGCACATGGCCGAAGAAGCGGAACCAGGCCAGCGGGTCGGCCAGGGAGCACTGATAGACAGAGAACAGGTTGGCGTTGGTCCAGCCGTTGGTGAAGTGGTTGGCCACCAGCGCCCCCAGGGACAGCAGGGCGAAGGTGAGGGCCACCGGGGCGTTGTAGGAGATCTTCAAGGTGGGTCGGTTCATATCATTACGGGCCATGTCGGTCACCTCAAACGTAGTATTGCCGGACGGGCTGGGCCCGACCGGCAATATTATAACCGATCTGCGGGGAAAAGGAAAGGAAAATTTACTCGTCTAGGAGAAGCAGGTCGTAATGGGCGGGCTGGCTTGCCTCCTTGACCTGGGACGGCTCCCCCGCAGACCGCGCGCCGCCGGGGGCGGGCGCATAAGCGTCCGGCTCATCGTCGTGGCGGACCGGACCGCCGTCGTCGATGGGGGTAGGGGTGGGTTCGTCGTCTGCGGTGATGGCAGGCGTGGCCTGGGCTTCGGAATCAGCGGGCTCGGGCACGCTCTTAAACTCATCCGTCAGGGTATCCAGCTTGCCGGTGAACAGCCTGACCCGGATTGCGTCACCGTCCGGGTCCAACTTGGCCAGCCCGGCCAAAACGCTGTCGGGGATGGTGGCCCCGTCACTGTACAGGTCCACCCCCAGGCAATTGGCAACGACGTCCACACCGATGCCGCAGTTCAGCCCGGTGCCGTCCAGCAGGGCCGTCGCCGGTTCCATCAGGCCGTCCAGATAGGCGTGGCTGTACTTCGCGCTCTGAAACGCCACGCCGCTGCCGCACCAGCCCGTGATCTCCGCCTCCCGCTCCGGCGTGCGGAAGCCGTCCACAATGGCCACTGTCAGCCAGGCCGGGGTATCGGATGCTCCGCCGTGATCAATCCACGCCCCGGCAAACCACTCGGGGTAGGACGCCGCGCCCTCCCCGTGCATTCCCATGCCCCGGAGGAGCCGGTCATACTGATCGGCGGCCGCCTCGTCCACCGGGACGTCCCCGTCCAGGCCCGAACCCGCGTCCTCCTTGCCGTTTTCGACATACTTGGGCAAGTCTCCCACATAGGCTCCCGTGATGGTGTTGGGGTCGGAGTCACCGCCCGCCGGGGCCTTGAGGTCGTCCTGCGTGGTCAAGGCTCCGCCCTCCATCACCGTGTAGCTGTGGAGCGGGGGATTGAGCAGGGGGTTGAGTGCCTGGTAGCTTGAGTAAGCCCCCAGCATCAGCGCCGCGCAGGCCGCACAGGCCGCAAGGGTTTTCCAGCGGAACCGGTGCCGCGCCACGTTATTCCCCGCCTCCAGCACATAGTCCTCGTTCACGTCCCCGATCATATCCAAAAGCTCATGGTTTTTCATAAATCGAATCCCTCCTGTTGAAGATGGGCGCGCAGCTTCTGCCGCAGGCGGTGTAGCGTGGTGGTCACCTGGGTGCGGCTCATGGAAAAGCGCTTCGCCAGCGCCTCCACGCCGTCCAAGTACCAGTACCGCCGCAGGAACAGGTTTCGGTGCCTCTCCGGCAGGCTCGCCAGAAAGCCGTCCAGCGCCGCCTGGAAGGCCGCCCGGTCCAGCGCTCCCTCCGGGGTGTCGCCGCCGGACACCACCTCGCTCAGCTCGTCCAAGGCCAGCTGGACCTGCCCGCCGCCCCGCTTCTGGGCGCTGGACTCCCGCCGGGCGCTGAGGGCCAGGTTGCGGGCGATCCGCCCGGCAAAGTTCTTCAGCGACTTTGGCCGCTGGGGTGGGATGGACTGCCAGCACTTCAGCCAGGTGTCGTTGACACACTCCTCCGCCGCCCCCCGGTCGTCCAGGATGTTCCGGGCGACGGCGGCGCAGTAGGCGCCATATTCCCGCTGGGCGGCCTCAATGGCCGCCTCGTCTCGGGCAAAAAACAGCGCGATAATCTCGTTGTCGTCCATGGTTATCACTCCTCGAAGGTCCCTTCACCCATAAAGACGCAATTTTGCCCGGGCTGTCACAGGCGGGACAAAAAAAGTCCGGGGAACTCCCCGGACTCCCTTTCACACGTCCCATTTGAGGGGGCCGCCCTCCCGGTCCACCAGGGGGCACAAGCCGCCGCTGTTGCCGGAGGAGACAAACAGGTACTGCACGCCGGTGGCGGTGTCCATCAGCACCAGGCACTGGGGCTTGGTCAGGCCGTTGCCCTCCTGATGGATCAGTTCAAAACGGTCATTTTTCGCCATGGTGATCCTTCCTTTCTCTCAGCGGACGCCAGATGTTATCATATAACGCAGGGCATGGTATGTCAATATGCCTATAGGGATCTTCACCAATTTTTAACCTTTCGGCGGACGCTGGAGAACACCAGCAGCGCCATGGCGGCCAGCATGGCCGCGCCATTTGCCCGCACGGCCCAGTCGGGCAGGAAAAGCATCGTCCGGCCCGCCGTCCACAGGACCACCGACAGGGCCAGCACAATAAAGCTGACAAGCTGTAATTTTTTCATGAAATATTCTCCTCTGGAATCAGGGCCGCCATGTCGGTGGGCAGGGGGGCGGAAAAGGCCAGCCGATCCCCGGTGATGGGATGGGTCAGCTCCAGCCGGGCCGAGTGGAGGGCCGGACGGGCAATCAGAGCCCGGTTTTCCCTCCCATACAGGAAGTCTCCGGTGAGGGGACAGCCGATGTGGGCCATGTGGACCCGGATCTGGTGGGTGCGGCCCGTCTCCAGTTCCAGTTCTACCAGGGCGCGGGGGCCGAGGGTTTGCAGGAGCTTGTAATGGGTCCGCGCGGGCCTGCCGTCGGGGCGGACCTCCCGGGCGGTCAGGGAGCCGTCCAACCGGCCGATGGGGGCGTCCACCGTGCCGCCGGGCTGGGGCGGTGCCCCGTCGCACACCGCCAGGTATACCCGCCGGAAGTCCCCGGTGTGGAGCTGATTTTTCAGCTTCTCCTGGGCGTGGGCGTGCTTGGCGACGACCACCAGCCCGGAGGTGCCCCTGTCCAGCCGGTGGACGGGATGGAAATCGGACTCGTCCCCGGTCATTTTGTAATGATACATTAAAAAATTACCCAGGGTATCGTCAAAGTGGCCGTGTCCGGGGTGGACCAGCACCCCAGGGGCCTTGTTGACCACCACCAGGTCCGGGTCCTCGTACACGATGTCCAGGGGACCCTCCGCCGGGACCACACCGGATGTGGGGGTCGGGTCGGTGAGCCGCACGGCCAGGGTCTGCCCCTCCGACCCCCGGACCCGGACGTTCACCCGCACGCCGTCCAGGGTGATGCCGTCCTCCAGCCACTTCACCCGGCGCAGCACGGAGCCCGACAGCCCCAGGGTGCGGCGCAGGAGGGTGTTGACCTCCTGTCCCGCCAGCTCGGGGGCGATTTTCAGCGTCAGATACCGGGCGCTCACAGCTTCTTGGACAGGTACAGGCTGGCCAGCGGCCAGCTGACGGCGTACACCACGATGACGCCGAACACCGCCATGGCCGCCGCCCGGCTCACCGCTACCAGCACGAACATGGAGGCCACGGCGGCGAAGAAGGTAAACATTCCGGCAAATTGGAACGCCTGGTTGATGATGGCCTTTTCCCGCTCGTCCTGCTCCTGGATTTTGGCCTTTTTCCGGGCCTCCGGGTGGGTGAGCAGGTACTGCATCCGGATCAGGAGAATCACCGAGCCGATCGTTATGCCGGTGGCCGCGCCCAGATAGAACCCCCGGGCGTAGTCGGACAGCACGCCGCTGTTGTGAATCAGCAGGGCGTAGCACACCAGCCCTGTAATCCCCACCGCCAGCAGGCCCAGGGCCATCAGACGGCGGCGGCGCAGGGAGCGGTCGTAGTCCGAGGTGTCAAACATTCGCATTAACATGGCTTTTCCTCCTCACTCGGCGGTTTCCCGCCCCAGCAGCCGCAGCTTGAAGGCATGGAACCTGTCAAACAGGGGCCGGGTCTTGGGGGAGCCGTACAGCAGTCCCACGAAGGCCAGGCCAATCCCCATACCGCAGGCCAGGTGGGTCAGGTTCAGCGCCATCCCCTGGACTTCCAGCACGTTCTGGACGAATACCCCCGCCCACATCAGCACCAGGCCCACAGAAAAGGCCGGGTTCATCTTAAAATTGCAATTGCGCTTCATGCTTCTTCCTCCTCAAACAGAAAAATGTCCTCAATGGTGGTTCCAAAATACCTGGCGATCTTGTGGGCCAGCAGAAGCGAGGCGTTGTACCGCCCGCTCTCCAGCGAGATGATGGTCTGCCGGGTGACAGCCACCGCCTCCGCCAGCTCCGCCTGGGAAATGCGCCGCTCCTTGCGCAATGCGGCGATGCGGTTCTCCATGTCATCCCTCCTTGTGATGTCAAGCTCGCTTTACAAGATGGAGTATAGCACGCTTTACATTTTGTGTCAAGTTCATTTTACATTTTCCCCAAAGAAATTTTCCGAAGCTGTAAAAAGCGCCCAGGCTCTCACCTGGGCGCTCACGCGAATCGGATTTACTCCGCGGAGATCATATAGTAGTAGACGGGCTGGCCGCCAGACAGCAGGGTGATCTCGGCGTTGGGACACTCCTTCTGGAAAATGGACAGCGCCTCGTTGGCCTGGTCCTCGCTGACGTCCTCGCCATAGAAAATGCTGATGAACTCGGCGCTCTGCTGGCTGTCCGCCTTGGCCAGCCGCTCCAGCAGGGAATCGATGGCCCGGTCGGTGCCGAAAAGCTGGCCCTCCGCCAGGGCCATATAGTCGCCCTCATGGATCTCAAAGCCGTCGAAGTCGGAGTCTCGGGCGGCGTAGGTAATCTCAGAGGTGCGCACATTCCTGCGGGCCTCCTCCATGGCGGCGGCGTTGGTCTCGGTGTCCGCCTCGGGGTCCAGCACCAGCATGGCGGAGATGCCCTGGGGCACGGTGCGGGTGGGGATGACCACGACCTCCTTGCCCTCGATGAGCCCCACGCACTGCTGGGCAGCCATGATGATGTTCTTGTTGTTGGGCAGGACGAACACCACCTCGGCGGGGGTGCGGGCGATTTCCCGCATGATGTCCTCGGTGGAGGGGTTCATGGTTTGGCCGCCGGAGATGACGCCGTCCACGCCCAGGTCCTTGAATACGCTGGCCATGCCCTCGCCCGCGCTGACGGCCACCACGCCGAATTTTTTCTCCGGGGCGGCGATGGCGTCCCCCTCGGACTCCTGGGCCTCCAGCTCAGCCTCCACCTGCTCCAGGTCGTCGGTGCTCTGGGCCTGTTTGCCCGCAGCCAGCTCCTCGGCCTGGGTTCGCATGTTCTCAATCTTGGCCAGCTCCAGGGTACCGTACTTCTGGGCCTCGGACAAGGCGGCGCCGGGGATATCGGTGTGGACATGGACCTTGAAGGCCTCGTCGTCCTCGCCGATGACCAGGCTGTCGCCGATGCTGTTCAGGTAAGAGCGGAAGGGTTCAATAGACTTATTGACGGTCTTGCGGACAATGAACACCGTGTCAAAGGTGAAGGTGATGTCCTCCTCGGACAGCGCAGCGAAGTCGGCGCTCTCCTTCGCAGGCAGGGAGTCGTCCTCCTCGACGGGGGCGGGGACGCCGCGCAGCTCGTCCAGCATGCCCTGGAGGATACACAAAAAGCCCTTGCCGCCCGCGTCCACCACGCCGGCCTTCTTCAGCACCGGGTTCTGATTGATGGTGTCGGCCAGCGCCGCCTGGCCCTCGGCGATGGCGGCCTCCAGAATGGACTCCACGCTGTTGTGCTCCTGGGCCGCCTCGGACGCCTTGGCGGCGGCCAACCGGGACACGGTCAGGATGGTGCCCTCGGCGGGCTTCATCACCGCTTTATAGGCGGCGGACACGCCCTCGTTGAGCGCGGCGGCAAAGACGACGCCGTCGGCCTCATCCTTCTCCTTCAGGCCCTTGGAAACCCCCCGGAACAGCAGGGACAGAATAACGCCGGAGTTGCCCCGGGCGCCCCGCAGCAAAGCGGAGGCGTTGATGGAGGCCGCCTTGCCGATGGAGGAGGCGGGCTTCTTTTTGGCCTCGGCGGCGGCGGTGCCGATGGTGAGGGACATGTTGGTGCCGGTGTCCCCGTCGGGGACGGGGAATACGTTCAGGTCGTTGATGGCTTGCTTTTGGGCGTTGATGGAGGCGGAGCCGTGGATGACCATGCGCTGGAACAGCGCGCCGTCAATGATATCTACCATAGTCGGATGTCCTCTCTTTCTGGGCCGGTTCAACCGATCACCATGGAATCCACGCAGACGTTGACGCTGCGCACCTCCACCCCGGTGAGGCGGTGGACGTTGTACTTCACTTCGTTCTGGATGGACTCGCCCACCGCCA
>CATLHC010000108.1 GCA_949948775.1 uncultured Oscillospiraceae bacterium
TGTAGAGAGTAAGAAACGCCGCTTCTGCGTCGTATTCAGTTTTTAGTACAATACCCTGCTTGTCCGTCGCTCGAAAAACCTTGATTTTCCAGTGTTTTCAAAAGTATCGTTATCTAACGTCAGCTTTCGACCGGCCGAATTTCCAGCGCATGATCGCCGACATCGAGGCCAAGAAGGTCAACATGGTCATCACAAAAGACTTGAGCCGCCTGGGCCGTGACTACATCTTGACCGGCCACTACATGGAGCGCTACTTCCCGGAGCACCGGGTGCGCTACATCTCCCTGTTAGACGGCATCGACACCGGGGTGGACTCCACCGCCAACGACATCACACCTTTCCGTGCCATCATGAACGATATGTACGCCAAGGATATCTCCAAAAAAATTTCCAGCGTCAAGCACGACAAGCAGCGCAAGGGCCTGTTCATCGGAGGAAAACCGGTCTACGGCTACAAGATGCACCCAACAGAAAAAAACAGGATCGTCATCGACGAGGACGCGGCCCCCATGGTTCGACGGATTTTCGGTATGGCCTTGGAGGGGGTGAGCTGCCGTCAGATTGCTGCCCAGCTCAACGCGGAGGGCGTGCCTACCCCGGCCACCTACGCCGGTTTGCCTGTAGTGAACCCCGGCCCCTACACCGGCTTGTGGAGCAGTGAACGCATCTCTGATATGCTGCAAAACGAAACTTATGTCGGCAACATGGTTCAGGGCCGCACCCGAAAAATCAACTACAAGTCCAAGAAGTGCATCAAGCAGGACCGCCAGGACTGGGTGGTGGTGGAGGGCACCCACGAGCCAATTATTGACCAGGAAACCTTCGACAAGGTGCGGGCTCTGGTCAACAGCCGCAGACACACCCGCAGCCGCACCTACGACTTTCTGCTCAAAGGGCTGATCTTCTGCCACGAGTGTGGGTATCCGCTGGCAGTGCTCAACCGAAAGAATGCAGCAGGGGAGGATAAGCTATATTTTGTCTGCCGGACCTACCAACGTTTCACCAAGGCGGGGGTCTGCACCAGCCACACCATCAAGGAGCAGACCGTCACCCAAGCGGTGGTCGAAAAGGTGCAAGAAGTTTGCCGGGAGTATCTGCGTGCTGACCAACTGATGCCCTTAGCCCAGCGGGAAGTAGCAAAGGCTCTAGCGGAAGCAGACAATGAGAAAGAGATCAGTACCCTAAAGGCAAAAATCGACAGCCTGACTGCCCACCTGGACAAAGTTTACATGGATAAGCTTAGCGGCATCCTGGACGAAGCCGACTTCCAGCGCATCTATACCAAAGTCAAAGCAGACCGCGCTGCCCTGGAGCAGCGGCTCATCCAACTGGACCGCCCGGACTACTCCCCTGCTGAACAGGCCGCCCTGGCGAAAAAATTGACGGAGCGGTTCCTGGAAACCGCCTCCGCCAATCGGGAACTGTTAGTCAGTCTCATTGAGCGGGTGGAGCTGACCGCAGACAAACAAATCATCATCAAATTCCGCTTCAAACAGCTTGAAACTGCGTAAATTCGACACAAATCACATCGTTTACAATACCTGGGGCGCTATGTATCCCGCATTGAGAAAAAGGCCCTGGAAAAGCTGCGGGTTGAATATGAAAAAAGCTGAGAAAATGCCGGACGAATCATCGTCCGGCATTTTCCTATGCTGCAGATCCGCCGTTTCCCTGGCACATTGTACCACATCCTCCCCTCAAATCCCATTTTCTCGTTGAAATCCACATAGTCAAAAGCGGTAAAAACACTGTCTTTTTTCCTCATCCTGTGGTATGATGGGCCAGATAACCATAAAGGAGCGGCAAAACACCATGATCACTGTCACTGATTTGAGCCTGAACTACAGCGGCACCCCGCTGTTCTCCCACGTGGACCTGCAATTCGACCGAGGCAACTGCTACGGCATCATCGGCGCCAACGGCGCGGGCAAGTCCACCTTCCTGAAAATTCTCTCCGGCCAGCTGGACTCCACCTCCGGCGAGGTGTCCATCCTCCCCAACATCCGCATGTCCGTGCTCAAGCAGGACCAGAACGCCTACGACGCCTACCACGTGATGGACACCGTCATCATGGGCAATCCCCGGCTGTACGAGGTAGGCAAGCAAAAGGACGCCCTCTACGCCAAGGAGGAGATGACCGACGAGGACGGCCTGCTGGCCTGCCAGCTGGAGGAGGAATTCGCCGAGCTGGACGGCTGGGAGGCGGAGAGCAACGCCAGCCGTATCCTCCAGGGCCTTGGCGTGGGCACCGAGTACCACGAGAGCGACATGGCCACTCTGGACCCCCGCCTGAAGGTAAAGGTGCTGCTGGCCCAGGCCCTGTTCGGCAGCCCAGACCTTCTCATGATGGACGAGCCCACCAACAACCTGGACATCGACGCGGTGAACTGGCTGGAGGACTTCCTGCTGGACTTTGAGGGCACCGTCATCGTGGTGTCCCACGACCGGCACTTCCTCAACACCGTGTGCACCCATATCGTGGACATCGACTACAACAAGATCAAGATGTATGTGGGCAACTACGACTTCTGGTACGAGTCCTCCCAGCTGGTGCAGCAGCTGGTGAAGAACCAGAACAAGCGCAACGAGGAGAAAATCAAGGAGCTCCAGGACTTCATCTCCCGGTTCTCCGCCAACAAGTCCAAGTCCAAGCAGGCCACCGCCCGGCGCAAGCTGCTGGACAAGCTGACGGTGCAGGAGATGCCCGCCTCCTCCCGGCGCTACCCCTTTGTGGGCTTCACCCCGGACCGGGAGGTGGGCAAGGACATCCTCTTTGTCACCGACGTGTCCAAGACCATCGATGGGGTGAAGGTGCTGGACAAGGTGTCCTTCATCGTGGGCCACGACGAGAAGATCGCCTTTGTGGGGGACAACGAGAACGCCCACACCGCCCTGTTCAAGATTCTGGCCGGGGAGATGGAGCCCGACGAGGGCAGCGTTAAATGGGGCCAGACCGCCACCTTCTCCTACTTCCCCAAGGACAACAACCCCTATTTTGAGGACTGTGAGGACGACCTGGTCCAGTGGCTGCGCCAGTTCTCCAAGGACCCCCAGGAGCAGTATCTCCGGGGCTTCCTGGGCCGGATGCTGTTCTCCGGCGAGGAGGTCCACAAGCCCGTCAAGGTGCTGTCTGGCGGGGAGAAGGTGCGGTGCATGCTCTCCCGGATGATGCTGTCCGGGGCCAACGTGCTGCTGCTGGACCAGCCCACCAACCATCTGGACCTGGAGTCCATCGCCGCTTTGAACAAGGGTTTGGAGGCCGTCAAGTGCAACGTGCTGGTGGCCTCCCACGACCACCAGCTCATCCAGACCGTGTGCAACCGGGTGTTTGACTTCACCGCCGACGGCAGGCTCATCGACAGCAAGACCACCTATGACGAATACCTGGAGAGCCTTCACCAGCAATAAACCGCTGTTAAAAAACGAGGAAGCCCCAGACAATGTCTGGGGCTTCCCTTTGTCCTGCCTCATATGCTCAGCCTTACCTCCGCTTGGAGCTTCAAGACGTCTCCCCTTCCGGCGCGCCAGGTTCCGCACCTTCCCGCCGGAAAAACACCCGTCTCAGCCCCTGTCTATTCCACCGTCACCGATTTGGCCAGGTTCCGGGGCTTGTCGATGTCGCACCCCCGCATGAGGGCGATATAATAGGCCAGCAATTGCAGCGGCGCCACCCCCAAAGACGGCAGCAGCAGCTCGTCGGTCTCCGGGATGGCAAACAGGCCGTTGGCCACCCTGCCCATCTCCTCCATATGTCCCTGGGTGGTGAGGGCCAACACGTCCGCCCCCCGGCTCTTCACCTCCACCACATTGCTCATGGCCTTCTCAAACAGCTTGGAATAGGTGGCCACCGCCACCACCAGGGTACCGTCCTCAATCAGAGAGATGGTACCGTGCTTCAATTCCCCGGAGGCATAGGCTTCCGAGTGGATGTACGAAATTTCCTTCAGCTTCAGCGACCCCTCCAGCCCCAAAGCGTAATCCACATTGCGCCCGATAAAAAAAATGGACTCATGGTTGAAATACTGGGAGGCGTAATACTGGATGTCCTCCCGCTTCTCCAGCACCTGCTCCAGCTTGGAGGGCAGCAGCAGCAGCTCCTGCACCGCTGCGTGGTAGCGCTCCTCCGTCGCCGTGCCCAGCCGCCGGGCCAGGTACAGCCCCAGCAGGTCCAGCACCGCCAATTGGGTGGAGTACGCCTTTGTGGTGGCCACGGCGATCTCCGGCCCCGCCCAGGTGTACAGCGTCTCATCCGACTCCCGGGCGATGGACGACCCCACCACGTTGACGATGGACAGGATCCTTCCGCCCAGCCGCCGAGCCTCCCGTAAGGCGGCCATGGTGTCCAGCGTCTCGCCGGACTGGCTGAGTACCACCACCAAGGTGCGCTGCGTGACGATGGGCTCCATATAGCGGAACTCGGAGGCCAGCGTCACCTCCACCGGCAGGCGCAGCAGCCGCTCCAGGTTGTATTTACCCACCATGCCCACATGGTAGGACGATCCGCAGGCCACCACATACAGCCGGTCGATATTCCGGATGAATCCGTCGTCCAGGGAGAAGTCGGGCAGCACCACCTCCCCATCCTTGATCCGGGGGAAGACGGCCCGGCGCAGGGCCTCGGGCTGTTCCATGATCTCCTTAAACATGAAGTGCTCATAGCCGCCCTTTTCCGCCGCGTCGATCTCCCAGTCCACATGGGAGATCTCCTTCTCCACCGGCATGAGCAGGTGGTCGTAGCAGGTGACCCCCTCCCGGGTGAGCACCGCCAGCTCCCCGTCCTCCATGTAGACGACTTCCCGGGTATGCTTGATAATGGCGGTGACGTCGGAGGCCAGGAAGTTGAAGCCCTCCCCCAGCCCCAGGATCAGCGGGCTGTCCTTGCGCACGGCGATGAGCTTTTCCGGCTCGTCGGCGCAGATAATACCCAGCGCGTAGGCCCCCTCGATGCGATGGAGCACCCGGCCCACGGCCTTGAGGATGTCCCCCTCGTAAAAATACTCGATGAGCTGGGCCACCACCTCGGTGTCCGTCTCAGAGGCAAAGGGCACCCCCTGGTCGATCAAGAACTGCTTGAGCTGGGCGTAGTTTTCGATGATGCCGTTGTGTACCACGGCGATGCGCCCGCTTCGGCTGACCTGGGGATGGGAATTCACGTCCGACGGCGCGCCGTGGGTGGCCCACCGGGTGTGGCCGATGCCCAGCGTCCCGTGGATGGCCGCACCCCCTTGGGTCAGGTCGGACAGCACCCGCAGGCGGCCCTTGGCCTTGGCTACCTCCAGCTTTTCGCCGTCAAAGATGGCCACGCCCGCCGAGTCGTACCCCCGGTACTCCAACCGGCTGAGGCCGTCCAGCAAAATGGGCGCGGCCTCCTCGCCCCCTACAAATCCTACGATGCCACACATAGCGGTCCCTCCTGAAAAGCATGAAAAACTACTGGGGATTGAACTCCAGATACTGCTGATCGATGTGGCTGTCCACCTGCTGGGAGAACTCCAGCGCGGCGTTGTAGCCCATCTTCTTGTTTCGGTTGTTCATAGCGGCCACCTCGATGATGACGGCCAGATTGCGCCCCGGCTTCACCGGAATAAGCAGCGAGGGGATACGCACATCCAGCAGCGTGGTAAAGTGCTCATCCGCCCCCAGGCGGTCGTACAGCTTACCGTCCTGCCAGGTCTCAAGCTCGATCATCATGTCGATGGCGCTGTCGAACTTGACGGCGGACATGCCGAACAGCCGCCGCACATCCACCACGCCGATACCCCGCAATTCAATATAGTGGCGGATCAGCTCCGGCGCAGTGCCCACCAGCCCCCCGCTGGGGTTGCGGCGAATCTCCACCGCGTCGTCGGCGATGAGGCGGTGGCCCCGCTTGACCAGCTCGATGGCGGTCTCGCTCTTGCCCACGCCGGACTCTCCGGCCAGCATGACTCCCTCGCCGTACACCTCCACCAGCACGCCGTGCCGGGTGATGGTGGGGGACAGCGCCGTACGCAGGTAAGCGATCATGGTGCTCATGATATTGGCGGTGTTCTCCTGGGTGCTGAGAATCACCTGATTGTGCTTTTTTGCCATTTCCATGCATTCCGGATAGGGCTTCAGCCCCCTGGCAAAGATCACCGCCGGGGTATGGTAGGAGAACAGCGTGTCAAACACCGCCGAGCGCTTCTCAGCCGAGATGCCCTCCAGATAGGAGATCTCCACCAGCCCCAGCAGCTGCATCCGCTCCCGGTCAAAGTAGTCGAAAAAGCCGGTGAGCTGGAGTCCCGGGCGGTTCACGTCCTCAATGGTGATCAGCCGCTCCCGATAGCCCTCCGGGCCGTACAGCACCGTCAGGTGGAAGGTGTCGATGATCTGGCCCAGCTTGATGCCAGTCTTGCTCGCCACTGCGGTCACGCTCCTTTTCACAGTATATTCGCTTTGTATTTTATCACAGACCAGCCCCGAAAAAAATAGCAAATCCATCAAATTCACACTTGATTTTTCCCGCCCCATATGGTAGCATAATGTAGTTATCGTTTGAGCAAATTCCAACCAGCGAGGAGGTTAGTCAATATGGCCAAATGCGAGTTCTGCGGCAAGGGCGTGAACTTCGGCATCCAGGT
>CATLHC010000109.1 GCA_949948775.1 uncultured Oscillospiraceae bacterium
CCCCTTTTTTCATAAAAAGCGGCTCTTTTCCGAAGGCGGAAAAGAGCCCAAGGGTCTATCTGCGCGGGAGAATGGAATGACCGCATGGGACAGCCCCATGCCGCGGCCTAAGCCGCAAATACAGCATACCACAGAGGAAGTCAAAAAACTGTCAAATCCTGACGGGAGGAACAACTATGCTCATCGTCAACGGCACCATCCACACCATGGAAACGGGAACAATCCCCAACGGCTTCGTCCGCATCAAAGGCAGCCGCATCGCCCAGGTGGGCCCCATGTCCGACCTCCCGGACGACACGGACCTGGACAGCCTGGTGGACGCTCAGGGCGGCCACGTCCTGCCCGGCTTCATCGACGCCCACTGCCACCTGGGCCTCTACGGCACGGCCCCCCAGGAGGACGATCTCAACGAGCTTCCCGCCCCCAGCACCCCCCCCCTCCGGGCCCTGGACGGCGTGGATCCCCGCCACCGCTATTTTGAGGAGGCCCGCCGGGCGGGCGTCACCTGCGTCCACACCGGCCCCGGCTCCGCCAACCCCATCGCGGGGCAGTCCGTCCTGCTCAAGACCGTGGGCACGGTGGTGGACCAGATGACGGTGCGCTCCCCCGCCGCCATGAAATTCGCCCTGGGCGAAAACCCCAAGGGCATCCACAAAAGCCACGGCCCCGCCACCCGGATGGCCACCGCCGCGGCCATCCGGGACAAGCTCACCCAGGCGCTGAACTACGAGGTAAAATGCGCCCGCGCCCAGGCCGACGACCAGGCGGACGACCCCGAATTCGACGCCCAGCTGGACGCCCTGCGCCCGGTGGTAACCGGCCGCCTTCCCGCCCATTTCCACGCCCACCGGGCGGACGACATCGCCACCGCCGTGCGGCTCAGCCGTGAGTTTGGCCTGGACTGCGCCATCGTCCACGGCACCGAGGGCTATCTCATCGCCGGCTTTCTGGCCAAGGAGGGGGTCCCCGTCATCACCGGCCCCTTCCTCACCGACCGGTCCAAGCCGGAGCTTCAAAACCTCACCATGGAAAACACCGCCATCCTGGCCCGGGCCGGGGTGCAGGTGGCCATCTGCACCGACCACCCGGAGACCCCCATCGCCCTGCTCCCCTTCTGTGCCGCCATGGCCGCCCGGGCGGGGATGGACGAGGAGGAGGCCTTGGCCGCCATCACCATCAACGCCGCCTGCGTCTGTGGCGTGGGCGACCGGCTGGGTTCCCTCGCTCCCGGCAAGGACGCGGACATCGTGGTCATGGACGGCCACCCCTTCCACTGGCGCACCCGCGCCGCCCACGTATTCATCGACGGACAGGAGGTCATCTGAATGGTACGGGAAATCGAGGCAAAAACCCTGTCCGACGCGATTCGGGCGCTGTGCATTGAGGCAAACACGATACTCCCCCAGGATCTGCGGCGCGCCATCTGTTCCGCCCGGGAGAGCGAACTCTCGCCGGTGGGACAAGCCATCCTGGGCGATCTGGTGGAAAATTACGAATTTGCCGAGTCGAAAGGTCTGCCCATCTGCCAGGACACGGGCATGGCGGTGGTGTTCCTGGACTGGGGGCAGGACTGTCATCTGGTGGGCGGCTCCCTGGAGGGCGCGGTGAATGACGGCGTGCGCCGGGGCTATTTAGACGGCCATCTGCGGCTGTCGGTGGTGGGTGATCCCCTGCGCCGGGTAAACACCAACGACAACACCCCCGCTATTCTCCACCTGCGGATGGTGCCGGGGGACAAGGTGGACGTCACCATCGCTCCCAAGGGCTTTGGGAGTGAAAACATGACCAAACTGAAGATGTTCAACCCCTCCGTCACCGTGGAGCAGGTGGAGGATTTCATTGTGGACTGCGTGTCCCAGGCCGGGTCCAACCCCTGTCCGCCGGTGGTGGTGGGCGTGGGGCTGGGGGGCACCTCCGAGGTGGCCGTGGAGCTGGCAAAACGCGCCCTCCTGCGCCCCGCCGGGGAGCGCCACCCCGACCCCTTCTACGCCGCCATGGAGGAGCGCATTCTGGAGCGGGTCAACCGCCTGGGCATCGGCCCCCAGGGGCTGGGGGGGCGGACCACCGCCCTGTCCGCCGCGATCTTGACCCAGGGCACCCACATTGCCGGTCTGCCCTGCGCGGTCAACCTGGGGTGCCACGTGACGCGGCACGCCCATGTGACGCTATGAAAAATCAAGAGATACAGCTCGTACCGGCAGACCTGTCCCTTGCGGAACAAGAAGTCGGCTACTACACTAGAAACAGGGGCTTTTTAGAAGCATTTGAGCCTGTACGAGACGAGGAATTTTTTTCACTTCAATATCAGCAGGACGTCTTAAGAAAAGAAATGCTTGCGTATCAAGAAAAGACCGCCTTTCGCTTTTATATTGTGCCGGTGGAGCGGCCAGCGAAAATTATCGGTATTATCGGGTTAAACAATGTGGTATGGGGGGCCTTTTGTTCCGCTTTTCTGGGATATAAATTGGATAAAGAGTATCTCAATAGAGGCTATATGACTATGGCGGTGGCAATGCTAACAAAATACGCGTTTGAAGAATTGGGCCTGCACCGAATCGAAGCCAATGTAATGCCGAAAAACAAGGCATCTCTAAGAGTTTTGGAAAAAAATCATTTTGCAAACGAAGGAATTTCAAAATATTATCTAAATATCAATGGGGTTTGGGAAGATCACATTCATATGGTGAAAATAAATTATGCGATGCACTAAATTTCAGTTTATTGAATCGTGTATCTTTTCTTCTCTGGATGATTGTGGTATACTGGTTCAGCTGTGATTCCATTTAGGAGGTTCTTCCAATGTAAATGACTTTTTCTAAAATTAACCGAAACAGGAGGAACTCTCATGTCACAATACGAATCCGAAATCAAGCGGCGGAGGACCTTCGCCATCATCTCCCACCCCGACGCGGGCAAGACCACCCTGACGGAAAAATTCCTGCTCTACGGGGGCGCCATCGCCCAGGCGGGGGTGGTCAAGGGCAAGAAGAACGCCCGCGCCGCCACCTCCGACTGGATGGAGATCGAAAAGCAGCGGGGCATCTCCGTCACCTCCTCGGTGATGCAGTTCCAGTACGAGGGCTTCTGCATCAACATCCTGGACACCCCCGGCCACCAGGACTTCTCCGAGGACACCTACCGCACCCTGATGGCCGCCGACTCCGCCGTCATGGTCATCGACGCCGCCAAGGGCGTGGAGGCCCAGACCCGGAAGCTGTTCAAGGTGTGCCGCCTGCGGGACATCCCCATTTTCACCTTCATCAACAAGATGGACCGGGAGGCCCGGGACCCCTTCGAGCTGTGCCAGGAGCTGGAGCACGAGCTGGGCATCGACACCTACGCCGTCAACTGGCCCATCGGCTGCGGCAAGGCGTTCCAGGGCGTGTATGACCGGGAGCGCCGCCGCATCATCCACTTCACCTCCAACGGCGGGTCCAAGGCGGCCACCGCCACCGAGGTCGGCTTGGACGACCCCGCCCTGGCGGACCTCATCGGCCAGAGCTACCGGGACCAGCTCAGCGACGAGATCGAGCTGCTGGACGGCGCCTCCTGCGAGTTCGACATGGACCGGGTGCGCCATGGGCAGCTCTCCCCGGTGTTCTTCGGCTCGGCGCTGACCAATTTCGGCGTGGAACCCTTTTTGGAGGACTTCCTGCGCATGACCACCGCCCCTCTCCCCCGGACGGCGGGGGACGAGCTCATCGACTCCTTCGACGACGGCTTCTCCGCCTTCGTGTTCAAGATTCAGGCCAACATGAACAAGGCCCACCGGGACCGCATCGCCTTCATGCGGGTGGTGTCCGGCAAGTTCGAGGCGGACAAGGAGGTCTACCATGTCCAGGGGGGCAAGAAGCTGAAGCTCTCCCGGCCCCAGCAGCTCATGGCCGCCGAGCGGGAGATCATCGAGGAGGCCTATGCCGGGGACATCATCGGCGTGTTCGATCCCGGCATCTTCTCCATTGGGGACACCCTGTGCACTGCCGCCCACAAGTTCCAGTTCGACCCCATCCCCACCTTCGCCCCGGAGCACTTCCGCCGGGTTCGGCCCCTGGACACCATGAAGCGCAAGCAGTTCCTCAAGGGCATGGAGCAGATCGCTCAGGAGGGCGCCATCCAGATCTTCAAGACCCCCTATTCCGGCATGGAGGAGGTCATCGTGGGCGTGGTGGGCACGCTGCAATTCGACGTGCTGGAATACCGCCTCAAGAACGAATACGGCGTGGACCTGTATGCTGAGGGTTTGCCCTATGAGTATCTGCGTTGGCTCCACCACGACGGGGACGAGCCTCTGCGGGCGGATGACCTGACCCTCCCCGGCGACGCCATGCTGGTGGAGGACTACCGTCAGAACCAGCTGCTGCTGTTCGCCTCTCAGTGGTCCATCAACTGGACGGCGGAGCGCAACAAATCCGTCACCCTGTCCGAGTTCGGCGGGGCAAAGTTGTAAGGGCAAGGGCGTTCCTTTTTCGTGTAAGAAAAAGGAACCGAAAAAGAACTTTTAAACAAAGCGGCTCTCCTGACATGGGAGAGCCGCTTTTATACTTTAGCTTGGACCGCGTTTATCTGTTCCCTGCGCACCTCCCCCCGCTCCCACAGCAGGGCCAGCGCCTGCTCGGCACACCCCTCCGGCAGCTCCACCCCTTCGGCCCGCAGCTCCAGTCCGTTCAATGTCCCGCCCTCATACAGCTCCACGCTCCGCCCCCAGCGGCCTCCATCCGGACCAAAGGCGACGGTCGCATCCGCCCCCGCTGGCAGCGGCGTCACCGGAAGTCCAAATTTTTGCTGGAGATACTGGGCGTAATCCGCCCCCTCCGGGGCGTCGATGAGCAGCCCCCGCACCTGGGGGCACAGCCGCTCCGCCGCCCCCTCCAGCTCAGGGCACAGCCGGGGGGCGGACAAGGCCACACAGCCCCGGCGGCGGTCCACCCCCTCCGCCTCCAGTGCCCCCAGGGCCAGCACGTCGGCGCACCCTCGCCAAAAGGGTACCGGGTCCACTGGGCGCAGCAGAGTCAGCCGGTTTTTGCAGGGAAAGCCCCCGGCGAAGATCACCCGCCCCGCCCCCGCCCGGACCCGGGCGCGCTCCGCCCGGCGCAGGCGGTGGCTCAGCCGCCAGAGGGCCAGACCCTCCGGCGCGTACACCGCCGCCCGGACCACCTCCAGCGGCCCCAGCCTGTCCTCCTTCAACCGGAAGCGGCCCCGCTTCTCCGCCAGCGCCAGCCAGCCCACCATGCCCATCACCTCGTTCACACATATGCGCCGGGGCTCCCGGCCATGACCGGCCTACTTTTTTACAATTCCTCTCTATTGTAAAAATCCTTCACGCCGCCCTCGGGAATGGCAAGGGAGCTTGTACATTTCCCCGGTTGTATTCCCCCGCCCCATTTGATATAATGGAGCGACTTCAAAAATGGAAACGGAGGTCACCCCATGTCCATCAAAATCACCGCCACCAGTACCTGCGACCTGCCCCCCGAGCTGCTGGAGCGCTATCAGATCACCATGGTTCCCCTGTATGTGTCCTTTGGCGGGAACACCTATAAAGACGGCCTGGAGGCTGTTCCCGAAGATATCTTCCGCCATGTTGAGGGAGGCGGACAGCTGCCCTCAACCTCCGCCGTCAACATCGCCGACTATCAGGAGCTGTTCGGGGCGCTATCCCCCAGCTATGACCAGGTTATCCACATCACCATCGGCAGCGAGTTCTCCTGCTGCTACCAGAACGCCCTGGTGGCGGCACAGGACTATGACAACGTCCACCTGGTGGACTCCCGCAACCTCACTGTGGGTCAGGGTTTTTTGGCGCTGGCCGCCGCCCAGGCCGCAGAGCGGGGAGACGACATTCAGAGCATCCTGGCTATGTTGGAGGATATGATCGACCGTGTGGACACCACCTTCGTGGTGGACAAGCTGGACTATCTGGCCAAGGGCGGGCGGTGCTCCTCGGTGGTGGCCCTGGGGGCCAACCTGCTGCGGCTGAAGCCCTGTATCGTGCTGGCCGACGGCAGGATGACCGTGGGCAAAAAGTACCGGGGAGCTTTTGAAAAGGTTCTCACCGACTATGTTCAGGACCAGCTCGCGGGTAAAAATGTGGATTTGGACCGCATTTTCGTGGTCCACACCCGCTGCGATCCCAGCATCCCCCAAGACGTGTGTGATATGGTGCGGCAGTTCGGCTTCCGAGAGGTAACCACCGCTGTGGCGGGGTGCACCATCTCCTGCCACTGCGGACCCAACACCCTGGGGATCATCTTCCTGAGAAAGTGAGTGCAAGCGCCCCCGCCCAATCGGGCGGGGGCGCTTGTGCTTTCCTCAGTCCATCCCGGCAGTCAGCAATTCGACGGCCGCCCGGAGCTGGCCGTCGCCCTCCTCCCCGATCTCCACGCCCTCATCCAGCGAAAGCTCCACGTCGGGGACAATTCCCTCTCCAATGAGGGAATGGCCGCTGCCGGTGCAGTAGGTGGCGGTGGACAGCCCCAC
>CATLHC010000110.1 GCA_949948775.1 uncultured Oscillospiraceae bacterium
TTATGCGCGCGCTCGTAGCGGCAAAAAAAGCCGGTCTGGTGCCGTGCGCTTCCATTCTACCAGAATCCGCACCACCTTTTCATCCATCGTGGTGCGGATTCCTTATATCGCATGAAGTTTTATGCCTTGGCGTAGGCCAGCTCGGCAAAGGGCCCGTATTGCTTCACCCCCTCCAGCCGGAAGCGCCGGAGGGCCTCCTTTTGGGTGAACAGCGGGACGCCGTCCCCTAAAAGGACGGGGGCGATCTGCAGAATGATGTGGTCCACCATGTCCTGCTCCAGCAGAGGGGCCAGGATGGTATTTCCCCCCACCACCCAGATGTTTTTCTCCCGGCCCAGGGTCTCCACAAAGTCGGGTACATTGCCGCTGACCGGGGTGAATCCGGCGCATGGAAGGGCGCCGTCATGGGTGAACACATAATTTTGGGTGGTTGGATAAACGCTTTCCGGGGAGTCCAAAGACTCGATCTCCCGGAACGTCCGGCGGCCCATGATGGTCACGTCCATCTGCCGGTAAAAGCGGTCGTATCCGGTGTCCTCCGTGGTACCCGTCTCATGGAGCCAGTCCAGCCGGTGGGCTTTGTCGGCCAGGTAGCCGTCCAGGGTGACACAGCCGTAGAAATACACGCTCATGCGCAGACCTCCTGAAATTTGGTCTGTCCAATATAGCACAGGTCGTTTGCGGGCGCAAGGGCAAAATAAAGTGGGGCTCCGGGCAGGTTGCTCTTGACAAACCCTATCAATAAGCATATGCTTAAACAGGAAAGAAAAGTTTAGGAGTGAGGCCCATGACCCAGCGGGAGCGCCAGATCCTCCGATGGATCGAGGAAAACCCCCTGATCTCCCAGCAGGAGCTGGCGGACAAAGCGGGCATCGCCCGGTCATCGGTGGCGGTGCACATCTCCAACCTGATGAAAAAAGGGCACATCGCGGGCAAGGGCTACATCGTGTCCACCGCGCCCTACGCGGTGGTGGTGGGGGGCGTGAACATGGACATCGGCGGGGTGTCCAGCGCCCCGCTGGTCCGGGCGGACTCCAACCCCGGGGTGGTGCGCATGAGCCTGGGGGGCGTGGGGCGGAACATCGCCCACAATCTGGCCCTGCTGGGGGTCGACACCCGCCTGCTCACCGCCTTCGGGGACGACGGCCACGCCCAGCGCATCGCCGCCTCCTGCGGAGAGCTGGGCATCGACATCAGCCGGGCGCTGCAGGTCCCCGGTGAGCGCACCTCCACCTATCTGTTCATCGCGGATGAAAAAGGGGAGATGGCCCTGGCCCTGTCCGACATGGATATCTACCGCCACATCACCCCGGCCTATCTGGCCTCCCGGGCGCAGCTGCTGCAAAACGCACAGCTGGTCATTGTGGACGCCAACATCCCTGCGGAGGCCATCGCGTGGCTGGCCCAGCACGTCAAGCCTCCCATTTTTGCCGACCCGGTTTCCACGGCCAAGGCGGAAAAACTGCGGCCGGTGCTGGGCAAGCTCCACACCCTCAAGCCCAACCGTATCGAGGGATCGCTGCTGTCCGGGGTGGAGATCAAGGACGAAGCGAGCCTGAACCGGGCGGCGGACGCGCTTTTGGACACAGGCCTGCGCCGGGTGTTCCTCTCCCTGGGCGGGGACGGGGTTTTTGCCGCCGACCACAGCGGCCGGGTGCGCCTGCCCTGCCTGCCGGGGAACCGGGTGAACACCACCGGCTGCGGGGACGCGTTCATGGCGGCGCTGGCCTGGGCCTATTTGAAGGGCACCGCTTTGGAGGACACCGCTCGGGCCGGCCTGGCCGCCGCAGCCATCGCCATGGAGAGCCGCGAGACCATCAACGACGCCATGAGCGTGGAAGCGCTGACGGAGCGGGCGGCTTCTTTTTCTTTTTAAAAAAGGAAAAGAAGCAAAAGATAAACTTTTGGTCTCGAAACCGCGTTTCGCTTAGGAGTATATCATAAATCATTTAAATAGGAGGAAGCTGTTATGAACAAGTATCTTGACATTTCGCCCGAGGTGGCCCAGGCCCTGGCCGACGGAAAGCCCGTGGTGGCCCTGGAGTCCACCATCATCTCCCACGGGATGCCCTACCCCCAGAATGTGGAGACCGCCCTGGCGGTGGAGAACATCATTCGGGAGAACGGCGCGACGCCCGCCACCATTGCCGTCATCGGCGGCCGGCTGAAGGCCGGGTGCACCAAGGAGGAGATCGAATACCTGGGCAAGACGGGCACCGCCGTCGCCAAGGCCAGCCGCCGGGACCTGGCCGTGCTGTGCGCCCGGGGACAGGATGGGGCCACCACCGTCACCACCACCATGATTATCGCCCACATGGCGGGCATCAAGGTGTTCGCCACCGGCGGTATCGGCGGCGTCCACCGGGGGGCGGAGACCACCATGGACATCTCCGCCGACCTGGAGGAACTGGCCCATACGCCCGTCATGGTGGTGTGCGCCGGGGCCAAGTCCATCCTGGACCTGGGCCTGACCCTGGAGTACCTGGAGACCCATGGCGTGCCCGTGCTGGGCTACGGCACCAAGGAACTGCCCGCGTTTTACACCCGGCACAGCGGCTTTGCGGTGGACTATCAGGTGGACACCCCCGAGGAGCTGGCCGCGGCCTTCCGCGCTAGCCTGGAGCTGGGCTTTACCGGCGGTATGCTGGTGACCAACCCCATCCCGGAGGAGTATTCCATGGACCGGAGTGTCATCAACACCGCCATTGACGAGGCGCTCCGGCAGGCTGCGGCCAACGGCATCCACGGCAAGGAGACCACGCCCTTCCTGCTGGCCAAGGTGAAGGAACTCACCGGCGGCGACAGTTTGGACTCCAATATCCAGCTGGTGTTCAATAACGCGAAGGTGGCCGCCCAGACCGCCGTCTGCCTCGCGAAGTGAGGGCGTTCCTTTTTCTTGAAAGAAAAAGGAACCGAAAAAGAACTTTTAGATCGTTACGGCCGTGAGTGGTTTCGGCAGGACTCCGCTCGACAACGAAAGCTTGCGGAAAAAAGCAGCCGGAGGGATTATCCCCCGGCTGCTGCTTTGCTTCGTGTTCAGGCCAGGCCCCGAGCCAAAGCCAGGCGCCTGCGCTCCATAGAGGCCTCCAAAACGTTGTCCAACGCGGCGTACATATCGCTGCGCACATCTTCCACTTTCTCGTCCAAGGAATCGCCGGAGTTGGAGGCGTCCTTCCACCTGGTCATTGCCTCTGCCCAAGTCAGGCCGCTGTTTAGGCCGCTGTTCGCGCAGGCGCTTGAGGTGCTGTCATCTTCTCCGCCCAGGCCCAAAGCCTGACGCTTGCGCTGCACGGCCTCCAAAATATTTGCCATGATTGCATAACCGCCGCGCTTCGTCTGCGCGTACTTCACAAACGCGTCAGACCCGGCTGGATTTTTATAGAAACTCATCAGCTTTGTATAGGCCAGCGCGTCTCCGTTACAGTTCTGGAGGCAGGTCGGAGATCCATAGCGGCTGTAGTAGGTGTCCCACTCAGGATTGCTCGTATCCAACGTATCACAGCCTCCCCAGCCTGTCATACCGTCCCCCTCGAACGGACTCCACAAAACGGTAAAGCCATGATAGCCAAGCACACCCAGCTCGTCCTCGCTCAGAAGACCCTCAGCCACCAGATCATCCATGAAGGAGTCCATTTCCGCCTGCGTCATGTTGCTGGGATCATATTTTTCTGCCAGTTCAGCGGCCAGCGCGGACAGTTCCTGCTTGGTCAGCTTCCTGCGCTCAAAGGTCTCCAGCGCCACAGGGTCGTACCGTCCGGGGCCGTTGGGCAAAACAGGAGTCTTAACTTGATTGGCGGCATTTTGCGCGGCCTTCTCCTTCATCATGGCCCAGAATTCATCACCCCAGCGCAGCGCGGGTTTGTCCGAGCCTGGGAGATACCCAAAGTAGCCCTGGCCGGGTATGTACTCTATGCGAGAACCTGATACATCCATTTCTGTCACCTCTATATCGGGCTGAGCGCAGTCCGTTGCGGCCCTTATTTCAGATTAGGTGCAGTCCATTGCCTCCTCATTCTATTTATCGGAGGCTTTCAGGGGAAAAATAACCGTTTCCCCCAAAAGTTTTACAAAAAGCGGGACGCCTCGGCGAAGCGTCCCGCTTTTATGATCGTATGGCTTATTCCTCCGCCATAGCCTTCGCCGCGGCGATGGCCTTTTCCTGGGCGGCGGGCGGGCAGTCCTGATACCGCACAAAGTGCAGGGTGAAGGAACCCCTGGACTGGGTCATGGCCCGCAGGTCGATGGCGTAGGTGGTCATCTCGGCCATGGGTACCTCGGCCTCCAGGGTCTGGTTGCCGTTTCCGGCGGGGTTCATGCCCAGCACGCTGCCCCGGCGCTTGGTGATGTCGCCCATGACGTCGCCCATGTAGCGGTCGGGGATGGTGACCTTCAGCTGGCCGATGGGTTCCAGCAGCACGGGGGACGCCTCGGGCAGAGCGGCCTTATAGGCCAGCTGAGCGGCGGTCTTGAAGGCGATTTCGGAGGAGTCAACGGGGTGATAGGACCCGTCGTACAGTGTGGCCTTCAGGTTGACCATGGGGTAGCCCGCCAGCACGCCGTGGACACAGGCTTCCCGCAGGCCCTTCTCCACCGCGGGGAAGAAGTTCTTGGGCACCGCGCCGCCCACGACCTCCTCGCAGAACTCCAGGGATTCGCTGTCGCAGGGCTCGAAGCGAATCCACACGTCGCCGAACTGGCCGGAGCCGCCGGTCTGCTTCTTGTGGCGGCCCTGCTTGGACACACTCTTGCGGATCTTCTCACGGTAGGCCACCCGGGGCTCGGACAGCTCCGCGTCCACGTTGAAGCGGCTCTTGAGCTTGCTCACCAGCACGTCCATCTGAATGTCGCCGGCGGTGGTGACCACCATCTGGTGGGTCTCGGCGTTGTTGACCACGGTGAAGGTGGGGTCCTCCTCGTTGAGACGGCCCAGGCCGGCGGCGATCTTGTCCTCCTGGCCCCGGGTCTTGGGGGTGATGGCCTTGGAGAAGTTGGGCTCGGCGAAGGGGATGGGGTCCAGCTTGACAAACTTGCGCTGGTCGCACAGGGTGTCGCCGGTCTTGAGCCGGTCCATCTTGCCGATGGCGCCGATGTCGCCGCAGCCCAGCTCCTTAACCTCCTCGCTCTTCTTGCCCTTCATGACGTAGAGGCGGCCCAGCTTTTCATTGGCGCCGGTGGTGGCGTTGACCAGGGTCAGGTCCGGGGTGAGGCTGCCGGAGATGACCTTGACGAAGGAGAACTTGCCGTACTGATCCGCCACGGTCTTGAACACGAAGGCGGCGGGGACCGCGCCCTGGGAGACGATGAAGTCCTCATGCTCGCCGTCCTTGTCGGTGGCGGAGGCGGGGATGCCCTCCAGCGGGTTGGGCAGCAGGTCCACGATCATGTCCAGCAGCATCAGGGTGCCAAGGCCCGTGAAGGAGGAGCCGCACACCACGGGGACCAGGGAGCAGTCCCGCACGCCGGCCCGCAGGCCCTGCATGATCTCGGCGTAGGTGAATTCCTCGCCGCCGAAGAACTTCTCCATGAACTCCTCGCTGGTCTCGGCCACGGACTCCATCAGCTGGCCGTAGATCTCATCGATGACGGACACCTTGTCCTCGGGAATGGGGATCTCCTTGCGCTTGTTGCCCGCGGGCTCAAAGGCGCGCTTGTGGAGCACGTCCACCACGCCGGTGACCTTCTTGTTGGCGTCCCAGATGGGGACCACCAGGGGTGCCACGCTCTTGCCGAAGCGCTCGCGCAGGGCGTCGAAGGCGGCGTTGAAGTCGATGTTGTCCTCGTCCATCTTGGAGATGTAGACGATGCGGGGCAGCTTGCGGTCCTCCAGCAGCTGCCAGCCCCGCTCGGTGCCCACGGACATGCCGCCCTTGGCGGCGCACACCAGCACGCCCGCGTCGGCCACGGACAGGCACTCGGCCACCTCGCCGGCGAAGTCAAAGTTGCCGGGGGCGTCCAGCACGTTGATCTTGCAGCCGTTGTACTCCACGGGAGCCACAGCGGCGGAGATGGAGATTTGGCGCTTGATCTCCTCGGGGTCATAATCACAAACGGTGTTGCCGTCGGTGGTCTTGCCCAGACGGTCGATGACACCGGTCATGCGCAGGAAGCTTTCCACCAGGGTGGTCTTGCCGTTGCCGCCGTGGCCCAGCAGGCAGATGTTGCGGATATTGTGGGGAGAATAGCTCATAGTTGTTTCCACTCCTTAAACGATTAGTGCTCGGGCCCGACAGGCGGCCAAAGCGTCACTGAAAACAATTATACAATAAGCCCCGCCGTTTGGCAACGGTTATTTGAGGAATTTGACGAATCTTTTTTCCAGGAGCGGTGAGAGGGGGGGGGGGGGGGGGGGGGGGGGGCCGGGGGCGGAC
>CATLHC010000111.1 GCA_949948775.1 uncultured Oscillospiraceae bacterium
GGATGTTGTTCTTGGTGTAGGCCATCATCTCGTCGGCCACGTCGGTGTCGCGGATGGTGGACTCGGCATCCTGGATGTTCTCGGTCATGACGGACAGGTTGTTGATGGTGTGGTCCAGACGGTTCTGAGTGGCGCCCAGAGTACCGCGGACATCGGACACCATGTTGATGGCGGTCTTGATGGCTTCAACGGCGGCGGCGGCGCTGTCCTGGTCGGCAATGGAGATGCTGTCCAGGCCCAGAGCGCTGGTATGCATATCGCCGATGGAAACCTTCAGCTGATTGAAATCGTCGGCGGTGTCACCAATCTGAAGCGTCAGGCCCTTGCCGGCTTCCTTCGCCTCGGTGGTGGTGGTGGTGGTCACCTGCATCTTGAAGTTGACGGCCAGCTTCTCCAGGCTGTCAAAGGCAAAGCCCTGGCTGCCCGCAGTCTGGGCGTTGAGGAACGGGTCAATACGCTGGATGGCCAGGCCCTTGGGGAAGCCCTCGCTGCCGTCGCTGACGCCGATCTGGAAGTTGGCGGTCGCCTCGTTGCCGCTCTGATCCAGATACTTCATCTTGATCGTACCGCCCATTCTCGCGCTGATCTTATTCAGCACGGCGTTCAGATCGTCCTTATCGCTGACGGAAATGATATCTTCACCATTTGCAGTCGTGGCGGGAGCCCCGGCGGCAGCGGCGTTCTTGACCTTGCTGTCGTTGCCCACGGCCAAGACGATGGACCAAGTGCCGATGGCAATCTTGGTGCCGTCCTTGATGTCGCTGTCCTTGATCTCGAACACGGTGTTGGCCTTGTTGGCATCTTCCTTGGCAACGCCCGCAGTCTTGACAACGGTGCCTACCTTGACGGAATAGTCCCCGTTGATCACGGCGTCGGTATTGGCGTCGTCAGTCAGCTCGATCTTATACTTGGCGCTCTCAGGTCCGCTGATGGAAATATTCACATCGAAGTTAGCCCGAGCCTCGTTGGCGGTCATGGGGTCTTCCTTCTGAACGAACTTGAGGCTGTTGCCGTCCTTGGACATCGTCCACTTGACGCCGTTGATCTCGACTTCGGCCGCAGCTTTGGCGGTCGCGTCCTTGAAGTTGTCGTCATTAGCGAGAATGGAGTCAATTACCTTCGACGCGCTGATCGTGCCATCGGCTGCAGCCTTGAGGCCGCTTGCCTTGGTGGTGAACTTCGTTCCGGCAATGTCAATGGTGATGGTGCCGCCGGCAGTGGCGCTGGCATCGGAGGTGAACTTAATGGTGCTCAGGTCCACCGCCATGGTGGCCTTGGTGGGCGTGCCGCCCGCGCCATCCAAAATGGTCTTCTTCCCCGCGACCTCATAGGCCTTCTCACCATCGGCGATAGCCTTGATGATGCGGTCCATGCCGGTGATCTCCTCGGTCACGGTATTGCTGGTTGCCTCGACGGCGTCGGTGATGGCCATGGAGCCGTCCAGCAGCTTGATGCCGTTGAAGTTGGCGCTGTCGGCGATGCGGTTGATCTCGCTCTTCAGCTGGTCAACTTCCTTCTGGAGCTGGTTGCGGTCGGTGGTGTTGTCGTAGGTGCCGTTGGCGGACTGGGTGGCCAGCTCCACCATACGGTTGAGCATATCATGGACCTCGGTCAGAGCGCCCTCGGCGGTCTGCACCAGGCTGATGCCGTCCTTCGCGTTCTTCTGGGCGGTCTCCAGGCCGGTGATCTGGGCGCGCATCTTCTCGCTGATGGCCAGACCGGCGGCGTCGTCGCCCGCGCGGTTGATCTTGTAGCCGGAGGAGAGCTTCTCCAGGTTGGACTTCATCGCGGACACGTTGTTCGTGTAGTTGCGATAGGCGTTCATGGCCATAATATTGTGCTGAATACGCATGATACAAACTCCTTTTCTGAATTTTTTTATGTGCCTCGGCCATCCATTGCCTCTGCACATTGAAACTTCCGTCTTCCCTGAACGACCTGGCCGGGGCGTCCAGTTTGTACGGCGCTGGGGCTGTATTTCAACCGGCCCGGAACCGGGTGAAACCATAATTAATTATAATTATAGATAATATTGTGCTGAACGGCAAATACTCCCCATGCCATTCATTTAGTTATTCGGCTGCAATTAAAAAAAGTTTATACCTTTTGCAGAATTTTTTTCTCGGCGCAATTTTTGCCCCCAGTAAAAGCAAACGGCCCGGATTGCGCCCATTGTTAAGCTTGTAGTCAACTCCTTATTAATGATGAATCAGAACAGCATGATCAGTGTACCGGCCGTCACCAGCAGCAATCCCACAGCGGCGCGGCGGGTCAGCCGCTCGTGGAACACCAGGCCGGAAAAGGCCACCGTTACCAGGATGCTCAGCTTGTCAATGGGGACGACCACGCTGGCAGGTCCGTCCTGCAAGGCCCGGTAGTAACACAGCCAGGACGCCCCGGTGGCTAGGCCGGACAGGCAGATAAAGCCCAGTTCCTGTTTGGGAATCTGTCGGAGCGCCCCCTGCTTTCCGGTGACAAATACCATGGCCCAGGCCATGGCCAGCACCACCCCTGTGCGGATCGCCGTACCCAGGTTGGACTCCACGCCGGAGATGCCCACCTTGCCTAAAATGGAGGTCAGGCTGGCAAACACCGCCGACCCCAGGGCGTACCACAGCCACGCGCTGCCACCGACCAGTTGCCCGTCCGTTTCCTTTTTCTCAATCATGAGAAGCGTGCCCACGGCGATCAGTGCCACACCGATGCCTTTGGATAGGCTGATGGCCTCGTGGAGAAACGCGAACGCCAGCAGGATGGTCAGCACGGTGCTGGATTTGTCGATGGGAACCACCCTGTTGATATCGCCCAGCTGGAGAGCCTTGAAGTAGCATAGCCAAGACGCCCCGGTGGCCAGACCTGACAGAACCAGGAATGCCAATGTTTTCCCGCCGATGGCGCTGATCTGACTTTGCGATCCCGCCAAAAACACCATCAGCCAGGAGAAGGCCAGCACCACAACGGTGCGGATGGCGGTGGCCACGGTGGAGTCCGTTTTCCGGATGCCGCATTTGGCCAGGATGGATGTAATGCCCGCGAAAATCGCGGACCCAAACGCAAAAACAAGCCACATATACGCTCACTCCTTGGCATTGCGGGGACCTGACCGGCCGGTCCGGCTTGCCACGGCTCTCCCGGCAATGTTTCGCTTAGTTCAGACTCCGCAAAAGATGAGATAGTTTCTCTCAATGGAATTTTGCGAAAAAAGTATACCACCGGCGCAAACGATAATCAACCCTCTGTGATGGGCGCCGGCGGCTTACGTGCTTCGACCGAATTGCGGGGAGCGCCTTAGCCGGCTGCGCCTGCTTCCGACGATTAATGATCCAAGTTAGATATCTCGACTTTGGGGAAACTCTATGGTAGAATCATGGTGGAAAACTCAATGGAAAGGGGCATTTTTCATGCTGACCATCAGAAACGAGAACCGGGCGGACCGTCAGGCCGTGGAAGCCGTCACCCGGCGGGCCTTCTATAACATGTACGCCCCCGGCTGCACAGAGCACTACCTGGTCCGTGTTATGCGGGATCACCCGGATTTCATTCCGGAGCTGGACTTCGTGGCCGAGCTGGACGGCCAAGTGATCGGGAATGTGATGTACACCAAAGCCACCCTCACCGACCAGGCGGGGGCGGTCAAGGACATCCTCACCTTCGGCCCTGTATCCGTCGCGCCGGAACACCAGCGCAAGGGGTATGGCAAACAACTGCTGGAGCGCTCCTTCCGGCGGGCAGAGGAGCTGGGCTGGGATGTGATCGTCATCTTCGGAAGCCCCGCCAACTACGTGAGCCGCGGCTTCAAAAGCTGCCGAAAATTCAACGTATGCCTGGAGGGCGGGCGATTCCCGTCGGCCATGCTGGTGAAGGAGCTGAGGGAGGGCGCGTTGGCCGGCCGAAAATGGACATACCGGGACAGCCCCGTCATGAGTGTCGACGAGGAAGCGGCCCGGCGCTACGACGATACGCTGGAGCCTATGACAAGGGAATACCGGCCCAGCCAGGAGGAATTTTATATCATGAGCCGTTCCTCCGTGGAGGACGCGGCACAATCGAAAGAAACGGATGCGGGATAGAGAACTTGGGAAGCTGAGGGCCGCCGCATCAGCACGTCGCCGCCTATCCCGACCTACGCGTTCGGCGGCATGCGTGCGTGCGGTCCATCGCAGGCAAAGCTGTTATCTTGTTACAGAACAAATGGCGCATGATCGGTCATTAGATTTGGGCGAAGGGGCATTATAAGATTACGAAAGGATTACGGAGGGATTGCTATGTATAAAAACATCCAAAAGCGGACCGCGCTGAAGCTGAAGGAGCTGGTGGATTACCAGGACGGCCAGGTAGTCAGCAAAACGCTGGTTCAAAACGACCATGTCAGTATGACGATTTTTTCCTTTGACCAGGGCGAGGAAATCTCCACCCATGCGGCGGGCGGAGACGCCATGGTCACGGTGCTGGAGGGCACGGGCCGTTTCACCGTGGGCGGCGAGGTGTTCCGTCTGAACGAGGGTGAGACGCTGGTCATGCCCAAAGACATCCCCCACGCCGTGTACGGCGAGACGCGGTTCAAGATGCAGCTTACCGTATCTTTTTGAATTTGGAGGAACTGCCACATGAGAGAACTGTTCAAAGATATCAAGTGGAGTCTGATCCTGGCGTCCCTGCTCTATCTCTTCCTTGGCCTGGCGCTTCTGATTTGGCCCCACACCAGCAATCTGATCCTGTGCTATATCGTTGCCGCCGTGCTCACGGGCTACGGCCTGTTCAACATCATCGCCTATTTCGGCAGGGAGCGGGGCTCCTTGGTCGGACTGGTCATCGGCGTCATCTGCGCCGGCTTCGGCCTTTACGCGCTGGTTCAGCCCACCCGCGTCAGCGACATCATCTTTATTATCCTGGGTGTCGTCATTTTGGTGGATGGCGCCGTGAGCCTGCGGAGGGACTTTGCGCTGCGCACCGCAGGCTTTGATCGGTGGTGGGTTCCCTTCACCCTGGATGTGCTCATCGTGATCCTCGGCTGCGTGGTCGTCTTCAACCCCAGCCTGTTTGCCGAGATGCTGATTCAGATCATCGGCGTCATTCTCATCTATGAGAGCGTGTCCGATCTGTGGAGCATCCATCGGCTGGCCAAGCTGACCCGCGCCGCGGTGATGGAGAGCGAGATCATCGACCTGCGGGACGCGGAGTGACGTGCGCTTTATGTAAGCGGGCGGCCTAATTCGGGCCCATTTAATGGATTGACAGCTATATATGAGGCTGCAATACCGCCGTGTGCGGCGCAACCCCGGTTTCCTGACCCCGCTGGGAAAATACAATCTATTTCTCGCTGCAGAGCAAACCGCGGATTCAGGCCGCCTGCCTTGGCGGGCTGCCTGAATCCGCGGTTGCCGTAAAGTCGACGGTAAAATGTGGGAAAACGCACAGTGCGCTTCCGCCCGGGCGGGGTGACGGCGGGGCCGACGGATTTTTCCGGCGCGGCGGCAGAAAACAGTGGAGGGAACAAAGAAAATGGTTGACATTAACGGAGAGATGGCGTATCATAAGAACAGAAATTTCATAATAAAAAATTAAATTTCGTATTATGAAAGCCTGGGGCGCTTTGGCCTGATCCGAGCGCACGCGCGGACGCCGGCCGGCGCGGCGAAAAACGTAAGGAGGAAAAAACATGGCACGGATCATCACATTTGGAGAGATCATGATGCGGCTCAACCCGGAGGGATACCTGCGCATCGTCCAGAGCGGGAAATTTGAGGCCACCTATGCCGGCGGGGAGGCGAACGTGGCCGTTTCCCTGGCGAATTTCGGCATGGACGCCGCCTTTGTGACCAAGGTCCCCGCCCACGAGGTGGGCCAGTGCCCGGTGAACGAGCTGCGCCGCTATGGGGTGGACACCCGCTTCATGGTTCGGGGCGGAGACCGCCTGGGCATCTATTTCTGCGAGAAGGGGGCGTCTCAGCGGCCCTCCAAGGTGATTTACGACCGGGCTGGCTCCGCCATCGCTTTGGCCAGGCCGGAGGAGTTCGACTGGGACGCCATTTTTGAGGGGGCCGATTGGTTCCACTGGACCGGCATCACGCCCGCGCTGGGGGGCTTTCTGCCGGAGATCTGCCTGGCGGCCTGCCAGGCGGCCAAGCGGCGGGGGGTCAAGGTGTCCTGTGACCTGAACTTCCGCAAAAAGCTGTGGACCTCCCAGCGGGCGGGAGAGGTGATGGGCCAATTGATGCCTTATGTGGACGTGTGCATCGCCAACGAGGAGGACGCCAAGGACGTGTTCGGCATCGAGGCCGCGCAGAGCGACATCGACGGGGGAAAGCTGAGCCATGAGGGCTATGTCGACGTGGCCCGGCAGCTCGCCCGCCGGTTCGGGTGCA
>CATLHC010000112.1 GCA_949948775.1 uncultured Oscillospiraceae bacterium
GGTGAGGCGGTGGACATTGTACTTCACTTCGCTCTGGATGGACTGCCCCACCGCCACCAGGTTCACCCCGTTGTCCACGATGATGTGCAGGTCGATGGAGATGGACTGGTCGTCGTTGTAGACGATCTTCACGCCCTTGGACATGGACTCCCGGCGCAGCAGGTGGACCAGCCCGTCGGTCCGGGAGCGGAACGCCATGCCCTTCACGCCGTAGCAGCTGGTGGCCACGGCCCCGGTGAGGTTGGAAAACACGTCGCTGGTGAGCCGGACCAGGCCCTTTTCCGTTTGTATTTTCATGGGAACCTTCCTTTCTTCAAGCCGCAAGAGGGTTGCCTTTCATTTTTGCCACTCTATTGTATTCCATTTCACGGAAAAATACAAGCCTGTTTTATCACCGCGGGTCTGGGGTTTTCCGCCGTTTTTTTAGATAAATAGCCCAAAAAAGGGGGCGCGCTGGGCGCGTCCCCTTTTTTGACAGTGCCGGTCAGAGGTACAGCGGGATGAAGAACAGCCAGGGGGCGGTGACAATGGCCATGGTCAGGGCGGTCACGTGCCGCTGCCTGTGGTCGAGCAGCTCGCAGGAGCCCATGGCCCGCCTGTCGAAGAGGTAGATGCACGCGCCCGCCAGGGCCACCCCCGCCAGCGTCCACAGGAAGGCCAGCGGATGGCCGAAGGGGTCATACATGATATAGCTCAGCGTGCCGTCCCAAAGATCCTCGAAGGGGACGGACAGCAGCCACCCCAGGAACATCCACGCCGTCCCCACCAGGTCGGCGGCGAAGCCCAGCAGCCAGAATTTCCACCACAGCTGTTTCACCACCGCGCCCTTCTGAGCATGCTTCAACGCCAGAAGGGTGAAAAACAGCACGGCGCAGTCGATGATGAGGTTGCCGGGGATGACGAACACCAGCACCTGGGGGAACAGCCAGATGAGCCAGATGGGGAAGAGGAGGTTGTAGATGCGGGTCTGCTTTTTCACGGTTTTTCCCTCCAATTTTGGAATTTGTACAGCGCCCAGCCCAGCCCCCAGCCCGCCAGGGACAGCGCGGCAAATATATATAGGAGTGTGCCCGCCAGCCCGTCGGGGTGGGGATACTCCTCCCAGGGGGCGTAGAGATACCAGCGCCCCCGCCAGGCCAGCAGCGCCGGGAGGGTCAAAAGCGCCCAGCGCAGAGCGCGGAACCGGCGCTGCGTCACCCGCATCACCAGCCATTGCAGGGCCGCCGGGACGAAGAGGAACGCGGCGAAAATCAGCCAGATCACGGCGCGTCTGCCCCCTTTTTCACCCTGTGCCGGGCCGCCCCCGCCAGGTTGCCCGCCAGCGTGGAGACCAGGGCGATGGGGATCAGCGCTCCGTCGGCCATGTTGGTGTAGAGCTTGGCGGTGAGGATGAAGGCCAGGGTGAACAGGGCGCAGGACGCCGGGTACAGCGGGCAGGACCCGTGCCGCCGCCCCAGGGACAGCCCGGACATGAAGCCCCCCACGGGGAGCAGCAGCCAAGCGTACATGACGCTCAAAACAGGGGTGGGGTCGTCCAGCAGCCGCAGGGCGGTGGGCAGCGCCAGGCACAGCAGGAACGCGAAGCCCACATAGGGCAGGGACTCCCGCCAGTGGAACAGGGACGGCCCGGGGGCCAGCCCCAGCTTGGCCCGGATGGCGGCCACCTCGGCAAACCACCCCACCCACCGGCCCAGCCACACCAGGGCGTACACCAGCGCCAGAGGAATCAGGAAGAAGGGCAGCTCGATGACGCCGAAGTTCAGCACGACCCACACCGACACCGTGGCGGCGGTGACGGCAAAGTGGGCCAGAGAACGCACCACCAGCTCCCTGCCGCTGTCGGCGAAGGGGAGGGTGGCGATCCCGGTCTCCGCGCCGAAGAGGAACCAGAGCAGAAGGGCCAGCGCCGTGCCCGGCCCCTCCGGCACCCTGGAGTCAAAGCAGAAGGTGAAGTCCCTGATGTCATAGGAGAGCGTCCCGCCAAACAGCGCCCCCGGCTGGGCCACAAAGCCCACCAGCACGCAGCACGCCAGCCCCAGCGATCCTCCCACCAGGGCGCGGACGAGCCATTGCCGTTTGATCTCTTCCATACCATGCCCTCCTCTAAAAGCCCAGAGCCGCTTTGATCTTCTTCACATACCGCCGGGACACCCAGCACACCGTCCCGCCCTCCAGGGTCATCTTGATGGTGCCCGCCAGGGTCAGGTCCAGCCCCGTCACCCGGTCCAGGTTGACGATCTCCGAGTTGGACACCCGGACGAATTTGGTGCCCGCCAGCTCCTCCTCCAGCTCGTACAGCCGCGCCCGGACGGTGAACACGCCCTTGCCCGTCTGGCAGAAGACCCCCTTGTCCTCGGCGTAGAACCGCAGCACCATGGACCGGCTCACCCGCACCGCCTCCCGCTCCCGGTAGACGGTGAAGGGCTGGGGCGCCGCCTCCCCCCGCAGCCGGGCCGCCAGGGCCTCCACCTCCTCGGTGGGGCTGGGGGCGCGGAGGACCACCACCGGCTCGTCCAGGCCGGGGTCGATCTGTATCTCCACCTTCATCCGCGCTCCCTCCTTTCGCTGAGCCTAGTATATCCGGCCCGCGCCCAAATGTCCAGCCAACGGGGACGGATGGTCGTTTCGGGGGGACGGGCGGCGCGCCAAAAAATATCCCGCATCCCATTGGCAGGGCGGGGGGAATGTGGTATAATACCTCAGATAAGCATTCTGCCGTTCAATCCATATACAAAGGAGCTGCCGACATGAACGAGAAAGTACACGTGGTCGATCACCCCCTCGTCGCCCACAAGCTCACCATCCTCCGGGATAAGAACACCTCCACCAAGGACTTCCGGGAGATCGTGTCCGAGATCGGGATGCTGCTGACCTACGAGGCCACCCGGGACCTGCCCCTGACCACCAAGAAGATCGAGACCCCCATCTGCGAGATGGAGGCCCCCATTCTGGCGGGCAAAAAGTTCGCCGTGGTGCCCATACTCCGGGCCGGTCTGGGCCTGGTGGACGGCGTGCTGCGCATGGTGCCATCCGCCCGGGTGGGCCATCTGGGCATGTACCGGGACGAGGAGACCATGGCGCCGGTGCAGTACTTCTGCAAGATGCCCCGGGACATCGCCGAGCGGGACGCGCTCATCGTGGACCCCATGCTGGCCACCGGCGGCAGCGCCGACGCCGCCATTCAGATCATGAAGGGCTACGGCTGCAAGAACATCAAGCTGATGGTGCTGGTGGCTGCCCCCAAGGGCATCGAGGTGGTGACCTCCGCCCACCCTGACGTGGAAATCTACTGCGGGGCTGTGGACCAGGGGCTTAACGAGCGCAGCTACATCGTCCCCGGCCTGGGGGACGCGGGCGACCGCATTTTCGGCACGAAGTAAGGCAAAAAGGGACCCGCCCTCCGGCGGGTCCTTTCGCGTTCAGAAGGGCAGGTCGTCCGGGTCCTCCTCCCGCTCCTGGGGCCTGGTCAGGGCCGCCAACGTCACCGCGTCCCGGCCGTACTTGGAGCGGATGGCGTCCATAGTCCGCTCCAGCTTTTCCACCTTGTCCCGCCGCTGGGGGGCGTTTTTGCGGAACAGGTCCAGCTGCTCCGCCGCCTCCCCCTCGGGGATGAGGCCGCTGGCGGTGAGGGTGATGGCCCGGATGGGCGCGCCGGACTTCCAGCTGCGGGCCAGGATGTCCATGGCGGCCCGGTGCAGCTCCCGGGCGGTGTTGGCGGGGGCGTCCAGGGGGCGCTGGCGGCAGATGTCCTTGAACCTGGGGTCCCGGATGGTGAGCTGGAGGGTGCCGGCCTTCATGCCGTGCTTTCTCAGCCGCACCGCCACCTGGTCCGCCAGCACCGCCACCCCCCGGTCCACCTCCTCCCGCCGGGTGAGGTTGTGGGAGAAGGTCTCCCCGCTGCCCACCGACTTGGGGGGCGTATAGGTCCCCGCCGGGGCCACGGGGCTGTTCTCCAGGCCGTTGGCGTAGTTCCACAGCTGGCCCCCCTGTTTACCCAGCAGCTCCACCAGGGCGAAGCGGTCAAAGGCGGCCAGGTCCCCGATGGTGGTCACGCCGTACTGGGCCAGCACCCTGGCCGCCGCCCGGCCCACGTACAGCAGGTCTGTCACCGGCAGGGGCCAGACAATTTGACGGAAGTCGTCCACCGTAATGACGGTGGTGGCGTCCGGCTTTTTGTAGTCGCTGCCCAGCTTGGCGAACACCTTGTTGAAGGACACCCCCACAGAGATGGTCAGCCCCAGCTCCTCCCGCACAGTGTTCCGGATGCGGTCGGCCAGGGCGCGGGCGTCGCCGCCGAACAGGTGGAGGGTGCCCGTCACGTCCAGCCAGCTCTCGTCGATGCCGAAGGGCTCGATGAGGTCGGTGAAGCGGTCGTAGATGGCGTTGACCTTTTTGGAGTACGCCCGGTACAGGTCGTGGTGGGCGGGGAGGAGCACCAGGTCCGGGCATTTTTGGCGGGCCTGCCAGATGGTCTCCGCCGTGCGGACCCCGAATTTCTTGGCGGGCTCGTTTTTGGCCAGGATGATGCCGTGGCGGCTCTTGGGGTCGCCGCACACCGCCGTGGGTACGCTTCGCAGCTCCGGGTGGGAGAGCAGCTCCACCGAGCAGTAAAAGCTGTTGCAGTCGCAGTGATAGATGACCCGGTCCATGGCGCTCCCCCCGTTGGGGATAGTATACATCGCCTGTTCCCGCTTGTCAAACATTCGTTTTATAATTTTTGCTTGCATTTCATTGGACTACATAATATAATTTTTATGGAAAATTACACATGAATTGGGGGATAATAAAATGGGATGGATTACAAACCGAGTGACAGCAGGAGATTACAAGGATGCAGATATAAAAATCAAACACGGTAAACCAAGGCTGATTAAAAAAGGAATTTTAATTACAACAGACATAGAATTAAACAAAAAGACAATAGATCATATAGAATTAGTCGATAAAACACAGACCGTTTTCGACTTTGTAGGAACGCAAACAGCACAAGTAGCCATATACTTCAAAAATGGCAAAAAAAGTTTAATTCAGATTTCAGGAGATATGCATCAAGCATTAAATGCTGCTCTTTTCTAAAAGATTATTTGGATAATAGGCAATAATTTTACATCTGACTACTCCATGAAAACCGCCCCCTCCGCAATGGCGGAGGGGGCGTAAACTCTCTTACCCGATGAACTGCACGCTGTTGACGCACACGAAATACAGCCTGTTGTCGCAGTCGTTGGCCAGCACCAGCACGTTGCCCACGGTGCCCAGCAGGGTGACGTTCCGAAGCACCAGCAGCCCCGCCGCCAGGGACACCCGGCGGCTCAGGTTGTTCTGGGCCAGGGTGGACAGCAGCCCGGCGGCACAGCAGCAATCCCGACCGTCGCAGGCACAGGAGCACCACTCCTGGCCGCAGGCGCCGCCGCAGGGATTGAGCCGCTGGGCCAGCAGGTTGCGCAGGCAGCGGAAGTTCCGCGCCGTCGCCTCGCCGGCGGTGAGGTCGCCCTCCGCGCAGGCCGCCGCGCCCTGGATGACCACCGCGTCCAGCTCGCACAGGTTCGCCTGGGTGGCGGTGAAATCACAGCACTTGCCCTCGGCGTTGAACAGCCGGGCGTCGATATCCAGCAGGTCGCAGCTGCACAGGGCGAACCGGCGGAAGCTGCCCGTCAGCTCTCCCAGATTGTCAGAACCCTCACAGGGGCAGGAAGGAGGGGGCGGGGTGGGCTTTCTGTGTTCGTCCCCCTCCTCGCAGTCCCGGCCGTGGGGACCGCCCTTGGGCTTCCCGCAGGCCACGGCGGCCCCGGCGGTGTAATTGTTGGTGATAAAGGCCGCCGCGTCGAAGTCCAGCAGGCTGGAGATCCGCTCACCGCACAAAAGGCTCAGCGCCGCCCGGAAGCTCTGCTTGCAGCAGCAGCCCTCCTCCACTTGGGGCAGCTTGGGCGCGGCGGCGGGGCGGCGGCAGCAGACCATCTGCTGGCCGCAGTCGCAATCACACCCGCGGTCACAGTCGCAGCCGCGATCACGGTCGCGGTCACAACCACAGCCGGACGGGCGGGTCTCGGCGGCAAACTCCTCCGCAGACATGGCATAGCCCTTGGCGGGTTCGTTCCAATAAAATTGACTCATGAATACGCTCCTTTCACCGGCCCCGGCCCAGGGGGATCCCGCGGCCCCCGCCGGGGCCGGAGACGGGCGCGGAGGCGCGGGCGCAACCCCCACCTGGGTGCACTCCAGTCTATGTCTGCCCGGAGCCGGTGGACACAGAGCT
>CATLHC010000113.1 GCA_949948775.1 uncultured Oscillospiraceae bacterium
GGGCCTGCCCGGCATCGTCATGCAGTCCATCGGCTCGGTGATGGTGTTCGGCATGAACCAGATCCTCATCGCCTTCACCGACACGGCCACGGCGGTGTTCGGGGTGTACTTCAAGCTCCAGTCCTTTTTCTTTATGCCCGTATTCGGCCTGTGCAACGGCATGGTGCCCATCGTGGCCTACAATTTCGGCGCCCGCAAGCCGGAGCGTATCATCAAGACCATCAAACTCAGCGTGATATACGCCACCGCCCTCATGGTCATCGGCTTCGCCGTATTCCAGCTGGTCCCCGGCCCGCTGCTGGATATGTTCCGCTCAGAGGAGGATGTGGCGGGGGACCTGCTCGCCATCGGCATACCCGCCCTGCGCATCATCTCTTTCAGCTGGCTGCTGGCGGGCTTCGGTATCGTGTCCGGCTCGGTGTTCCAGGCCCTGGACCACGGCGTGCTCAGCCTCACCACCTCCCTGGTGCGCCAGCTCATCGTCCTGCTGCCGGTGGCTTTCCTTTTGGCCCGGCTGTTCCAGGACCTGGACGTGGTGTGGCTGGCTTTCCCCATTGCCGAGCTGTTCTCCTGCACCCTGTGCGCCCTGTTTATGCGCCGGGTGTACCACCGGGACATCCTGCCCCTGCGGGCCCCGCGAGCCGAGTGAGCGAATCTTTACGCTTTTTTTCAACTGCCCATTGACAGCGGCGCGCTATATGCTATAATAGAGTTGTACAATTAAATAACCCTTATCAAGAGTGGCGGAGGGACCGGCCCGATGAAGCCACGGCAACCTGCTTTGCAAGGTGCCAAGTCCGGCGGAAACGCAAGATGAGGAGAGAACTGAACCATCCTGCCCCCGCCGTTATCCGGCGGGGGCTTTTCAGCTTCTTCCCCAAAAGAAAGGAGAAAAAAATCATGGCAAAACGCTTATTTACCTCTGAATCCGTCACCGAGGGCCACCCCGACAAGGTGTGCGACCAGATCTCCGACGCCATCCTGGACGCCATCATTGAGAAGGACCCCATGGCTCGGGTGGCCTGCGAGACCACCGTGTCCACCGGCCTGGTCCACATCATGGGGGAGATCACCACCTCCTGCTATGTGGACATCCCCAAGATCGCCCGGCAGGTCATTCGGGACATCGGCTACGACCGGGCCAAGTACGGCTTTGACGGCGACTCCTGCGCCGTCATCTCCAACATCGACGAGCAGTCTCCCGACATCGCCCTGGGGGTGGACAAGGCCCTGGAGGCCAAGGAGGGCGCCCTCACCGACGGGCTGGACAACGGCGCCGGCGACCAGGGCATGATGTTCGGCTACGCCTGCACCGAGACCCCCGAGCTAATGCCCCTAGCCATCTCCCTGTCCCACAAGCTGGCCCAGCGGCTGACCCAGGTGCGCAAGGAAAAGCTGGTGGGCTACCTCCGGCCCGACGGCAAGAGCCAGGTCACGGTGGAGTACGATGAAAACGGCAAGCCCATTCGAGTGGACACGGTGCTGGTATCCACCCAGCACGCCCCCGAGGCCACCCTGGAGCAGATCCGGGCCGACGTGATCGAGCTGGTCATCAAGCCCACCATCCCGGCGGAGCTGTTTGACGAGAACACCCGCATCCTGGTCAACCCCACCGGCCGCTTCGTGGTGGGCGGTCCCCAGGGGGACTCCGGCCTTACCGGACGGAAGATCATCGTGGACACCTACGGCGGCACCGCCCCCCACGGCGGCGGCGCCTTCTCCGGTAAGGACCCCACCAAGGTGGACCGCTCCGCCGCCTACGCCGCCCGCTGGGTGGCCAAGAACATCGTGGCCGCGGGGCTTGCCGACAGGTGCCAGGTCCAGCTGGCCTACGCCATCGGGGTGGCCCGGCCGGTGTCCGTGCGCATCGACACCTTCGGCACCGGCACCGTGTCCGACGCCGCTTTGGAGGACGCCGTGGACAAGGTGTTCGACCTGCGCCCCGCCGCCATCATCAAGCGGCTGGACCTGCGCCGGCCCATCTACCGCCAGACCGCCGCCTACGGCCACTTCGGCCGCCCGGAGCTGGACCTGCCCTGGGAAAAAATCGACATGGTCGACGCCATCAAGGCGGCGCTGTGAAGCTCCGCCTAAGCCCCCGTCAAACCAGCGTCATAATTACATAAACCGGAAAAACCCGCTGTGCCGCCGCACAGCGGGTTTTTCCACCTTTGCAAAATGTTAACATTCTTTTATGACATTTTTTATTGCAATCTCCGCCACATTATACTATACTGAAAAAGCTGTTTATCAATTCATGCGGGACCTTTTCCGGCCTCCCGCTGCCAATAGGATGTGTTGTCATGAATCAGCTGCGCGCCAAGGTACAGGATGCCGCAAGAACCCGTCTGCCCATGCTCCTGGCCGTCTATATTCTCTGCCAGCCCCTCATCGACGTGCTCACCGGCCTGGGGGCCCAGGCCGGGCACTCCGTCACCGCCGGCGTAGTTGTCCGCTCCCTGGTCATCGTCCTGGCATTTCTCTACACTGTATTGATCAGTGATTTCCCAGGAAAAAAGCGGTGGATGCTCTATACCTGGGCGCTGGTGGGCTATCTGGTCCTGTTCATGGGCTATATCTTCACCCTGGGCGGCTTTTCCCTGTGCCTGGCCAACGTGAAGGAAGTGGTCAAGACCTTCTTCGCTCCCTTCGTGCTCATCTTCCTCTGGTCCGTCTACCGGCAGTACGGCTATCTGGTCACCTGCCGGGCCATTGCCTGGGCGGGGGCGCTGTACGCCAGCGTCATCCCCATCGCCCAGGTCACCGGCACCGGATTCGTGTCCTACACCAGCTCGGGCTACGGCAACCGGGGGTGGTTCTACGCCGCCAACGAGGTGGGCTGCATCATGGCCATCACCGCCCCGTTTACCATCTGGTACTGTCTGGAGGTCCTCCCCACCGTCACCAAAAAAACCTGGTGGAAGGGGGTCCTGGCCGCCTGGGCTCTCATCGCCGTGGCCATCAGCGCCACCTCCCTGGGCACCAAGATCGTCTACGCTTTCACCCTTCTCTACTGTCTGGCCGTTCTGATCTGGCAGGTGGTCCGGCTGGTCCGGGAGCGTTCCCGGGCGAACATCATCAAGACCGTTGCCGCCGCCGTTTTGGTGCTGCTTTTTCTGGTGATCACCCAGGACTCCCCCTTCCTGCGCTATCTCATTGAGGTCTATATCACCAATCTGCCCCGCCCGCCGGAGGCCACGGTGGAGGTCTGGGACGAGGCCATCGCCCATGCCTGCCAGAACACCTGGCTCTATGACCTCATCAAATCCAACGAGACCATTGCCGACATCGACCAGATTTTTAGCCGACGGTTCATCAGCGCCTCCCCCGCCGTCCAGGTGTACACCGAGAGCGGCGTGCTGGGCAAGCTGCTGGGCATCGGCTACGCCACCGCCCCCTCCTACAGCCGGGAGATGTACTTCATGGTGGAGCTGGACCCCCTGGCCGTCCTTCTCCGCCACGGCGTGGTGGGCTTCGCCCTATATTTTGCGCCCTATTTGGCTTTCATCGTCTGGTCCATCGTCCAGTTTTTCAAGCGGCCCGCCCAGCGGCTGGACAGCCTGTGCTACTGCACCGCCCTATACACCACTCTGGCGGGCTTCGCCATCTCCGTGCTGGCGGGCCACGCCCTGGTGTCCCCGGCGGTGGCCACCTTCGTGCTGGTAGTGGGAATGCAGCTTTGGGTCCAAACCCAGGAGCAGAACAAGCTGCCAAAAACACAACAGGGATAAAGAAAACGCCGCCGGTCAAACCGGCGATGCTTTTTATCCCAGCCCCAGCAGGCGGGCTGCCGTAGCCACAATGAGGCACAGCCCCAGCCCCAGCACCGTGGGCAGGGCAATGGCCAGCGCCGTCCATTTCGCGCTGCCCGTCTCTTTGTAGATAGTCAAGCAGGTGGTGGAGCAGGGCCAGTGGAACAGCGAGAACAGCATGGTGCATACCGCCGTCACCCAGGTCCAGCCCTGCTCAGTGAGAAGCCGGCTCAGGGCAGCCAGGTCGTCGAACCCCACCAGACTCCCGGTGGCCAGATACGCCATAAGCATCACGGGCAGGACGATCTCATTGGCGGGCCAGCCCAGGATGAAGGCCATGAGGATCACCCCATCCAGCCCGAAGAACCGGGCAAAGGGATCCAGAAAGCCGGTACAGTGGGCCAGCAGGGAGGCGTCTCCCACCGTAACGTTGGCCATCAGCCAGATGACCGCCCCGGCGGGAGCCGCCACCGCCACCGCCCGTCCCAGCACAAACAGAGTGCGGTCCAGCACCGAACGGACGATGACCTCCCCCACCCGGGGCTTGCGGAAGGGGGGCAGCTCCAGGGCAAAGGAGGTGGGCATCCCCTTGAGCACTGTGACGGACAGCAGCCGGGAGCAGGCCAGCGTTCCCGCCACTCCCAGCACCAGGGTGGCCAGCAGCAGCGCCGCCCCCTCCAACGAGGCCAGCAGACCCACCCGCCCCCCCACGAAGAAGATGGTGATGAGGGCGATGAGGGTGGGAAACTTGCCGTTGCAGGGCACCAGGGAGGAGGTCAAAATGGCGATGAGCCGCTCCCGGGGGCTGTCGATGATGCGGCAGCCGGTGACCCCGCAGGCGTTACACCCCATTGACATACACATAGTGAGGCATTGCTTGCCGCAAGTCCGGCATTTTTGGAAGGCGTGGTCCATGACGAAGGCCACCCGTGGCAGGTAGCCCAGATCCTCCAGCAGCATAAACAGAGGGAAAAAAATGGCCATGGGGGGCAGCATCACCGCCACCACCCAGGCGGTAACCCGGTACACTCCGTCCAGCAGAACCCCCCGCAGCCAGGCGGGCGCGGAGGCCAGCCAGCCCTCCAAAATCCCTCCCAGCCGAGCAAATAGGGCGGTGAGTAGAGCGGACGGCCCGTTGGCCCCCGCCACCGTCAGCCACACAATCACCCCCAGCAGCAGAATCATCAGCGGGATTCCGGTGGATTTGGAGGTGAGCAGCCGATCGATCCGCTGCTGGCGGCGCAGGCGGTCCGCCTTTTTGCTGCGCACCACCTGGGCAGCGTACCGCTCCGCCAGGGTGACCCGCTCCTGGGGTTCCCGCCGAGGAGAGGCGGGAGCCTGGGTCGTCACCAGCCGGGCAATGGCCGCCTTCAGCTCCTCCAGCCCGTCCTGACGGCCTCCGGCGGTACCCACCACCGGCACCCCCAGCCGCTTGGACAGGGCGGGAAGGTCCACCTCTACCCCCAGTCGCTTGGCCTCGTCCATGAGGTTGACGCACACCAGCACTTTACCTGTCAGCTCCAGCACCTGGAGCACCAGGATCAGGTTGCGCTCCAGGCAGGTGGCGTCGCACACCACCACCACCCCGTCCGCCTGGCCGCTTTGGATGTAGTCCCGGGCCACCGCCTCCTCCTGGGAGTGGGCGGCCAGAGAGTAGGTTCCGGGCAGGTCCACCAACTGGTACTCCTGCCCCTCAAAGATGTACTCACCCCGAGCGGTGGCCACCGTCTTGCCGGCCCAGTTCCCCGTAGGCTGCCGCATTTTAGTAAGCGCGTTGAACAGGGTGGACTTGCCCACGTTGGGATTGCCCGCCAGCGCCACTCGATTCATGTGGCCACCGCCTCAGCCGGAACAGCCTGAGCCTGCCGCTCCAAAGTCACCCCGTCGGCGTCCGCCCGGCGCAGGGCGATGAGCGCCCCCCGGATAAGATAGGCGCAGGGGTCCCCGGCGGGGCTGCGCAGCACGCAGGTCACCCGGGTACCCCGCACCAGCCCCAGGTCGGTGAGTCGCCGGTCCATGGCGGGTCCCGCGTTCACCTCGGTCACATAAGCGCTCTCTCCCTCCTGAAGAGCGGATAAACACAATGCTTCATACATATTAGATAGCTCCTTTCCCGTGCGGACCGCCCCGCGGACGGCCTACAAGCTATCCTATGGCGGTAAGGGGCGAATTGTGAAACGAGGCGGCCCTTACCCCTGCCGGAATCCGCACATCCACACCAATGAAGAACCCCCCGCTGAATGGGACGGCGACGTAAGAAAACATTTTAAGCGAGGGTCGGAGCGGCCGTAACACACACGGTAAACCCCGCAAAAAAGACAAAAAAAAAAACACAATGGGCCCAAAATTAAAAAAAAAAAAACCGAACAAAAGGGTTTTCTAG
>CATLHC010000114.1 GCA_949948775.1 uncultured Oscillospiraceae bacterium
GAAACCGTCTGCCCACCGTCTACGACTGGACTCCCCCCCTGGAGCAGTGGCGGAGGCTGAAAAACCGCTGGCCGGGCCGGCTGGAGCTGCGGTTGGGGGTGGAGGTGGGCAACGGCGTTCTGGACCCCGCCGCCGTGGACGCCTCGCTGACCATTCCCGAGCTGGACTTCGTGATCGGCTCCCTCCACAGCCAGAGCGCCGCCGCCGGAGGGCGCGGCATCTTTACTGTGGCCCACGCGTGCGCCAACAAGGAGGACGGCATCGCCGTCATCGACGACTACATGGACACACTGGAGGAGCTGATCCATACCGATGGCTGGGATGTGCTGGGCCACGTGATTTACCCCCTGCGCTACCTTCCCCCGGAGTATGAGCTGGACCTGCGCCCCTGGTGGGACCGGCTGGCGGAAATGTTCCGGGCGGTCATTTCCCGGGGAAAGGGCATCGAGCTGAACACCAGCGCCGGGGCCACGGTGGAGCAGTGGCGGGACGTGCTGGAGCTGTACCATGACCTGGGGGGCGAGGTGCTCACCCTGGGCTCCGACGCCCACCGGCCGGAGCACATGGCCGCCGCCTTCCCACAGGCGGTAGAGCTCATACGGGAGGTCGGTTTCCGCTATTTGTGCGTCTACCGTCGGCGCACGCCGCTGTTCGCCAAGCTGGACAGCTAAAAAATACCATCACGGGGCAAAAGATTCGCTGTTCAGCCTGACGAAAAAACGCTATACTAAATGCTGTATCAGTGTATTTTTGCCCTGGGCGAAGAAACGGCGGTGGTCAGATGATCGTATTGGACAAGACCAATCTCATCCCCTATCTGCGGGAGCATTATCCCACCTTCGATACCAACGGCCCGGTGTCCGTGTCCGCCATCGGGGACGACGAGGAGGACTCCCAGGGGCTGATCAACTATCTGTTCCGGGTCCGGAACGGCAAGAAGTCCATCATCATCAAACAGGCCCGGGCCAACATGCGCCTGGACGACGACGTGGAGTCCACCGACGCCTCCTACTGCCCGCCCCAGGACCGAAACTACGCCGAGTACTTGACCATCAAGCTGCGCCGGGCCATCACACCGGACTGCGTGCCCGAGGTGTACTATGCCGACCGGGAAAACCACGTCTTTCTCATGGAGGATGTCAGCTATTTGAAGCCCGGCCGCGCCCAGCTGTCCCGCAATATCATGATTGACGACCTTGGCGGGCGGGTGGCCGAATTTCTAGCCGACATCCACTTCTATACCACCGAATTTTATCTGGACACCGAGCAGTTCCGGGAGCTGGGCCGGCGCTTTGTCAGCACCGGCATGCGGGCCATCATGGAGAACTGGCTGTTCCTGCGGGATACCCCCACCCACCAGTGCCCGCCCCTGACCCAGCACTTTCTGCCCTATATTTTCGCGGACGACATCGTGGTGCAGTCCCATCTTCTGCGCCACAAGTACATGAACACCACCCAGGCCTTTATCCACTCCGACATCCACACCTCCAACATCTTCGCCGACGACCATCAGCTGAAGGTCATCGATATGGAATATACCTTTGCCGGGCCGGTGGCCTACGATATCGGCTATTTCCTGGCCAGCCTGGTGTCCCAGTACTGCTCGGCGGTATTCCGGCCCTTCCCCAGTGAAAGGGAGCGTACGGAGTTCAAACGGTACCTGCTCTGCTCTGTCTACACGCTGGTGGAGCGCTACCAAAAGCGCTTCGCCGCCCACTGGAACGACGAGGCCAAAGAGGTCTACCGCGCCTGCCCCGGCTTCCGGGACGCGTTTTTAGCGGGACTGGTCCCCGACACAGCGGGCTACGCCGCCATGCCCATGTTCACCCTGTGCGTCAGCTCCTTTGGCTTCACCCAGGAGTTCATGGTCATCCCCGACGAGAAACTGAGGCTTCACGCGCTCCAGCTCCACTGCTCCTTGGGCCGCCGGTTCCTGATGGACCGAGAGCGCATCCGCACACCGAAGGATATCGTAGCCGCCGTTTTGGAGGGGGAGCGGGCATATCTTGGCTGTATTCAGCAAAAATAACATCAGAGGACCTGGATCTGCGGCCTGAACAACATCTCCGGCTGTGGATCCAGGTCCTTAAATTATGAAGGAGGAACATAGTATGGCAAAGATCATGATCTACCCCAGCAAGTACGTCCAGGGCCCCGGTGAGATGGGAAAGCTGGGCTCCTACGCCGAGGGCTACGGCTCCAAGGCGCTGGTGCTCATCTCCAGTTCCGGCTATAAGCGCATTCAGGGAGCGCTGGACGCCGGGTTCGCCGGTTCCAAGTGCGCACCCGTCTACGACTTCTTTAACGGCGAGTGCAGCAAAAACGAGATCAACCGCCTCCAGGGCGTCATGGACGAGAAGGGCTGCGACCTGGTCATCGGCATCGGCGGCGGCAAGACTCTGGACACCGCCAAGGCCGTGGCCTTCTACAAAAAGGTCCCCGTCCTCATCTGCCCCACCATCGCCTCCACCGACGCGCCCTGCTCCGCCCTGTCCGTCATCTACACTGACGCCGGGGTGTTTGAGGAGTACCTGTTCCTCCCCGCCAACCCCAACATGGTGCTGATGGACACCGACATCATCTCCAAGTCCCCGGTGCGCCTCACCGTGTCCGGCATGGGCGACGCCCTGGCCACCTAGTTCGAGGCCCGGGCCTGCCAGCTCAGCGGCGCGGCCAACTGCGCCGGCGGACAGGTCACCGGGGCGGCCATGGCCCTGGCCAAGCTGTGCCTGGACACCCTGCTGGACGAGGGACTCAAGGCCAAGCTGGCCCTGGAGGCCGGGGCCTGTACCCCCGCCGTGGAGAAGGTCATCGAGGCCAACACCCTGCTCAGCGGCCTGGGCTTCGAGAGCGGCGGCCTGGCGGGCGCCCACGCCATCCACAACGGCCTGACGGTGCTGGAGGAGTGCCACCACATGTACCACGGCGAGAAGGTGGCCTTCGGCACCCTCACCCAGCTGGTGCTGGAGAACGTGGCCCTGGAGGAGCTGGAGGAGACCTATCAGTTCTGCATCAGCCTGGGCCTGCCCGTCACCCTGGGCCAGCTGGGCATCAAAGAGGTCACCATGGACAAAGTGACGGCGGTGGCCGAGGCCGCCTGTGCCCCCACCGACACCCTCCACAACATGCCCTTCCCCGTCACCCCCCAGTCCGTGGCCGCCGCCATCTTGGCCGCCGACCGGTACGGCCGGTTCTATCTGGGCGAATGATTTAAGCACAAAAAAGCGCATAGGACGATATGTCCTGTGCCAGCCTGTCGAAAAGCGGCCTGCCTGGAATTCCCCAGGCGGGCCGCTTTTCGACAGGCGGAGGGGCGGGCTTTCAGCCCCCCTGGTGTTTTCACGTAGATGGCCACACCCCTCGGAGCAGGTTGCGTTTTCCCGCCATATGTGGTATTTTATTGACAGTGTGGCTGTCTGCCGTGGAAAGCGCGCGGCAAATACCAGCAATCCTGATTTGAGCGGGGAGGGTTGTCCATGCGCATCATCATCGCCCCGGCGAAAAAAATGACAGCGGATACGGACAGCTTTGCCGTGGAGCGGCTCCCCTCCTTTCTGGCACAGGCGGAGCGGCTGAAGGCGGTCCTCCAGGGGATGTCTCCCAAGGAGCTGCAAGCTCTATGGAAGTGCAACGACGCCATCGCCAAGCTGAACATAGAGCGGCTGGAGCACATGGACCTGCGCCGCGGCCTCACGCCCGCCGTGATCGCCTATGAGGGCATCCAATACCGCTACATGGCCCCCGGCGTAATGGAGAGGGCCCACCTGAACTATCTTCGGGAGCACCTGCGCATCCTCTCCGGCTTCTACGGGCTGCTCCGCCCCTTTGACGGCGTGACCCCCTACCGGCTGGAGATGCAGGCCAAGCTGTCGGCGGACGGCTGCCGGGACCTATATCAGTTCTGGGGCGGCCGCCTGGCTCAGCACCTAGCCGCGGAGACGGACCTTGTGCTCAACCTGGCCTCCAAGGAGTATAGCAAGGCGGTGTCGCCCCATCTGGCCAAATCCGTTCGGTTCGTCACCTGCGTTTTTGGGGAACTGACCGGCGGCAAGGTCATTGAGAAGGGCACCAAATGCAAGATGGCCCGGGGGCAGATGGTGCGCTGGCTGGCGGAAAACCAAATCACCGGCCTGGATGACCTCCGGGCCTTTGACCAGCTGGGTTACCGGTTTTGGCGGTCCATGTCCGAGGAAAACCACACCGTATTGCTTTGGGTACAGTCCCAGGTCGAGGAAGACGATATCCGGCGGGAATGGTAACGGGCAGATTTCCCTTCAAAATTCGACCGCTCTCCCGATTGCGCGGCGCGTGAAAATCTGGTATAATTTAGACATAGACAATGCCCGTTTTTTCGGCGAGAAGCGGCAAAACGGCGCGGCCATTTAAAAGGGGGTAATTTTTATGAAGGTCCTGATGCTCAACGGAAGTCCCCGCGCCGGGGGCAACACCTCCGTCGCCCTGGGCGAAATGGAGAAGATCTTTCAGGCCGAAGGGGTGGAGACCGAGCTGATCCAGGTGGGAAACAGGGACATCCGCGGCTGTGTGGCCTGCCTGGGCTGCGCCAAGCTGGGCCGGTGCGTGTTCGACGACATCGTCAACGAGCTGGCCCCGAAGCTGGAGGCCAGCGACGGCCTGGTGGTGGGCAGCCCGGTGTACTACGCCTCGGCCAACGCCACGCTGGTGGCGCTGCTGACCCGGCTGTTCTACAGCACGCCCTTCGACAAGACCATGAAGGTGGGCGCCAGCGTGGTAGTGGCCCGCCGGGGCGGCCTGTCCGCCACCTTCGACGAGCTGAACAAGTTCTTCACCATCTCCGGCATGCCGGTGGCCTCCAGCCGGTACTGGAACAGCGTCCACGGCAGGCTGCCCGGGGAGGCCGCTCAAGACGCGGAGGGCCTGCATACCATGCGTACCTTGGCCCGGAACATGACGTTTTTGATGAAGAGCATCGCCCTGGGCCGCGAGACATACGGCCTGCCGGAGATGGAAGCCCGTCAAATCACCAATTTCATCCGGTAACCGGGACAAATACATGAGAAACGAGGACATCCTATGCTGTTCGTAGAATACCCGAAATGCACCACCTGCCAAAAGGCCGGGAAATGGCTGGAGGCAAAGGGCGCGGCCTTCGAGAGACGGCACATCAAAGAGAACAACCCCACCGCCGACGAGCTGAGGCTCTGGCACGCGCGCAGCGGCCTGCCGCTGAAAAAGTTTTTCAACACCAGCGGACTGCTGTATAAGGAGCTGGGGCTGAAAGACAAGCTGCCCGCCATGAGCGAGGAGGATCAGCTGGCGCTTTTGGCCTCGGACGGGATGCTGGTCAAGCGGCCCATTCTGGTGGGAGAGGATTTTGTGCTGGTGGGCTTCCGGGAGGCGGCGTGGGAGGCCGCTCTGGAACAAGCCTGACTCCTAAGTAAGCAAAAAGAAACCTGCCTTTTGAACCAGTCAAAAGGCAGGTTTTGTTTTTCGTCGCGCCAAACGCCGGCCGTCAAACTTACGCCCGGTCGTAGGCGTCCTGCATCGCCTGACGGCAGAAGGCGGCGTTCTCCGGCGTGGTGTTTTCCAGCGTGGCAAAGATATAGGGCTTCTCGGCTTTGACAAATTTCATGACGGCGGAGTAATCCATCTCCCCGGTACCCGCCCCCACGGACTTCAGGCCCCAGCCCTCGCCGGGGGTGCGGACAAAGTCCTTCAGGTGGATCATGGCCACGTCGGGTCCCAGCAGCTCGATGGCCTGGGCGAACAGCTCCTCACGCCCGTCCACATTGTCCAGATCCAGCATGTTCACCGGGTCGAAGAGCACCTTCAAATTGTGGCTGCCGATCTCGTCCAGCACCCGGCGGCAGCTGACAGGATCGTAAACGCTGTGCCGCGCCACCGGCTCGATGGCGAAGGTGACGCCGTACTGCTCCGCGCAGCGCACAATGGGCTTCAGGCGCTCAATGAAAAGGGAGAGCGTCTTTTCCTCCCGGCACTCGGGGCA
>CATLHC010000115.1 GCA_949948775.1 uncultured Oscillospiraceae bacterium
AAGGTCACGTAGTTAGAACCCAGCAGGGGTATTCTATCGTTCGGTGTTTTTATTCCTCTTCGTCGTCCTCAAACAGCTCTTCCATGAATTTCTCGTAGACGGCGTTCAGCTCCTGCTCGTCGTCGATGTCCGCCAGAAGGGATTCGCCGTCCTGCTCGATCACTTTTAACAAAATCAGGCCGAAGTCCTCGTCGTCCTCGTCCATGTCAGCCGGGACGAAGGCCATATACTCCTGGCCGTTATACTCAAGGGTGCCCAGATGCTCCAGTTCAAATTCATTGCCCTCGTCGTCGGTAACCGACACGAAATCCGGGCCGTACTCCTCGCTCATGGCTGTGATCCTCCTTTTGGCGGCGCGCTTTTCTGCCTGTGCCCCTATTGTAACGGCTGAGGAGGAAAATTGCAAGAGGGAACATGAAATTTCGCGGAAAAACAAGGGACGGGGCCGGTCGAATCCTGCCGCTTTGCACAGGGTGGACAAACCCGGCTCAATGTGTTATAATACCACTGATTACCGCCCAGGTGCGGTGCCGTAAAGAGAGAGGGACCCGGACGTCCCCGCAGGGGACGGCTTGAATACATCGGAGGGATCTCAAATGCCAGACACCAACCAAAACCGCACCCCGGAGCGCCGCGAGCCCCAGGGCCAGCCCGGCGTCCAGCGCCAGCCCCAGTCCGGCGGCCGGCGGCAGGCGCCTCGGGCCAACGCGCGAAAACGCCGCCGGCCCATTTGGCTGACCGTTATTGTCCGCTTTTTTCAGGTGATCGGCACGCTGCTGCTGATCGGCGTCATCACCGGCTGCCTGATGGCCTGCTTCGCCGTGGTCTATGTCAAGACGTCGGTGATGCCCAACGCCAGCTTGGACCTGTCCGCCTATACGATGAACGAGAACTCGGTGATCTACTACACCGACAAAAACACCGGCGAGCTGGTGGAGCTCCAGACCCTGATCGGCAACGAGAGCCGGGAAATCGTTGAGTACAGCCAGATTCCCGAGGACCTGATCAACGCCTTTGTGGCCATCGAGGACAAGACCTTCTGGAAGCACAGCGGCGTGAACTGGAAGCGCACAGCCAGCGGCGTGCTGCGTATGTTCACCGGCGGCAACATCCAGGGCGGCTCCACCATCGACCAGCAGCTCATCAAAAATATTACGGAACGCAACGACGTCACCGTCAACCGGAAGATTCTGGAGATTTTTACGGCGCTGGAGCTGGAGAAAAACTACAGCAAAGAGGATATACTCTTCTATTATTTTAACGAAATCTGGCTGGGCAACGGCTGCCGGGGCGTCCAGGCCGCGTCCCACTACTATTTCGGCAAGGACGTGTGGGACCTGGACCTGGCCGAGTGCGCCAGCCTTGCGGGCATCACCAACAACCCCTCCCTTTACGCGCCCAAGGGTGTTGTGGAGGTGGTGCGCTACACCTGCAAGGAGTGTGGGGACTACTATCTGAACGAAAAGCCGGACGTGTGCGAGACCTGCGGGGGGCACTCCTTTGACAACGGCGCGGTGTGGACCAACCGGGAGTACAACAAGGCCCGGCAGGAGCTGATCCTGCGGGAAATGGCCAAGGAGGACGAGGCCAGAGACGGAAAAGCCTATATCACCGAGGCGGAGCGGGACGCCGCCATTGCCCAGCCCCTGGTGTTCAAGTGGGACCGGCAGGGCGCCGCGGATGAGCCGGAGGAGGACCAGGAGAAAGCGCCGTCCTCCGTCTACTCCTGGTATGTGGAGGCGGTCATCAGCGAGACCATTGATCTTCTGGTAGAGGAGACCGGGCTGAGCCCGAAATACTGTGAGCAGATGGTGCTCAGCGGCGGCCTGTCCATCATCACGCCTTATGATCCGGAGGCCCAGGCGGCGGTGGATACGGTGTTCAACGACCGGTCCAATCTGGACCAGGTGTCCTCCCGCACCGGGCAGCGGCTCATGTCCGCCATCACGCTGGTGGACAACTCCAGCGGCTACGTGGTGGCCATGGGCAGTACGGATGAAAAGACGTTGAACCGCGGCTCCATCTGGCCGGTGACCACCACGCGCCAGCCCGGCTCGTCCATCAAGCCCCTGTCCGTCTACGCGCCGGCCATCGATATGGGGCTCATCACCCCCGCCTCCGTGATCGACGACAACCCCTATCTGCTCAACGGGTCGGTCTGGCCGCTGAACGTGTCGGCCACCTACCGGGGGCTGACCACGGTGCAGCACGCGGTGACGGTTTCGCTGAACACTGTGGCCCTGCGGGTGGTGGAGATGGTCACGCCCCAGGCGTCCTATGACTTCATGGAGGACAAATTCGGCTTCACCTCTCTGGAGCCATACTATGTGAACAGCCGGGGCGAGGTGAAGTCGGACATCGACCGCAGCCCGCTGTCCATGGGCGGCCTGACCTGGGGCGTGTCCACCTTTGAGATGGCGGCGGCCTACGCCACCTTCCCCCGCAACGGCGAGTTCAAAAAGGCCACCACCGTGCTGGAGGTCAGGGATGCCAACGGCAATACGGTCGTTGACAACGAACCCGAAGCCCAGTTTATCATCAAGCCGGAGACCGCCTATTATATCAACTCCATGCTCACCAACGTGGTCAGCTCCGGCACCGGCACCGGGGCCCGCATCCCCGGCCAGACGGTGGCGGGCAAGACCGGTACCACCAACGACGCGTTCGACTATTGGTTCTGCGGCTACACCAACTATTACACCGCCGCGGTATGGTGCGGCTATCCCAACAGCGAGGTGGTCAACAACAACCACAACAATCCCACGGTGCGCCTGTGGCAGAAGGTGATGGCCATTCTCCACGAGGGGAAAGAGAATGTGGCTTTCCCCGTGCCGGGCACCCTGAATTCCTATTCCATCTGCCTGGATTGCGGCAAGAGGGCCACGGACGCCTGCGCCAACGACATCCGGGGCAGCCGGATTCAGAGCTTCCGGCTGTTTGCCGACGACGCGCCCAGCGAGACCTGCACCTGCCACGTGCCGGTGCGGGTGTGCATGGACAGCCCCTTCCTGAACGACGGCGGGGAGCCCACTGGGCGGTATCACCTGGCCGGGGAGCTGTGCCCGGAGGAGAGCGTCAGGACCGTGTATATGGTGGACCACCAGCGGGAGCTGGCCCGGCCCGGCTTGAGCATCGGGGACGCCAACGCCCTGCTGAGCTGGTATGACTCCATCCCGGAGGAGAGCCGGTACTGCGATGTGCATGTGGAGGGTTGGGTGCCCTCGCCGCCGGTGGAGTCCGACTTCCCGCTGCCGTCGGACTGGCCCTTTAACAGCGAGGACCCGGAGGTGACCGACACGCCCTACGTCCAGCCCAGCGCGGAGCCTCTGCCCAGCGTGGAGCCGCCGCAGCCCAGCTTTGATTTGCCCACGCCGCCTGACGAACCCTATGTCCCGGCGGTGGACGAGTGGGGAAATCCGATCCCATAGACCTGAGAAAAACGTGTATTGACCGCCCGGCAGCGTGTCTGCCGGGCGGTCTTATGCGTTTGATCGGGAATGATTGCTTCATTCCGCTAAAGAAAGGGACGCGGAAGGAAAAAGGTTTGGTGAAAAAGCAGGGAGGCTGACGATTGCTATCTGTCCGAAGATGTGATATAGTCTAAGAAGTTCTGAATTAGCGACTTTTTCTCAGCTAGAGGGCCGAAATGACCATAGCGCGGGTACGGCCCGAGGAAAGGAAGGACTGCATCATGGTAAATGTGGCAATCTTGGGCTTCGGCACCGTGGGTTCCGGCGTGGCCGAGGTGCTCACCGGGCACGAAAACAGCATCGAGCGCAAGGCGGGCGGGTTGATCCGGCTGAAATACATTCTGGACGTGCGAGATTTCCCCGAAAGCCCCTTTGCGGACCGTTTTGTGAAGGACTTTGATCTCATTGAGAACGACCCCGAGGTGGACATCGTGGTGGAGACTATTGGCGGGGCCGCTATCGCCCTGGACTTCACCCGCCGGGCGCTGGCGGCGGGCAAGAGTGTGGTCACCTCCAACAAGGAGCTGGTGGCCACCTGCGGCTATGAGCTGACGCAGCTTGCCAAGGAAAAGGGCGTGTGCTATCTCTTTGAGGCCAGCGTGGGGGGCGGCATCCCCATCATCCGGCCTCTGAGCCAGTGCCTGGCGGCCAACGAGATTTTGGAGATTTACGGTATTCTCAACGGCACCACCAACTATATTTTGACCCGCATGATCCGGGCGGGACTCACGTTTGACGCTGCCTTGAAGGAGGCCCAGGACAACGGCTACGCTGAGCGGGACCCCTCCGCCGACGTGGAGGGCTTTGACGCCTGCCGGAAGATTTGCATCCTGGCGGACATCGCCTTTGGCCGGCACATCAGCCCCGACCAGGTGCCCACCCAGGGCATCACCGGGGTGACCCTGGCGGACGTGGATTACGCCGAGAGCGCGGGCAAGAAGATCAAGCTGCTGGGCCGGGCCATCCGTGGGGAGGACGGCCGGGTGTGCGCCTATGTGGCTCCCCACCTGGTGGACCAGTCCGACCCGCTGGCCGGGGTGGAGGACGTGTTCAACGCCATTTCCGTCCGGGGGGACGCCATCGGAGACGTGATGTTCTACGGCCGGGGGGCGGGCAAGCTGCCCACCGCCTCCGCCGTGGTGGCGGACGTCATCGACGTGGCCCGGAACATGGGCCACCGCAAGGCTCTGAGCTGGGAACCCGGCGGGGCGGACGCCGCCTGCGGCACCGAAAAGCTGAAAAGCCGCTGGTATGTTCGGGCGGCGGCTTCCGCCGATGGGCTGCGCGCCCGGTTCCCGGGTTGCAAGCTGCTGGCCCGGCGGGAGAGCGGCGGCAGCGAGTCCGCCTGTCTGACCGAGGGCGAGCTGACCCAGGTCCAGCTGGAGGAGAAGCTGACGGGGCTGGAGGTGTCCAATACCCTGCGGGTATTGGACTGACCAGAAGCGCCCAGAAGCGGGCCGCATAAAATGGATTGCCGGACCGGGAGTCCGGCAATCTCCCAAACGGCATGGAAATTCCATGGAAGGATGAGCAAACTATGGCATTGATCGTACAGAAATTCGGCGGGTCTTCCGTGGCGGACGCGGACAAGATCCGCAATGTGGCCCGCATCATCACCGATACTTATCAAAAGGGGAACCAGGTGGTGGCGGTGCTGTCCGCCCAGGGCGACACCACCGACGACCTCATCGAAAAGGCGGCGGAGATCAACCCCGGCGCATCCAAGCGGGAGCTGGACATGCTGCTGTCCACCGGCGAGCAGATCTCCTGCGCCCTGTGCGCCATGGCCATTGAGGGCATGGGCTTCCCCGTGGTGTCCCTCACGGGCTGGCAGGCGGGCTTCCGCACCAACTCCGGTTACGGCAACGCCCGCATCAAGCGGGTGCAGGGGGAGCGCATCCGGGCGGAGCTGGACAAGCGGCGCATCGTCATCGTCACCGGCTTCCAGGGGCTGAACAAATACGACGACATCACCACCCTGGGCCGGGGCGGGTCGGACACCTCGGCGGTGGCCATCGCCGCCTCCCTCAACGCCGACCTGTGCCAGATCTACACCGACGTGGACGGCGTGTATACCGCCGATCCCCGGATGGTGCCCACCGCCCATAAGCTGGACGAGATCACCTACGACGAGATGCTGGAGCTGGCCACCCTAGGCGCCCAGGTACTCCACAACCGCTCGGTGGAGATGGCAAAGCGGTACAACGTGAACCTGGAGGTGCTCTCCAGTTTCTCCGGCAAGCCCGGTACAAAAGTGAAGGAGGTCGTCAAGACCATGGAAAAATCCCACATCAGCGGCGTCGCCAAGGATAAAAACATCGCCCGCCTGGCCCTGGTGGGCCTGGAGGACACCCCGGGCATCGCCTATAAGATTTTCTCCCTGCTGGCCAAGAACCGGGTGAACGTGGACATTATCCTCCAGTCCATCGGCCGCAGCGACACCAAGG
>CATLHC010000116.1 GCA_949948775.1 uncultured Oscillospiraceae bacterium
GTGAAACAACCGCCCGGCCTTGACTGGCGGGGGCCGGTGGCGTACCCTCCACGGGGGGAACACACCGCTTGATGGCGCTGGTCAGCGGGCGTTGTAGCGACGGTGTCCGCCCCGCTCCTGCTGGCGCGGGTTGATGGCCTGCTCCACCCCGTCGCCCACTCTCCGGGCGCTGTCCCGGACTTTTTCCAGGGCCTCTCCCCTGGTGCTGGCGGGCAGGCCCGCATAGCAGCCCGCGACGTGCTGCACATCGGGCGCGGCACACTCCACACCGAACCGGCGGCACACCATGTAGCCCACGCTCTGGGCGTCCAGGGCGTACAGCTCCCGCTTGAAAGCCAAATTGTAGCCCCGGTCATGGGCGCGGGCCATAGCGATCTCACCGCCCAGGGCGGCAAACACCGCCGTGGGGCTGTGATCCGGGTTGATGAAGATGGTCAGCTTGGCCGGGTCATAGAAAGCCGGGGCCTCGATTTCCTTGCTCTCGGCCACCGTCACCGGGGATTGATCCATAAGGGCGGCCAGCGCCGTACCCATCCGGGGGTCCTGGTCGGTGAGGGGCGTCTGCTGGGGCAGGGGCTTGCCCGTGGTCTGGCTCACGTCGTAGTAGTTCCCCATGAAATAGCCCCGGTACTGCTTGTTGCGGGGCGGCACGAACACCTTGGCCCCGTCATTGATGGCGTCCTCCCGGACATACCGGCCCTGGGCGTGCCAGTAGTCGGTAGAGCCGATCCGGGTCGCCCCCTGGAGCTGGGCCATGGTGAGGGCCACGTTGCCCACGCTGCACCGGATGTTGTCCGCCTGTAGGTCCAGATATTGCTGGTAGTGCTCCGGGCTGCTGGTGATCAGGTTCAGCGAACCGTCCCGCATATAGGAAATGTTCTCCCGCTCCATCTGGAGTTGCTGCGTCCGCGCCTCGTCCCGGCTGCTCTTATTCTTGATGATGTCACTGATACTGGGCATAAAATTCCTCCTGTTCAATTATCGGGTATCTTTTCCCCTTTTGTGTACTTTGTCCTGGGCCCTTCCCCGGGCCTGCTCCTTGGTATGGCCCTGCCCGGCCATGGCTTTCAGCCCTTCCAGCCTCGCCCTTACGGATTCACTCATTTCAGCGGGCGGTTCCTGTTCAGTAGCCGCACTTGCTGTCGGGGAGGGAATCGAGCCAATCCCGCGCTCTGGCGAGGACCTCTCTTGTGGAACACGGGGGCTCGCTTTTTTTGGCGCTTCACCTTCCTGGGCTTTTTGGGGGATGGGATAGGCCATGGCCTCCATGACGGCGTTGAGCTGTGCGGCGTAGTTCTGGTTGGAAACCACATTCACATAGCCCTGGGTGCTGCCCCTCTTTTGGGCGATAAAGTACAAAATTCCGTACTCTTTCGCCAGCTTCTTGAACTGCCCCATGTCCTCCCGCTTCAGCGGGATCACCACGGCGGGGGCCGGGTCGCGGGCCAGCCGCTTGGCGTTGGTCTGGCCCACCACCTTATTGTCCTGCCGCTTCAAAGCCAGCAGCAGGGCCGCCACATTTTTCAATGCGGAGCCCGCCAGCTTCACCGCGCTCTCGGTGGCCTGGATGCCCTCCTTCACCACCAGATCGGCGGCCTCGGCGCTCACGTCCATCGGATCACCTTCCTTTACTGTAGAATATTTACCGGGCGGGACCACGGGTGTGGTCACGCGGCCGGTGGGTCTGGTGCTGTTTTTCCTGCTCCCGGTCAAGCTGGAGCTGTCCCCGGATACGGGGAATATCCGCCGCAATGCGTCCGCACAATTTCAGTTTCCGGCGAAGCGGGCGAAGGTCGGCGCTGATAGCGGCGATCAACGCCTCTACGTCCTCACCCTCCCGCTTTCTGCCGTATAAATCGCGGCGCTGGTCTGTCAGGGCGTCGATCTGCGCTTGAAGGGCTTCCCCCAGCATGGCGAGCTGATCATCGTTGTCAATGCGGTACTCCCGCAAAAGTTGGTACTGCCGCTGATACTGGCGCAGTTTTTTCACGTCCTCCCGGACAGAAAATGGGACAGGTCGGCGCCTCTTGGGGCGGGGGCCGCCCAGCAGGTACAGATAATACACATAGAGGGCCCGGAAACCGTGGAGCTTTCGCCGGGGCGTCTGCCGGACATTGCCCCGCCGGATGGTGTATCGCTTGGGGCGCAGGGGCGGCGGAGGAGGCAGCGGCGGGGGCGTACCCTTCCGCACAGCGGCCAGCCGCGTGCGGATGTCGGCCTCGGTGTAGCCGTCCCCCAGGCTGTTCAGCCGGAAGGCCCGCCCGCCCCCTGGTGGGGTGACGGCGGTATGCTTCACGTTGGGGCCGTACTTCACTGTGTAGCCCTGACGACGCAGGACGGCCAAAAAGCCCTCAAAGGTAAAGCTCTCCTGGAGGGCGGCGTCGATGTCCTGGCGGACAAATCTGGATATGTCGCCCCGGCCTGTGCGCTCCGCGTCCCATTGGGCATAGTGCTTTCCGTGGCCTTCTGGCTCAATGACGGACAGGCCGAACTCCCGGCTGACCTCGTTTGAGGTGTTCCGCAAAGTGCCAAAATAGCTTTCAAAGTCACTCCGATATTTTTTGCCGTCCACAAAGGAAACGGAATTGAAAACGATGTGGCAATGTAAATGCTCACGGTCTATGTGGGTGCATACCACGGCCTCGTACCGTTCCCCCAGCAGGCGGCGGGCGAACTCCACCCCGGCGGCGTGGGCCTGTTCCGGGGTCGTCTCGCCGGGGGTGTAGGAGTGGATGATGTGATAGCCCAATATGCCGCCCTTTTTATCCCAGCGGCGTTTGGTGGCCTGCATATCTTTGTAGGCGCAGTCCGGGTCACAGTTGATCCCCGTGACAAGCTGGTGGGTCTTTGTGGGGTTCTCCGTGTAGGTGAGAACATTTTCCAGGCTGGTTTTTTCCTCGTTCAGCGCATAGTCCACACAATGGTCCAGCCGCCGCTGGATGGGAATGATCTTGTCGTAGGCCATCTACAGCGTGTCCTTTACCAACCGCCACGCCTCATGGACCAGGGCTGTGGCCCGCCGAAGGTCAGGTTCGGAAATGCTGTGCTGCACATTTGCCCAATACGCGATTTGATTCGCGTTATTCCCGATGGCGGACAGCTCCCGAAGCAGGGCGGCGTAGGTGTCGGGCGGACGCGGGCGGAGCTGGATGCCCAAAACAAGGCTGCGGACAAAGGGGTCTATCCCCAGGCCCGCAAGTTCAGCCTGCCGTTTCAAGTGGCGGTATTCCTGTTCGTTCATCCAGACGCTTACATGGCGGTTCCTTTTTCGCATGGCACCATCCTTTCTAAAGATTTGCGTCTCACCATGAGATTTATTTGGGGATGACGATGGCGGCGGCGTATCAACGCGCCCGGTTTCGCGTCTCACCATGAGATGCCATCCAGTGGCCGCCTGTTAGGTTTCGCGTCTCATGGTGAGACGCCATTCGCGGGGGGTATTAGGGGGCTGTGCCCCCTAACAAGGGTCATTTGTGCTACCAAATGACATACTTGCTGGGACAGCGCCGCAAGCGGCGCTGTCTTGTGTCTTGACAACTTCCAGAATTTGTGCTATCATATTCATGATGGCTTGATGTGGCAATTTAAGCCAGAACTTGTTAAAGGAGGGATAATTTTGGCTTCCGTTATGTGACTGCCGAATCCTTTGAGAAAGGAGGGCGCATATGCGATTCATGCGCGACATCGTTTGTCCGAACGGGCATTTACTTCGTCGTTCTGGCAATCGAACCGGTAGTGGTGAGTGTTTTTGCCCTTACTGTAAGCGCCGGGTCAGATATTCTTTGACCGAGAACGGTGTATATACAGGGTTCGTTTACTGATTTTATTTTCTCTCTATATCTCGCCCTCGCCTTATGGCGAGGGCGTTTTCAGTTTCGTCCGAAGCACAAAATATAGTTTCAACTCAACTTTCCTTTCCATATCGCTCCGCGCTGTCCCCGCTGCCATAATCCGGGGAGAGGTATTTTTCCTCGAACTCGGCGGGGGTGTAGTACCCGGCCCCGGTGTCCATTACCAGGTCGCCCGGCTTCAAATCGCGGGGACCATCGGCCAGGACGGGAATCGGCACAGGGGTGAGCACGCTGCCCATGTGCTGTCCATCCCGATCCTGGAGTTCGTACAGAGACATACCCGGATAAATGCTGTCCTCCGGGATTTGATTCTTGCTGAACAGGGCGGGAACGCCGAAGATTTCAATTTCCCGCATACGTTCCGGCATAGTGTGGGGATTTTCCATGATGTATTCCTCCTAACGTTTGGGACTTGGCTTTCGCTTAGGTTGGATTTTAATGGGGTCTGAACCGTCCGAGGGCTGGATGGCCTTGATCTGCTTGGCGGCGTAAATGGCGTTGTCGGTAAGCTGGCGCTGCCACGCCCCCTCGCTCCTGGCCCAGCGGAACCCCTGGCCCTTCAACTCCTGGCGTATCTCCGGGTCGGGTATCTCATCAAAAAAGATTTGCAAGCGGTTGTTTTCAGCATTGGCAACCACACGCCCGCCGTCAAATTCCCAGCCTTGAAAACCTACTTCCCTGGCCTCGGTGAGTTTTTGGATGCGGCCCTTCACCTGGCGTATCGCCGCATTGTTGTTGGATAGAGCATACGCGGGATAAGGCGATCTGTCCCATGGATGGTATTGTACGTCACTGATCAGCTTGTCCGCGTCCTCATCAGACAGGCCATGAAAGCCCCGACAGGTGCCATGTTTGCGGTAGTAGGCGTTGATCTGCTTCATCCTGGTTTGCATTACCTGGAGGGATTCCAGTTTTTCCGTCAGCTTTGCCAAAGCGTCCGGGTCGTCTGAGGAAATGGCGGTGTTGTTCTCCGCCGCCTCCGCTTTGCGCTCGTAGTAGTCCGCTTTATCCATGGCGGCCATAGATTTGTCCATTTTCTGAGCCGCCCGCTCCCGGTAGCGGCGGTCCTTTGCCCCCATGATCGGCTGGCCCATGGGAATGGCAGAGATCATGTCGTGTGACTGCTGGTATAGGCTGCTGCTCTGGGCGCGGGCCTGTTCCGCACGTTCCCGGTAGCGGTCTATTCGGGCCTGCTTTTTGTCCTCATAATCGCTCAATTTTTCACTTCCTTTTCACTTTTCGGGGGATAATTCTATGGTTCAGCGCCCTGGCGTCTTAGGTGGGCGCTTGCGAGGAGTTGGAGGTGCCTTGGGACGCGGTTCCACCTTCCGCGTGATGGGGGTGCTGCCATTGACGGCAATCAGGATTTCCGCATGGTGGAACTCCTTTTTGAAGTGCTCTATCTGTTCAGGGGTAAGGGAGCAGAAGTTAGGCCGTTCAACCTCATGCACTTTATATTGGCGCGGGTAGTCGGCGGTGCGACCCGCATAGTCCTTTTCTGCGGCAGCTCTATCACTGTGGTAATGTCCCCAGTAGTAATCCCGGCGGCCCTGTTCCTCGGTGAATTGCCACGTCACAAAGCCCTCCCGGGGATGTTCCCCAAGGGCGAAACCCCGCCCGTTGTCAAACAAAACCGATTGCCGAATCGCATAGCCCTGGTTTTCTCCCATGGCGTCCTCGCTCAGCCCGCAGACAAGGAACGTACCGTAAATGCCGCTGTTGCCGCCCTTGATGGTGCGGTTGAACTCCTTGCCCGATTCAACGCTTGTGCCGCTACTGACGATGGCCGCCTGTTCCCCATAGGGACAAATAATGGTGATCGGGCCGTCCACCATGGCCTGCATTTCACTCAGCCCGTTGATTTCCTTTTCATAGGGGGCTGTACCGGGCTCAACCACTAAAAGATTCAAATGTTCATCTCCTTAGAAAATTAGGCATAAAACTTCATGCGATATAAGGAATCCGCACCACGATGGATGAAAAGGTGGTGCGGATTCTGGTAGAATGGAAGCGCACGGCACCAGACCGGCTTTTTTTGCCGCTACGAGCGCGCGCATAA
>CATLHC010000117.1 GCA_949948775.1 uncultured Oscillospiraceae bacterium
ATCACTTCGTCCAATGGTATATTTTTCTCCAGTAATAGCAGCAGCATGGCTAACGAGTCTTTCCCGAAGCTTACTGAGGCTACCCTGCGCACGTCACGCTCCTTCCTGCGGCTCCGCCGCCGATCTTCCGCCCGCAGGCGGCATAGGGGTCAGGGGGATTTCCCCTGCAAGCGCGCAAAATGTACATTTGCGCTATGCTTGCGCCCTCACCGCCCAGGGGGCGGTGAGGGCCTCGGCCCCGCCGCTGGCGGGGCTTCGCTCCAAGCGGTAGGTTGATTGGCATGGGCGGGCGGCGCCCGCTCTCTTGAAGGGAAACTCATTACCGCTCCCGCTGGCTCCGGGGCTGCCGGAGCTTCAGGTCGTAGTGGTCTACCGGCACATCACGCAGGTCCAGACTCTGCTTGCTGGGGACATAGCACGAGTACCGGGCGAAGTTGTAGCCCTGGCAGTCCACCAGAATGCCGTCCCTGCGGCTCCGGGTGGCCACCAGCAGGCAGCGGGTCACCCCCTTGTCATAGCCCGTGAGGTTCTTATTGGGGATCAGGAAGGGCATATCCCGCAGCAAATTGGCAGAAAAGTCCCGGAACTGCTGGCCGGTCAGCTGGAGGATCTTGACCACCTCCACCTGGATGGGCTTCATGGTCTTGTCCTCCATCAGCTCCTGGGCATGGCTGGCCTTGAAGAAGAAACAGCCGTTGATCGTAGATTTTGGCAAAATTTTCACCTCCCGCTGGGTGTGATAGATTCACCTCGTTCTCTCAAAAAAGAGAGGCAGGGTGTCTTGTTGTCACCCTGCCGTCTACCGTTCCTGCATTGCTTTTCTGCTTTTCTGCCGTTCCCGCCGAACAGATGGCGGCAGGAGTTCGGCGGGCGGCGCGTCGGAGCGCAGCAGGCCCAGAAGGCTGTGCCGCGCCCCGATATTCGTTGCCGTGATCTCCCTGACGCACAGCCGCAGCCAGGGCATCGCCTCCGCCATCCGCTGGGTGAGGACAGCCACATCCAGCGCGGTCAGTTTGTCCGCAGAGACATACACGGAATACTGCCGCCGCTCAAAGCCGCTGGCCTCCATGAACTTCTGGATGTCCTTGTAGGCCCGCTTGAAAAATTGCGGGTCCCGGCCCGTTTCCTTGCGGGGATAGTGCTGTCTCAGCGCGTCCTGGCTCAGATCGAAGGTGATCTGCTTCCTGCTCATTCCCACTACACAGCACCCCGCGCCTTTCCGGCCTGGGCCAGCACGTCCTCCTCGCCGTCCTCGTCCTGCCAGACGCAGGCGGCGGCGCAGGCCACGAACCAATCCGAGCGCAGCAGGGACAGGATGATATCCCACATACACGCGAAGTCATCGCCGTGGCCCTTGTCCCGGAAGGACAGGGAATCGCCCTCCGAGACACAGGGCAGGCTGTGGACGGCGAACAGGCTTTTCACCGTCCGATGCACAGTCTCCAGTGTGTGGCCCCGCCGCTCCACGGCGGCTTTGTCAAAGGAAAATTTCACTTGCATTTCTGGCACCTCCTGTTATTTGGTAGCCCACATCATACCGCACCTTTTTGACAATATCCACATAAATCGGCAGACAGTTATCGGTCATAGCCCTTGTTGGGGTTTTTCCTGTTGGTCAGCGTCCGCTGCATATCTCGGCTGTAAAGGCCGAGAAGCTGTCTGTTCTCCGGCGTATCCAGATAAACGCCATCCTCCACATAGGAGATGCCATACAGCAGCTTTACCCCATCCCGTTCCGCGGCCCGCGCGGCCTCCTCGTCCGTTTCGTAGATCCAGGGAACAGCCTGATCGTCCCGTTCCACATGGAGCGCCCCGCAGATATACGGATCATCGGCGTTCTGGCAGACAGCGAAGACGTAGCCCTTTGATTTCTCCTGCTCCATCATGCCGCCTGCGCCAGCTCCTGGGCGATCCGCTCCCTGGCGAGGCGGGCGTACTCGTCCGTGACCTCGATGCCGGTGGCGGTGTAGCCCTCCAGCACGGCGGCCAGGACGGTGGTGCCGGACCCGGCGAAGGGGTCCAGGATATGGCCCCCCGGCTCGGTGATCTTCACAATGTCCCGCATGAGCTGGAGGGGCTTCTCCGTCAGGTGGATGCGGTTCTGGGGATTGCCGTACTTGAACACCCCCGGCAGGCAGGGGACGGGGCGGTTGATGGGCATATCGCCGTTGGAGCCCCAGACGATGTACTCGGCCTGCTGGCGGAAGCGGCCCTTCTGGGGCCGGGAGTTGCCCTTGTCCCAGACGGCGGTGCCGCGCCAGATCCAGCCCGCCCACTGGAGGGCGTCCGAGGCGGCGGGGAGCTGCCGCCAGTCGATGAACATACACACTGGCGCTCCGGGCTTGCACAGCTTCCGGGCATCCGCCAGCCACTCCGCCGCCCAGCGGGTCCAGGACCGCTGGTCCTTGGCGTCTCCCTCGAAGGGCGGGGGCGCGTGGTCCCCCATGCTGGAATACTTCTTGGCGGTGGACTTGTTCTTCTCCGCCTGGGTGCGGCCCCCGGAGGCGTAGGGCGGATCGGTGATGACGGCGTCGAAGATTCCGGGGGAGAAGCCCCCCAGCAGCTTCAGGGCATCGCCCTGGATGATCTCCCATCTGGGATTATCGCTCATGTGTGTTCCTCACTTTCTTTTTCGTAGATTTTTGGGGTTCGGATTTGGGAGACAGTTCTGTCTCCACATACTCGCTGATGATGTTGAGGGCTTTGTAATAGTCGCCGGAGGCGGCGCATCGCTGGAACATCTCATCAATCTTATCCTGCATCCCGGCTTCCTTCAGAAGCATGGAGGCCCGGCCAAGGACAGCGTAAATATTGCCGTCCTGGCCCACCAGCCCCATCCGGGGCTTCTGGGGCTGCGGTTCCGCTTGGAGAAAGCCGCCCAGCCGATTGGGGACGTAGTCGGACAGCCATGTGCCGCCGTATCGGTCATGGGTCTGGATGCGCCACATGGCGAACTTCCCAATAGTCAGTTCCGCATCTCCGAAGGGAAACAGCAGACAGGTCACCCCATCGTGCCGGAAGGATACGACATTCTCTAATTTGCTGCCACCCAGCAGAATGCCGGCCTCGGTTAGTTCCCGGTTGATGCCGTCCACCCACTCCTGGGGATCGCCGCCGCAGCCCTGGAGGATGAGGCCCTCCTGCCCCTCCATGTGCCGCAGGTCATCTGCGTTGATCTGTTTCACATCGCTCATGGGATTTTCCCTTTCTGTCAGATTCTCAGCCTGAACAGCGCCGCCCACGTCCTCCGGGGCCTGGGCAAGCTGCTCTTTTTTATACAGTTCTCTGTCACGGATCTCCCACAGCATATGGCCCATCTCACCGCTGTGGTCGTAGCCAGTGATCTCGGACTCCCAATAGCCCCGCACAACCTCCAGCGGATTGTCAAACCGGAGCAGAAATTCCACATTCTCCTCATCGCAGGCGTCCAGCAGCTCCTCATGGAGCTGCTGGGCGGCGGTGATCTCCGGGGCCATGGCAATTAGCTCAGAAACTGTTTTTTCATGAAGAGATTCTATAAAAGCTGTGTAGTTTTCATCCAGGCGTTTCTTCAGGGTGTCCTTCCGTACACTGCTCATCGCGCACCCTTACCTTTCCGGGCGGCCTGCCTGCGGGGCGGACTGCGCCCAATGGTCTCCTGGTCGGTCTTGACCTGGATGCCCAGATCCATGGCGTGGCGGATCTCCGCCCACATTCCCTCCGTCCACTCCGGGCCGTAGATGTGGACTTCCTGGCAGGACTCCACCAGACGCAGGCCCATCTCCCGCGCCGCCTGATCCTGCTGGGGGTTCTCCGGGTCAGCGATAGGCGGGAACATCAGATGGGGGCAGACAGGGATATCGCCCGCCTGGAACACCTCCTGGGCTTTCTGGCGGGCGAACTCGATGTTCTTTTCCACGTCACCCCGGAGAGGGGCGCAGATGTACACCAGCTTGGGGCCGTCCTGGGGACGCTCCTGCTGCCGCTCCCGGAACACATTCAAGTATTGACTGGCGGCCTGCCGGATCGTCTCATAGTCGGCATCGGTGGGACGGTAGGCGTACCACTCCAGCTTTCCATAGCAATCCCAGATGTGGGGAGTCACTCCTTCACGGAAGTTGGGGTTGCCTGGAACGGGCTTCTTGCCCAGCAGGTCCTCCAGCTTCAGAACTTGGATGTCCACCGGCCCGTCCGTGCGGTTCAGCACCGTCAGCTTCAGGGCATTGTACTCGCCAGAGATGTGGGTGGAGATAAACTGCGCCCGCACCCGCAGATCCCGGCCCAGCGTTCCGAGACACGCCCGGCCCGAACAGGCGGGGTTGTCAAAGGTCTTTCCATCTCCGAACAGATGCCACAGCTCCTGCTCAAAAAAACTGCTCATTTTTCACATCCTTCCTCATAAATGATGTAGTATTCGGTATCGTCATTGCCCCAGCGGATGGTTTCCATGCACCGCAATTCTCTGACCAGCCACCCGGCTCCGCCCATGACGGCGGCCACATCGGCTGCCCGGACACAGCGGACAGTCCGTTCGATCCAGCTCCCATGGGGCTTAATCCTGCTGGTAAAGACATTCCTTTTCATCCGTTTGAATGCCGGGGAGGACGCCTCCACAGACATTCCGAAGGTGGTCCCGCTAAATTCCATCATGTGGAGGTCCACTACCGATCACGTCCTTTTTTCCTGGACTTTTTCTTTTCTTCAGCCTGGGGCTGGCAAGGGGCCAGTTCGTCTCGTGACGGGGCGCGGATGATCGTGCGGCCCCGATCATCAATGATCAGCGTGTCCAAGGACTCATTGAGGATTTCCTCACCGCTGATTACCACTGCGGTTCCGGTTAATGTCACATCGCCAATCACCTTGCCGTAGACAGAACAGCTTCCGGTGAGAATGGGTGCAGCTTTGGTCGTGGGGGACTGGAGGACCATGCCGTTCCCGGAGACTCGTGCGCACCGGCTCAGTCTGGCTCCCCGGATATAAGCGTTATCCTCAGCTCTGGAATCGCCGGACATTTCCGTGCCGTGGGACGCATAAGCACAGCCGCAGACAATGGCCCTCTCCCGCAGGACGGAGCCTTTGTCCACACAGCCTTCCCCGGCGGCGATGGCATCGTCAAAGATCCAGGCGTTATCTCCCGTCTCGAAGGACAGGTTGCTCTCGCCCTCCACAAAGCCGCCCAGGTCTCCGGCCTTGACCTCACTGCCGATGTCCCGCAGGGCGCGGATACGGTGGAGAAAAGGATATTTTTCGTGGGCAATGTCTGTGATCTCGTATTTTGTGTTCATCGTGTTTTTACCTCCTACCATTGCAGGTGTTCCTCCGCCCCGCAGCGGCGGCAGGACAGGGTGCTGGTCCCGTTCTCCGGGTCGGCTGTTTCCTTCCAAAGATGGCCTTTAGCTTCGCAAATCATCATGGTCTCCAAGCATCTCCGGGCTTCGGCGGCAGCCTCCTCCTGGAGCTGTTCCATGGTTGGCAGTGGAAGCCCCTGGGACTTATAGTCGCGGATCAGCTCTCCGATATCCATTTGAAACAGTTCCAGTTCCATATACTTCGCCAGACGCTCCTGCAGCTTCGCTTCGTCCACCACCGGCTCCGCAGGGGGCTGAGACAGTTCCAGGCCGCAGTCCGCCATGGTGTCCAGAAGCCGCTGGCGCTCATCGCCGCTCAGACTGCCGTCCTGACAGGCGGCCTCGATCTCTCCGGCGATCTTCAGCAGCTCGGTTTTCTGCCCGTCCGTCAGGGAGAACCCGATCATGATTTTCGTGACCTCGAATATTTCCGAGTCAAAATCCTGGTATTTGCTTATGGTACACAT
>CATLHC010000118.1 GCA_949948775.1 uncultured Oscillospiraceae bacterium
ATGCGCCAGAAACAGCAAATCGTGAACACTCTTTTTGAGCAAGGAAACGCTTAGTTTTGTTACCCCCCCGCCGAAAAACTACAAAATTTCTTCGGCGTTTTCTTACAATTTCAAATTGGCGTTGACACAGCAACGCTGTGGACGAAATGGCGGACAACTACCGCCGGGCCGCCCAGGAGGAGGAGCGGCTAAACCAGGGCATCCACGAGGGCACCTCTGCCCTGGATGGTATGGTAACAAAGGTCGTTTCCCTGGTGGGGGCCTACATGAGCCTGTCCGCCATCAAGGGATTCGCTACCAGCTCCATGGACGCCGCCAACGTCCAGATCAACGCCCAGCGGCAGCTCCGCACGGTTCTGAACAACATGGGGGCGGAGGACGACTTCAACGCCCTTGTGAATGAAACGTCCGAGAACACCCTGGAAAACACTCTGGACCTGGACACCTCCGGGACCGTGGGCAACTATGAGGCCCTGGTGGACATGGCCGCCGGGGCGGAACTGGGGAACACCCTGACCCTTGCCACGGAAGGGACCGCCAACGGCTACACGGGCCTCGCTGACAGCGTGGACGGGGTAGAGCTGGGAAACACCCTAACCCTGGACACAGACCCCGCACAGGCGGCCTATACGGCCTTCACGGCGGGCGTGGACGGGGGCCGGGTCAGTACGGAGATACAGGCGGACACCGGCCAGGCCACGGCGGCCTATGACACCATTCTTGCCAAAGCCTCCGAGATCCAGGGGGCGGGTATCTACGGCGACGAGGCTATGATCGCCGGGGCGGCGGAGTTCGCCACCTACTTCTCCGACGCCAACGCCATCCTCTCCATGATGGACACCCTCACCGACTACGCTATGGGCATGAGCGGGGGCGGTGCTCTGGACACCGAGGCCATGGTGGACTACGCCACCGGCCTGGGCAAGATCATGTCCGGGTCCTACGACGCCATGACCAAAAAGGGCTTCGAGTTCACCGATACCCAAAAGGCCATCGTTGAGGGCACCGCCACCGAGGCCCAGATTGCGGCGGAGCTGGGCGAGGAATACCTGGGCATGAGCCAGGATATGCAGGCAGCCGCTGCCATCAACGCCGTAATCGCGGAGGGCTGGGGCGGGCTGTACGAGGCCATGAGCAACACCCCGGAGGGCAAAATCATCCAGCTTAACAACGCCCTGGGGGACATCAAGGAGAATGTGGGGGCGGGTATCTACCCGGCAGTCCTAAATTTTATCAACGTTTTCCAGCAGAACCTTCCGCAAATCGAAACGGCGGCCATGGGCCTGGCCACAATGCTGGGCTTCGTGATCTCCCTCCTGACCGGCATGGTGGAGGGGGCCATATCCTTCGGCACTGTTGTGGCCGACAACTGGAGCTGGATCAGCCCCATTGTCTATGGCGTGGTTGCCGCCTTGGCGGCCTATGCAGGCTATCTGGGGGTAACAAAAGCCCTGGAACTGGCCAGCGCCGCCGGGAAAATCATCATGTGCGCCGCCTCTTATGCCCACGCTGCGGCGACGGGGACCGAGGCAAGCACCACAGCAGTGGCTACGGCGGCCCAGTATGGCTTTAACACGGCCCTCCTGGCCTGCCCTATTACCTGGATCGTGGTGGCCGTTATTGCCCTTGTAGCGGGCATTATGGCCCTCTGCAACTGGATCGCCAAGACCACGGGCGTGGCCCAGACCGGGTTTGGAGTGCTGACCGGCGGCATCAATGTGGTAATCCAGGCCGTGGTCAACGCTGGCCTGGTGGTGGCAAATATCGCCCTGGGCATCTGGAACGCCCTGGGGGCGGTCTGCTCCAATATTGGCACCGCGTTTCACAACGTGATCTCCAACGTGCAAAGCTGGTTCTACGGCCTGCTTGCCACCGCCCTGCGGGTGGTGGAGGGCATTTGCGCCGCTCTGAACAAGCTCCCCTTCGTGGAGTTCGACTACTCCGGCATCACCAGCAAAGCCGACGAGTACGCCGCCAAATCCGCTGAGGCCGCCAACAGCAAGGAGGAATACACCAGCGTGGCCGACGCTTTCAGTGAGGGCTTCGGGACCTTCGACGCCTACTCGGAGGGTTGGGCCTCTGACGCTTTCCAGGCCGGGGCGGCCTGGGGGGACAGCGTGGCCAACAAGGTGGGCGGTATGTTCGACGGCCTGGGCTACGAGCCGGGGACCATTGAGGACTTCGCCAACCAGGGCTTCGACAGCTTTGCCATGGACGGCCTGGGCAACGACGTGGGAGAGATCGCGGACAACACCGGCGGCATGGCCCACGCCCTGGACGTGAGCGGCGAGGAGCTGAAATACCTCCGGGATATTGCCGAGCGTGACGCCATCAACCGCTTTACCACGGCGGAGGTCAAAATCGACATGACCGGCATGACCAATAAGATTGACAGCAGCAACGACCTGGACGGTGTCATTCGGGAGCTGACCGACGGCTTCTCCGAGGCGCTGGTCACGGCAGCCGAGGGGGTGCATGAATGAGTTATTCTTGCTATCTGGGCGGTATGGAGGTCCCGACCCCGGCCAAGCTGACCGTAAAGGTCAAAGGGAAAAACAAGACCCTGATACTGCTCAACGAAGGGGAGATCAATTTCCTGCGCTCCCCCGGCCTGACGGAGATCACGGTGCCGCTGTTGCTCCCTATGCTGGGTGGCAGCCGGTCCCCGTCGGCTTACCTGGATATGCTGGAGGGCCTAAAGACCGGCAAGGGGACCACCCAATTTATCCTGGTGCGCTCCAGCCCGGACGGGAGGCGGCTGTTTGACACCAACCTGACCGTAAGCGTGGAGGACTACAACATCGTGGAGGACGCCAAGAAGGGGCTGGACGTGTCGGTGGACGTGAACCTGAAGCAGTGGCGGCCCTACGGGACCAAGACCGCCACCGTGGAACCGCCCGCAGAACCCAGCCAGCCTCCCACGGTGACTGTGGAGCAGGAGCGGGAGGCCAGCACGGCCCCCGCCGCCAAGACCTACACCGTGAAAAAGGGCGACAGCCTGTGGGCCATCGCCGCCAAGTATTACGGGAAGGGGTCGGACTACGCCAAAATCGCCAGCGCGAACACGGACAAAATCAGCAACCCAAATCTGATCTATCCGGGGCAGGTGTTGACGCTGCCATGACCTACGAGCTGATGATCCAGCACAAGGGCAGCGTCATGCTGCCGCCCACCGTCGAGGGCGTGACCATTGAGTGGGAGCGCAAGGGCCAGCCGGGCAAGCTGGTGGCCGATGTGGTCAAAACGCCCGGCCTCAGCTTTCAGGAGGGGGACCCCTGCCGTTTTGACCTGGACGGCACCCCCGTTTTTTACGGCTTTATCTTCAACAAGGCCCGCAAGGGCAGCAACCCCAACGTGATCACCATTACCGCGTATGACCAGCTGTACTACCTGAAGAACAAGGACACCTATGTCTACGAGAACAAGACCGCCGACGCCGTGATCCGCATGATTGCGGACGACTTCCAGCTGAACGTGGGCAGCCTGGAGGGGACCGGCTTTTCCATCGCCAGCCGGGTGGAGGATAACAAGACCCTCTTTGACATCATCCAGACGGCCCTCGACGAAACCCTAAAGGCCACCGGGCGGATGTTCGTCCTCTATGACGACGTGGGCAAGCTGACCCTCAAAGGGCTGGGCAGCATGAAAATTAACATGGTGGTGGACGACTCCGCCGCTGTCAACGCCAATTTGAAATTGTAAGAAAGCGCCGAAGAAATTTTGTAGTTTTTCGGCGGGGGGTAACAAAACTAAGCGTTTCCTTGCTCAAAAAGAGTGTTCACGATTTGCTGTTTCTGGCGCATGAATTCCTTGCGCTCCTTCAGGCGGTAAGACTCACCCTTGATGTTGATAACGGTGCAGTGATGCAGGACACGATCCAGGATGGCGGAGGCGATGGTGACGTCGGCAAAGACCTCGTTCCACTGGGAGAAAGTCTTGTTGGAGGTAAAAACGGTGGATGTTTTCTCATACCGTCTGGCAATGAGCTGGAAGAACAGGTTTGCACCCTGGATGTCCATGGGGAGGTATCCGATTTCGTCGATGATGAGCATCCTGTACTTGGCCAGAACCTTGAGCTTGTCCGGAAGGCGGTTCTCAAAATGAGCCTTTTTCAGCTGCTCAATGAGCTGGTGGCAGTTGATGTAGTAGGTGGAGAAACGGTGCTGTGCTGCCGCCAGGCCCAGGGCGGAGGCCAGATGGGTCTTGCCCACGCCGGGCGGGCCGAGGAACACCACATTCTCCCCGTTTTCCAGGAAGCGCATGGTAGCCAACTCATCGATCTGGCGCTTGTCGATGGAGGGCTGGAAAGAGAAATCGAAGTCGTCCAGGGTCTTCTTGATGGGGAAGCCAGACATCTGGATCTGCTTCTCATAGGCCCGTCTCCGCTTGGATTTGGCTTCTTCTGAGAAAATGTGATCCAAAACCTCCATAATGTTGAGGTTGTCCGCCACCGCCCGTTCCAGGTAATTGTCCAGAATCTCCAGGGTGTTTTTCATCTTAAGGGCTTCCAGGTTTTCCCGCAGCCTGTCCGGCGGGGAAATACCCTTTACCGCTCCGCCCCCCGCTTCGCGGAGGCCTGCGCCAGACAGGGTATTTCCTCGCCTCCGAGCGCGACCCGCTCCGCTGGGCTCGCGCTCGGTTAGATATTGCGGCCTATGCCGCCTTGTGGCCTAACACCTAATGCTTCCCCTCATAGTAAGCCGCCAGCATACTGTCGAGGGCTACGACTGCCTCGTCGGGACAAACTTCGCTCCGCTCGCCACACCCTTCCGGGCATGGCTCGCACCGCTGCGTTGTCCCCCCTCTCCAAACCGAAACCACTTTGTTGGGTTTCGGTTTGTTTTTTCAACGCACACAAAAACAAAATCGCAGCCCAGCGAAGCGGGTGCGATTTTGAAAGGAGGCGCAAGGGAGCTGACGGAGTTTTCGCCACAGGCGGAAACGGAGTTGAGCGCACTTTGCGCCGACGCGGTGGCGTGGATGTTCCCATTGACCTTATTACACCAAGCCAAGGCTTGTCCATTCAAATCTGCCAGGCTGTTGTACTTGATCCCGACCATGAAGTTGTCCCGCACAAACTGCACCGTCCGCTCCACTTTTCCTTTCGTCTGGCCACGGTAGGGGCGGCACAGGATGGGCTTGAACCCGTAAAATCCCGCAAAGTCCTCAAACTGCCGGTTCAGAGTAGAGTCCTCCTGTTTCAGCAGCCGCTTAATGACCACCTGCTTCATGTTGTCGTACAGGATTTCCTCCGGGTAGCCGCCAAAGTACCGGAATGTGTTCTGATGGCACCGGATCAGTGTGTTTGTGCTCATATCCGTTACAAACTCGATGTACCGCATCCGCGAATATCCCAGAATCATGAGAAAGCAGTACAGCTTCTTCCACTTTCCATCCTCGTACACCAGGTGGTCCTCGAAGAATCCCCAGTCCATCTGCCCTTGCTTTCCTGGCATCGTCTCAAACCGCACCGTTGCTTTCTCATTCCAATCCATCTTCCGGCTGCTCACATACGCCTTGACAATACTGTAACCTCCGTCAAACCCCATCTCCCGCAGCTTCTCCAGGATCCGCAGCGCCGAGTACGGCGCCTCCTCCAGCCACTCGTCCACAATCTCCTTGTACGGGTCCATCTTCGTGGGCTTGGGTTCGCTCAATGTGTACTCCGGCTTCTGCGGCGATTCCGCGTACCGCTTTGCCGTCCGCGGGTCCATGTGGTACTTCCGGCCCAGCTCCACATAGCTC
>CATLHC010000119.1 GCA_949948775.1 uncultured Oscillospiraceae bacterium
AAAGGAGCTGCCTAGTGAGAGAGTCCATTGATCTTCTGCTCATCTGGCTGGGCGTCACCAGCGCTTTGGCCTTTGTCCTCTTCGGCTGGGATAAGCTGATGGCCAAGCTCCACCGCCGCCGGGTCCCCGAGGCGGCCCTGCTGGGCTGCGCCCTTATGGGCGGCTCCGCCGGGGGGATGCTGGGCATGGCCCTGTTCCACCATAAGACCCGCAAGCCCCTGTTCCGCCGCTTCGTCCCCCTGTGTCTGGCTGCCCACGCGGCTCTGCTGGCCTGGGCGGCATATTCTGCGTGAGCTTACGTTTTTTGGATGCTCGAACCTGCCAGCTCTGCCGTTTCCCGGCGAGTCCGGCAGGTTTTTGTTTTGGAATAAAATTTTATCCAATATCCTGTTGACAAGCGGCGGTTCTGGGGTTATACTAGCAATAGTTACAAACCAGTTACAAACTGTTACAACTTTTTGAGGAGGCACCCATGGCTGAGAAAAGCACCGTCCTGACTTACAAGGGGCACCCGCTGCGCCGCAAGGACAACCTGATTTATTACGGCTCCATGGCCGACAAATACATCGTTATGATCCAGGTGATGGGCACCGAGAAGGAAGGCTCCCTGGAGGTGGCCAATAAAGCCCATCTGGAGCTGCAGTTCACCGACCCTGACCTGAAAAGCCGGGACCGGGTGGTGAAAAAAAGCGACCTGCCCGACCTGTTCTCCGCCATCGATATGGGTTCCATCTGGCTGATGCGCGCGCTGGCCGGCAAGTAATTGACCGTCTTTACCAAAGAAAAATTTTATGGGGGTTATTCCAATGAATTTCAAGAGCAGGGCGGCCAAAACTGTGGCCGCCGCGGGCCTGATTCTCTCCATGAGCACCGGCGTGGCGTTCGCCTCCATCGGCAGCGCCACCGTTACCGCCGACTCCTTGCGCCTGCGCAGCGAGGCCAGCACCGGTTCCGCTACTGTCACCATGGCCCCCAAGGGCACCCAGGTCACCGTGGAGGAGGACGTGGGCAACGGCTGGTACAAGGTCACTTACGGCAGCAAGACGGGCTTCATGTCCGGGGAATGGCTGACAGTCACGCTGACGGACGGCGCCGTGATTGAGAACGAGTCCGTGCCGATGTCCAGCGAACCCGAGCAGCAGCGGGGCCTGATCACCACCAGCGTACTTAACATCCGTTCCGGTCCGGCTACTACATACGATAAGGTCGGCACCCTCAGGGCCGGCAGCGTGGTGGACATCGTGTCCGATCCGGGCAACGGCTGGTATCAAATCGAATCCGGCTATATATCTGCTGAGTACGTCACCCTGGTGAGCGCCGATTACGAGAGTTCCAGTGCGCTGGGCGCCTCCGCCGCCGCCATGGCCAAGAGCCTGCTGGGCAAACGGTATGTTTCCGGCGCCTCCGGCCCCAACTCCTTTGACTGCTCCGGTTTTACATATTACATCTATAAGCAGCTGGGTCATCCCATTGCCAGGGGGTCCTCCAGCCAGTATTACAACAGCGGGTACTTTGTTTCCACCGACGCCATGCAGCCCGGCGACCTGATCTTCTTCTTTGACCGCCGCTTTGACAGCTCCGGCGGCACCCTGCCCACCACCCATGTGGGCATGTATGTGGGGGACGGCCAGTTCATCCATTCGTCCACCACCTCTTACCGGGTGCAGTACGACAGCATCTATGGCTACTACGCGCCCTATATTGTGGGCGCCAAGCGCATCGGCTGATATATGTCAGTATTTTCCAGCCGCTCGGCCTTTTGGCCGGGCGGCTGGTGTTCTTAATGGAAAATTATCATTTTGCCTCTTTACAATTGGCCCGGTCTGGGATAGAATAGTGACAACAAGAGAAGGGGGTGCGCCCATTGAGCGACATGGATTATACGCGTAAATTCAGCGTCAATTTAAATAAGGACGAGGAGATCAAAGCGATCCTGTCCTCCGTCTACAGCTCCCTGCGGGAGAAGGGCTATAACCCCATCAATCAGATTGTAGGTTATATTCTCAGCGAGGATCCCACCTATATTACCAACCATAACAACGCCCGTACGCTGATCCGCCAACTGGACCGGGATGAGCTGCTGCAGGTGCTGCTGAAGAGTTACCTCCACGAAAAGTAAGAGACTGCCGCCGGTCCACAGGACCGGCGGTTTTTTTAAGATTTGCTTAAGGAGCTGGTTTGCCGTGAAAAGAGCTGTTTCGCTGCTGCTGTCCGCCGCGCTGTTGCTGGGGCTGCTGTCCGCCTGCCAGCCCCCGGCGGCGGAGCCCGCCGCCCAGCTTGCCGTCGCTGATTTGGCCGGCCTGGCCTTTGACCATTCCGGCCGGAAGGACCAGGACGGCCTGGAGGGTCTGTACGCCGAAGAAAACAGGGAGGAGCTGACGGCTTACACCGAGAACGCGTACCAGCTGGAGGACCCCTGGGAGGACATGGCGGTGATTCGGGCCACCGGGGCCTCCGCCTTTGAGATCGCCGTGCTGCGCATGGAGGATGACGGCGCCGCCGTCCGGGCCGCCACCGCCTTTATGAACTACATCTCGGCCCGCCAGGGGGACTTCGTGGGTTATGCCCCTGCTGAGGCCGACATGGCGGCCAAGGGGGAGATTTTGCAGTCCGGGTCCTATGCCGCCCTGTTTATCTGCCCCAACCCCAAGGGAGCCAGCGACGCTGTGGAGGCTGCGCTCAGTGGGGAGACGCTCTCAGTGCCGGGGAAGGAGAACTCCACGGAGCCCGTCACCGACGTGAAGGAGCTGCGGGATTTCCTGGTGTCCAACCAGGGGATGGATGGGGCGGATTTGGAGAAACTGGACGACGATGATCCGGGGACTCTGAACGCCTACGTGGAAGAGGTCTACGGCCTGACGCCGGACCAGTGGGAGGCGTGCGCCATCGCCCGGGACGAGGCCTCCGCCTTCGAGGTGGCGGTTCTGCGGGTCCCCGACGACTGGGATGTGATCAATGAGGCGGAAAATCAGCTGAACGATTATTTAGATACTCGAGAGGCGGAATTTGACCCTGCCAGCGACCAGGCGAAGCTGCTCCACAGAGCCATTGCGGGGGATACCACGGGCAGGGTGTCGGGTGAGCCGGGTGCCTATGTGGTCCTGCTGGCCTGCGAGGACAGGGATGGGGCGATCAGCGCATTTTGTGAAGCGGCGGGTACCATGGGATGCAGCTATTTTTCTCGGTACCGCTATCTGGACACAGACCCCAATTTTCCGGACCGCTGTGCCTTCACCGCGCCCAATGAGGATGATATGTCCCTATATGACACCACCGCCATCCGTGCCGCCTGGGGGAAGGAAGATCCCTCCGAGCTGGCCCAGAAGGACCGAAAGATCTATGACGCCGCCCAAAAGGTGTTGGACAAGGTGGTTGAGGATGGCATGAGCGACTATGAAAAGGAGTTTGCCATTTACAGCTGGGTGGTCAACAATGTGGACTACGACTGGACGCACCAGGACCGGATGAAGGAGACGCCCCGAGAGTCCTTCACCCCCTACGGCGGGCTGGTGAACCACACGGCGGTGTGCCTGGGCTACGCCACCACCTTCCAGCTGTTGTGCGATCTGGCCGGGGTGGAGTGCATCACCGTGCCCGGCGCGGCCTTTGAGAGCCGGGAGGACCATGGTTGGAACATGGTGCGGCTAGACGGTGAATGGTACTGTGTGGATGTAACCTGGGACGCAAACTACCGGGAGCAGGGAGGCCGGGGCAGGCCGGAGGACTGGAATTACTTCAATGTCACCAGCGACGAAATGGCGGACAGCGACCATCAGTGGGACTACGTTAATACCCCTGAAGCCACGGCCACGGGCCACGGGCAGGGTTAAGATCGACGAAAAGTGTGTTTGAGGTCTCACCGAAGGGTGGGACCTCAAAAATTATCGGATAAAATAACAATTACCCCTTTACAAATTCGATTTTTCTGGTATAATGAATCCGTTGTGAATTTTAAGAGAGCATATGGGCCCGTAGCTCAGTTGGGAGTGCAAGCGGGCCAGTTATATGCCCCACGTTTCGGGGGCGTAACTCGGATGGTTGCCACTCAGTTCACATCTGCAAGTTTTTCCTGTTCCTATCAACAGGCGCAAAAATCAAAAATTTTCGCCGCCGCCATCGCACTTCGTGCTATGTCGGCGGAACGGCTGATAAAAGCAGCCTTCCCGAATCGCACAGCATGATGTTTCTTCACTTCATCATTAAAAAAAGAAAAAATTCTACAAAATGTGGCATGTAACTCACGTGCCGTCCATACGGGCCATTAGCTCAGCTGGGAGAGCGCCAGGTTCGCAATCTGGAGGTCAGGGGTTCGATCCCCCTATGGTCCACCATAACGCGCAAATACGAACCCTGTATATCGTCAGGAATGTATTTGCGGTTGAAACAAGGATAGAGCCAAGGCCATGAGGTCTTGGCTCTATCCTTAATCAGATTGGGCAACTACACTGTTAGAATTTAATCAATGCTTCCCCCAACACATAATCTGAGACTGCCGGACTGGTACATATTCCAGCTCGGCAGTCTTTTTATATGTGGTTGTGTTTGTCAACGCCGGTGCGATTTTGTAGTTTTTCGCTGAACAGGAAATGTCGAAAAATGGCGGGTAAAGGTGTGCAGCCTTCGAATCATTATACTTGCCGTTTTCGCCCGTTAGGTCTGAAATGCACTGATAAATCAGGACTTGACAGGCTTCAAGCCGGCAAGTAATGGGTAATCAAGGCTGCATATCCACCGCATGCTGACCGGCGAAAATCGACATTTTCTGGTTGGCGTTGACACTACTGCGCTGGTATCCCAATCCTTAATAACCATTACGTCATATATGCTTTATCGATTTGGGTCGCCCTAAAAAGATGGTACTGGACACCAAATGCATTATTTGGTATACTATGGCAAACATATGAGATTATTCTCCATAGGTCCTATGCGACTACCTCTTGGTGTTGAATTGCATGAAACAGGAGCGATTAAAATGATTAGCGAAGGTTCGTTAAGGCAGATTGCCGATATTTTTTGTGGCGATACGGCTGGTTTTTACTCTTATAAAACCGGTTCACAGCTTGTAAGTTTTTTTAACCAGCAATTTCGTTATAATGATCGATACGGACAGGGATTCCCATCCCGATGGGCATATGTATATGACAAACTCGTTGATATGTTAAACGGCAACAGAATTGATACTTTTCTTGGCTTTATTCTTAGCAAGGAATACTTGATGCGTGACTGCGGCATTTCACAGGTAGAGGCTGCGGAAAGAGCTGATGAAATTTTCAATGAATTTAACCGCATTCTCCAACAGGATTTGTATAAAATAACTCGCAATAGAGATGAGTACCACCTTGTGCAAGAAAACAATGATTTAGTTTTTATTGGAGAAGGAGGATTTGCAAATGTCTATCGTCAAAAATCCACAGGACTTATTGTAAAAAAACTGAAAGATGATTTCTTAACAGACCGCGGAATCCGGAGCCGTTTTAAACGTGAATTTAATATCACAAAATCGCTACAAGATACACATGGGATAATTCAAGTGTATAGGCAACACCGTACAATTCCCCACAAAAGCGAAATGGAAGATTAAGCGCAGTCATAGGTCAGAAAGCAGCTCTGGAAACAGGTCAAGGAGCAGGACAAATCAAGCCGCCAGGCAGGGCCTGTCAGC
>CATLHC010000120.1 GCA_949948775.1 uncultured Oscillospiraceae bacterium
AGTTTACTCCATCTTTCGATCGAAGGCAAAACCTCATTTGTCCGTACACAGGGGTCTCTAAAACCATTGTGTACTTTTTTCAGGGTTTTCTAAAACCCGGTGTGTCCAATCTTATGGGTACAGTTTATTTTGTGTCTCGTTGACAAAAAAGATGCACCTTGTAACCGTTGCGCCGCAACGGTTTTCAGCGTTTGCCGCGCCATCTTATACAAAATTGGGCATCCATCGTTTACTGGTTACAGTATAGCATAAATCGGCCAAAGTGTAAAGACAAATTTGAAAAATCAGGCGAAATTTCCGAAAATGGAAAGCAGGTCTCAGGAATCAACTTTGTGTCCATTCCTGAGACCTGCTTTCCATTCACAGCTTCAGTTTGATGATTTGCTCATACAGCAGAACGAACTTTTCCCGGATAACCTTATTGGTATGGTAGTGTCCAAAAAATTGGTATCGGAACCGACACCGCTGGGCGATCTCATCGAGGAAATCCGTCAGGGCATCGGCCTGATAAAATCCGCTGCTCAACTCGTCCTGCACACTGGAGGGGCAGCAGTGGGTGATGATGTAGTCCACCTCCCAGCCGTGCTTTCCCAGGTTGGCCTGTGCGGTCTGGTACTCCTCCTCGCTGGGCAGCTCCGCTGCCCACCAGGACTGATGGTTCACCCGGTACATTGCGCCTCTGGCATTCAACCGTCTGCATTTCTTCTTGAATAGAGGATCGTCCGGTTCCAAGATGCCGTCCTGGATGTCGTGGCTGCTGGCCCCGCCCATAGTGAAGAACTTCCTGCCATGGATGTCGTATACCTGCCCCCGCATCAGGTGGATCACCGAGGGCCGAACCCGCTGCACCTGCCCGCCATGCCATTCCTCCACGGGGTATTGGGCCAGCAGATCATAGTTTTCGTGGTTGCCGGAGACGAATAGGGTGGTGTAGGGCCTCTGCTCCAGCCAGTCCAGTTGGCCCTGTTCTTCGGGGCTGCCGTCCCAGATGCCCCCAAAGTCGCCGCAAATGATGGTGCAGTCATCCTTGGTCAGCCCTATCTGCTCGTAGAAGATATCGGGCCTGAACCGGCTGAAATCGCCGTGGGTGTCGCCCGTGAGAAATATGGCCATAGTGTCCTCTCCTTTTCCCTTATTTTAGCACAGTTTCCGCTCGATTTCTATCCCGGCATCCCGGATCTTGACCCGGATAGTCTCTGCGTCCACCACCGTGACCTGCTCCACGAACCTGCGGGTGAGGGTGTCATCGTACTCGGTGAAGCACAAGGGCTGCTGATCCAGCCATTCCTCCATCTCCCGCTGCCTGGACGCCTGGGCAGCCCGCTGTTCCTCGTTCTGCTCCTGCGCCGCGATCCGATCCAGGATGTCCTGCTTCTCATCCAATACCACCTTGAGCCGGGCATTCAGTTCCTTGTTCTCCATGTCTGCCAGCGCCTTGTCCAGCAGTACCGCCTGCTCCGCCGACAGCTCCTTCAGCCGCGCCTGCAGCGCCAGAGGGCTTTCCCCGCCATCCTCGCCGCCGCTCTGGGCCAGTTCCGCCAGCTCCAGCACATCGGCCTTGACCTCGGCCCGGATGGCGCCGAACTCGTTCAGCGCGGCCACGATGGCGCTGTGGAGCTTGTCCTCATCCAGCGTGGGGGAGTTGTGGCAGTATTTCGTGCCGAACTCCAGCCGGGAGACGCACCGCCAGACGATCCGCTTTTTTCCGTTCCGCGCCCAGGTGCATCGCTTGTAGGGTGTCCCGCACTCTCCGCACACCAACAGCTCGGATAGGGCATACTTGGCGGAATACTTGCCCTGCTCGGTCTTAGCGGTTTTCTGCATCACCTTCCGCTTGCTGGTTCGGCGGGCCATCTCCTCCTTTACCCGGTAGAAGACCTCCCTGGGGATGATGGCCGGGTGGTTGTTTTTGCTGTAGTACATGGGCAGTTCTCCGTTGTTCTTCACCGCTTTTCTGTCGCCAATGGGGCCTGTGGTGTAAGTTTTCTGCCGAATCCCATCTCCGATGTACTTTTCGCTGGTCAGGATGTTCTGGATCACCTGCCGTGACCAACCCTTGATGCCCTCCGCCGTGGGGATCTCCCGTTCCGTCAGCTCCCGCTGGATGTCCCCCAGGCTGGCCCCCTCCAGGTAGCGGGCGTAGATCAGACGCACCGTCTCGGCCTCCTCTGGGTCGATCTCCGGGCTGCCGTCCGGCCCCCTGCGGTAGCCCAGCGTCCTGCTGTATTGGAAGGGGATCTTGCCCTCCTTCATGCTCTGGCGCATCCCCATGACGATGTTCAGCCCCATGGACTCGCTCTCCGCCTGGGAGAAGCTGCTGAACAGGGTGATCAGGAATTCGCTGGACTCCGTCAGCGTGTTGATGTTCTCTTTCTCGAAGATCACGCCGATGCCCCGATTTTTCAAGGCCCGGATGACCCGGAGACAGTCCACCGTGTTTCGGGCGAAGCGGGAGGCGGACTTGGTGAGGATCATGTCGATGCGGCCCCGTTTGCAGGCGGTGATCATGCGGTTAAACTCCGCCCGTTTCTTCAGGCTCGTCCCGGTGATGCCTCTGTCGGCAAAGATCCCGGCCATCTCCCAATCTGGATTTTCCCCAATCTTCTGGGTGTAGTAAGCCTTTTGGGCGTCGTAGCTGTTGAGCTGCTCCTCGCTGTCGGTGGACACCCGGCAGTAGGCGGCCACCCGCTGCCGGCCGCTCCGGCGCGGGCCGCTGGCGGGGGCGGGCCGGGTAGCGGGAATGACGTGGACTTTGCGCTCCAGCACTGCTTGTTCCATGGGATCACTCCTTGACCTGTTATTTGAAATGGACGGTAATGTCCTGATTTCCTGTTATGGCGATATGGGAAACCGCCTGACCGAAGCGTTTGATGTCCACTTCGGCTGGGCGGTTGAAAGGTTCTGATTCAGTTAAAGTTGGGCAGCAGTCGTACCGGGCGGAGGCGCCCCGCAGGATCAGGGACACCACATCCTCCGGCTTGTCGGGATGCTCCAGCCCCCGGTTGATTGCATTGGTCAGGTGGACGACCTCGCCGGAGGGGGTATAGGGTTCCTCGGTGGGCGCATCATGCTCTGCCATCTGGCGGTTTATCTCAGACAGCAGCGCACTGTCCGGGAGGGTGACCATCATGCCGCAGCCCTCGCACCGCAGGTACAGCGTACCGTGCCGCTGGCCCTTCCCGCCCATACCCAGCAGCCGCCCGTGGCAGCTTCCGCAGCGTAGGTACGCCTTGAGCCGCAGGGCGGGCCGTTTCTCGGTTTTTGCATAATGGGATGTTTTTTCCCGGATCATGCTCTGGACGGTATTGAATGCCCCCCGCTCAACCATGGGCGGATAACCGTCCTCCCCGGTGTAGCGGGGGTTCTCCAGCAGGCGCTTCACCTTGTGTTTGTTCCAGAGCGGGGTCTCCGCGCTGAACGGAAAGCCGTCACTGTTGAGGATATCGCTGATCCTCTGATACGACAGCCCATCCAGATACAGCACGGTGACTCGCTGAACCACTTCCGCCTCCTGGGGGACGATGGCCAATTCGCCGTGCTGGATCTGATAACCATATAAAATCTTCCGATTGGTCATCGTCTTACCTCCCGAAGCTGCTCCGTCAATTCCAAGCCGCCGTAGAGCTGGAACCGTATGCGTGTCATGGACTCCGCCGTGATCTTCTCCACCAGATCAGCGAACATGGCTTCATCGAACTCCTCCAGCCTGTCCGGGCCGCTGTGGATGATCCCCGCTGTCTGATGCATGGCCTCCATGACCTCCTCGATATCCTCGTTTTTCAATAGCTGCTGGCGTTCCCGGCGAAGCTCCGCCAGCTTGGCCTCAATGTCCCGCAGCTTGGCGGCGCAGGCGTCATCGTCCAGCAGGCCCCCGGCCCGGAGGATGGCGACCTTATGGCTCTGTTCGGAGGTCTCCGCGATGGCCCGGTTCACCGCCAGCATGGCGGGATTTCCCTTCTGAAGCGCATCGTTCAGATCCCGGAGCTGGGCCAGGACGGGCTTGAGGATGATGTCCTCATGATGCTTCAGCTTGTTGTACATCCGCAGGAAGGCGGTGTAAATTTCCGTTTCAGCGATCCGGCCCACGGGGCAGTCCGCCGCCCTGTCATCGTGCTTGCGGCATACCCAGGACACATAGCCGCTGGGGGACTTACGCCGGATAAACGGCGTCCCGCAGTCACCGCAGATGATTTTTCTGGAGAGCGGGTACTCTTTTGGCACGTAAGCGACACGCTGTGCCCTTCGTTTCATCAGGGCCTGCGCTCTTTCGAACGTGTCCCGGCTGATGATGGCCGGGTGAGAATTTTCGGTGTAGTATTGGTCAACGTCCCCCTTGTTCACACGCCGCTCATAGGGAAAGACGCTGGTCGTATAGGTCTTTTGGGCCAGGGCGTCTCCGATATACTTTTCGTTCGCTAAAATTTTATTGACCGTCTGCTCATGCCAGACATCCAGGCCAAGAGGGGTGGGGATCTGCTGTTTTCCCATTTCCTCGGCGATCCACTTTGTACTGAACCCGGCCAGATAGCGGTCAAAGATCCAGCGGACGGTTTCCGCGCCGGTTTCCTCGATTTCAAGGTTTTTCCCGCCCACAAGCCGGTATCCGAGGGGAGCGGTGCAGGTGATGAACTCGCCCCGCTCCATCCTTCGCTTATAGCTCTGCCGCTGGTTCTGCCCGATGGATACCGATTCCTGCTGGGCCAGGGCGCCGGAGACGCTCACCATCAGTTCGGTGGTGAGCGTCTCCGTGTTGAGGTTCTCTTTTTCAAAGTAAACGGATACACCCAGGGCCGTCAGCTCCCGCAGGGTTGCGAGGCAGTCCTTAGTGTTACGGGCGAAGCGGGAGACGGACTTGACCAGAATCTTGTCGATCCTGCCCTTCCGGCAGTCGGCCATCATCCGGTTGAAGTCCTCCCTCTGATCCATCCGAGTGCCTGTCAGGCCCTCATCGGCATAGATGTCCACCAACTCCCAGCCGTCATGGCCGCCAATCTCCTCGGTGTACTTGCGGATTTGGGCGGCGTAGGAGTGAAGCTGGTCGGAGGAGTCGGAGCTGACCCGGCAGTAGGCCGCTACCCGCAGAGTGACGGGCTGTTTTTCCCTGGGTGGGATAATGGTCACGCTTTTGCTCATCTGGCGCACACTCCCTTCCGGCTTACTGCTCCTCATAGGCCCGTTTCGTGGCCTCCCACTCGTCCAGGTAACTCTGAATGGCCTCCTTGCTGTTATAGCCGTCCACATATAGGGTGTAACCCTCGCCGTGGGCCTTGTAGCCGTCCTCATACTTGAGGGCCTCTGCTTCCTGGGCGGTCAAAGTGCGGGTTTCCAGGCGTCCGACATCGTAAAATTTCTGTTCCAAGTAAAATGGATATTCCATGCCGCGGCCTCCTTCCTTTGGGTACCGACAACACTACCACACCTCGGCGGGAATAGCTATCACTATTCCCACACAGTTGCGGGACGGTATCGCTCCAGCGCCAGCCGTTTGGCGGCCCACAGCTCCTCTGTGGATAAAAGTCCAGCCTCCGCCGCCTGCTCCAGCAGACGGGTCACCAGGATATACCGCATCTCGTTCTTCACATCGATCATGCGGACGCCTCCCGGAAATAATCCGATCCCTTCACGCTGCGGA
>CATLHC010000121.1 GCA_949948775.1 uncultured Oscillospiraceae bacterium
ACCACCGTATCGTTCACCACCAGATAGTCGTAACGCACGCACTCCCGGCACTCCTGCCTGGCCTTTTCCAGCCGGCGCTGGATGACCTCCTCCTCGTCGGTATTGCGCCGGTGGAGGCGGCGGGACGGCTCCTCGATGGAGGGCGGGATCAGGAAGATCAGCACCGCCTCGGGGCAGCGCTCCTTCACCTTGGCCGCGCCCTGGACCTCGATGTCCAGCAGCACGTCCACCCCCCGGTCCAGCTGTTCCCGGATCACCTTCAATGAGGTGCCGTAGTAATTGCCCACATACTGCGCGTACTCCAGCAGCTCGTGGTTGGCGATCATCCGCTCAAACTCCTCCCGGGAGACAAAGTTGTAATTGACCCCGTTCTCCTCCCCGGTGCGGGGCTGGCGGGTGGTAAAGGACACGGAAAAGTGGATGTCCCGCCGGGCGCTCAGCAGCTCGGCGATAACGGTGCTTTTCCCCACCCCGGAGGGACCGGACAGCACAATCAGCTCCCCCCGCGTCTTCTTCTGCGACACGTTCATGTCGTCTCCTCCTCTGTTTCGTCTCCCGGACCAAACCGGGCGGACACCTGCTCCGTAGACAGGGATGACCAGATCACATGGCCGCTGTCCATCACCAGCACCGACCTCGTCCTGCGCCCGAAGCTGGCGTCGATGAGCACGCCCCGCTCCCGTGCCTCCTGGCCCAGCCGCTTCACCGGCGCGGAGTCCGGGCTGACGATGGCCACCACCCGCTGAGCGGACACCATGTTTCCAAATCCGATGTTGACCAGCTTCATACCGTCACTCCAGATTCTGAACCTGCTCGCGGATTTTCTCGATCTCCGCCTTCATGTCCACCACCCGGCGGGTGATCTCCAGGTCGCTGCACTTGGAGCCGATGGTGTTGGTCTCCCGATTGAACTCCTGGATGAGAAAATCCAGCTTGCGCCCCACGGCGCCTCCCGCCGAGAGCAGCTCCCGCAGCTGGCCCAGGTGGCTGTGCAGCCGGACGGTCTCCTCGTCCACCGCCACCTTGTCGGCGAAAATGGCCGCCTCAGTGAGCAGACGGGCCTCGTCGACCTGGGTGTTCTGGAGCACCTCCTTCATTTTAACCTCCAGGCGGGCGCGATAATCCGCCACGGTCTGGGGGGAGCGCTCCTCCACCTCGCCCAGCAGGCGCTCGATGGTGTCCGCCCGGCCCAGAATATCGGCCGCCAGACGCTCGCCCTCCCGTTCCCGCATGGTGTTGAAATCGGCAATCGCCGTGTCCAGCGCCGTGAGCAGGCGCTCCTTCATGGCATCCAAATCCTCCGCCTGCTTCTCCACCGTCAGCACATCGGGGAACCGGGCCAGGTCGGTGGGATAGTACTCCCGCCGGGCCTTTCCGCCGCTCAGGCCGTGGAGCTTATGCAGCGCGTCGATGTAGCTCTTCGCCAGCGCCTCGTTCACGGTGACCACCATATCATCTCCGCCGGAACGGGTAATGGTGACGAACACGTCCACCTTGCCCCGGGCCACGCCGCCCTGCACCCTGGTTTTTATGGCGTCCTCCGCGAAGATGTACGCCCTGGGCAGCTTCACCGCGCAGTCCAGATAGCGGTTGTTCACCGAGCGCACCTCCACGGTGACCTGGACGCCGTCGTCAAAGGCCCGCTCCCCCCGGCCGTAGCCGGTCATGCTTCTCACCACGTTAACTCCCAGCCTTTCAGTGGACCGCCCGCTGGACGCGGCTGATATACACCGCGATCAGCTTGCTGAATCCATAGTCGTACAGCACAAACACGATATTGGCCGCCGGATACAGCGCCCAGAGCGAGTCCCCCAGCACCGGGGGCAGCCCGGCCAGCATGGCCCCCATCATGGTCAGGTAGAGCGCGGTGAACACTGCGTTGAAAAACGCCAGCTTCACCACATACTCCAGAATTCGCTTCCGGGGCTTCTCCGCCGCGGACTTCACCATGGGATACAGCCCAAACAGCGCCGCGAACAGCAGGGCGTAGAACTTGCTCGGCGCCAGCAGCAGGGACAGGATGGACGCCCCCGCCCAGCACAAAAGCCCCGCTTTCAGCCCCACAGAGATCACCGCTGCGGCGGGCAGCAGCCCTCCCAGCGCCACCAGGCCCCACTGGCCCGTGGGCGCGACGGAGGCCAGGTACACCAAAACCACCGCCAGCGCGCTCAGAATGGCCGGGTACGCCACCTGGACGGCTTTGCTTTTTCTTTTCATATCAGCGGCAGCCTCCGCACAGGCAGTTCATGCACATCATGGCGGTGCAGCAGTCCATGCCGTCGCACTGGGTGCCCGTCATATCCGGCTGGTACCCATAACCCCCCCGCTGCATCATACCCAGGGCCTGACGGTACTCCATGTTGCCCGGGTCCATCTGGACGGCAATCTGATAGTTCTGTCTCGCCTCGTCCAGCCACCCCCGGCGGTAGGCGATGGACCCCATGAGGAAATACCACTCCCCGTTCCGGGAGACGCCCTGGAGCAGCCGCTCCGCCCCATCCAGGTCGTTGCTGTTGATGGCGCCGCGCACCTGGGCAAACACCGAGCTGCCGCTGTTCCTACTTTGCTGCTGATACCCGGAGTTAGACCCGTAACCATAGCTATACCCGCTCTGGGCCGCGCCGCCCCCGCCGTAGGAGGAGCCGCCTCCCGCCCGAGCCTTTGTAATGGCGTCGTAGGCCTCATTAATCTCCTTCATCTTCTCCTCGGCCAGATCGGCCAGGGGATTGTTCTGGTAGTTGTCCGGATGGTATTTCCGCGCCAGGTCCCGATAGGTCCGCTTGATCTCGTCATCACTAGCGTCAGGGCTCACGCCCAGCACTTCGTAGGGATCTCTCATGTGGTCTTCTCCTTATATCTCTCATGTCTTTCCACCGGCCGTCCAGCACGGCTCCGTGCACCGCAGGCAGGCCGACGTAGAGTATGTTTTCCACAATGGGCCGCCACTCCCCCAGCTCCAGCAGCTCCCCCGCCGCGCCCATCAGGCGCAGGGAGTGGACGGCGGTGGTCTCCAGGTACGCCCGGTTCTCCCGGGCCTGTCCCTGGAAGCGGGCGTCCAAGGGGTTATAGCGCCCCCTTTTCCTGTCGTCGTCCAAATCATCCCAGGCGTCCATCAGATAGATCCAGCGGCCCAGGTGATAGAGCAGCTGCTCCAGCACCCGCCGGGACTTCTCCCCCGAGGCGGCGGAAGAGGCGCAGGCCAGAATACCGGCAAAGGTGTCCGCAGCCTGGTCCAGCTGGGGAGAGTTTTCCTCCTCCAGCGCCCGCAGGCGGGCCAGCCCTTTCCGCACCTGGGCGTCAAACGCGGACTGGGCCGCGGCCGCTCGGCGGTAAGCCCGCCGAAACAGCAGCCGCACGAAGCGGTAGGGCAGGCCGGTGAAAAAACCGTGGTCCTCCACGTCGTCGGACAGCTTGTGCCAGGTCAGAATGAGGCTCTGATCGGCGGCGGCGTCCATCCGTCCCCCCGCCGCGCAGGTGCGGGGCTTTCGGAACGGGTGGACGGGACAGCGTTTGCAGACCCGCTCCCCCGCCCCCTCCCCCGCCGTCAGCAGGATGGCCAGAAAGGTAAAATCATACTGCAGCGTCAGCCGGGCCAGCCATCCGTGGCGCTTTCCCAGCGCGTGGCACAGCCCGCAGTAGGCGCTCTGATAGGCGTCCTTTTGTCCCGGACCCAGACGGTCCAGCGCAGGGCGAACATAGCCGAACATCTCAGCTGGCCCGCTCCATGGAGACCACGACGGTATAGGCGCCGGGATTCACCACGCCCACGTCCGTCACGCTGCTGGCGCTGTTCAGATAGATGCTGGCGGACACGGTGTACTGCCGCCCCGCGGCCTCGTTGACGCTGCTCAGGTCGGCCACCACCCGGATGTTCTCCTCGCTGAGCTCGTCCAGCAGAGCGGCGGTGCCTCGTATCTTCACCCGCAGCTCCCGGGTGACGATATTGGGCGACCAGCCCTCGGGGGCGTTGATGCAGCTGATGCGGGTGGCGTTGAACTCCCGGGTCTCCACCCCCCGCTTGGTCACCTTGACGCCCACCTTGACCTCGGTGATACCGCTCAGATTTTCCAGCTGGTCGTCCAGGGGGATGGGGATGGTCAGCTCCCCGCCGTTCTCCACCACGTCGTCATCCAGCGTGGCCAGGTCGATGGTGGTCAGGGTGATGGCGCCCCCACTTACCAGGCCGTCCACCGCCTCCCGGCTGCCCGCCACCACAATGGACTCGGCGCTCAAGCTCAGGCGCACATCCCTGTCTCCCCTCAGCCCGCCGCCGTCGATGAGCTTCACCTCCAGCGGAATCTCCGCCGTGGCGCGGATGGGCAGGGTGGCGTAAATCATGTCCACGTCACAGGTCACGTCCAAATCCAGCGGGTCCCCGCTGGCGCCGATGAGCTGGAAGGGGAACTCGCCGCTCACTGACTCGGTCAGGTTGTCGCCGGTGACGATCACCTTGGCGTAGGCCACCTGGTTCACCAGGTCCGCCCGGCCGCTGATGGTCAACGTGCCGGGGCTGAAGCGGAAATCGTCGTTGTCCCCGGCCAGGTAGCCCTCGGCCGCCGAACCCTGGAACTCGCCCCGGATCTCGATGCCCTCCCGGCGCAGGGACCGGGCCACCTCCACGCTCACCGCGCTGCCGCCCAGGCCGTAGTCGATCTCCACATCGCTGCCGCTGACGCCGCTGGGCAGCGTCACGGTGTAGTTCACGGTATGCTTCCCCTCCAGGTTGATGTTGGACACGCTGGCCACCAGCCTGGGCGGGGTCTCGTTCAGCATGGCCAGAATCATGGGCCTGGCCCGTATGGTGATGCTGGCCGTGACGTTCTGGTTGACGATCATCAGGTTCCGGTCCTCCAGGATGTCCATCCCCTCGAAGGTGATGGGCAGGCTGCTGAACCGCCTGGGCTCCCGATTTTCGTCCCCTGAGGTCACCCAAAGCCACAGCGACAGGGAGATAAGGATGGAGAGCACTACGTACAGTATTTTGCTGTCAAGAATCTTCTTTCCCATTGGAATTATCTCCCTTGATGCCCTTGAATACGCTGATGAGGCGGACGGCGGTGGTGGGTCTTGCGTCCTCCTCCGCTGCGGGCATCAGCTCCAGGCGCAGCATCCGCTCCAGCGTCTCCGGCGACAGGTGGCGCTTGAGCATGCCGTTGATGGCCACCGAGATGGAGCCCGTCTCCTCGGACACAATGGCCACCACCGCGTCCGAGTTTTCGCTGACGCCGATGCCCGCCCGGTGGCGCATGCCTAGATCCCGGCTCAGATTCACGTTGCCCGACAGGGGGAGCATGCAGCCCGCCCCCACAATGCGCCCGTTGCGCACAATCACCGCCCCGTCGTGGAGGGGCGCTTTGTTCCAAAACAGGTTTTTCAGCAGCTCGGCGGACACCTGGCAGTCCAGCGCGGTGCCCGTCTTGAGCACATCGTCCAGCAGGGTGCGCCGCTCAAACACCATCAGCGCCCCCACCTTGTCCC
>CATLHC010000122.1 GCA_949948775.1 uncultured Oscillospiraceae bacterium
CAGCTTCTTCATGAGCTCCAGCATTTCCTGCGCCAAAGGCATCGGGGCATGCACCAGCTCGCCGGTGCTCAGCGCGTTGGTCAGATCCTTGATATGCAGATCGATCCGGAATCCTGGCTTATAATTGTCGGCCAGCATCATAGGCGCCTTGGCGTTCATGACATTAGAGCCGGCCAGACCGCCTTTGATGGCCTCAAAGACTTTCTGAGTATCCGCACCGGCCTTCTCTGCCAGCATCAGGCCCTCTGCGAGACCGGCGATGTTCACCGCTACAATGACCTGATTGGCCAGCTTGCATGTGTTTCCGCTGCCGGCGGGGCCGACCCAGGTGGCGCTGCTGCCCATGGCTTCAAACAGAGGCTTTGCTCTTTCAAAGTTTTCCACGTCGCCGCCGGCCATGATAGCCAGTGTGCCGGCCACAGCCATAGGCTCGCCGCCGGAAACCGGAGCGTCAATGAAATGAATACCCATCTTCTTCAATTCGGCATAGATTTCACGGGAATCGCCGGGGGCGCCGGAGGTCATGTCCACAAACAGCGTGCCGGGCTTGGCCTCCTTTGCGATGCCGTTTTCGCCCAGCAGCAATTCCTTGACCTGGGGGCTGTTCGGAAGCATGGTAACGATGACCCCGCACTCCCGGGCGACTTGCGCAAAGCTGCCGGCCACGGCCATGCCGCTTTCCTCAGCTTCCCTTTTTCGCGCTTCATTCCGAACGCCGACCAGCAGATCAAACCCCGCCTTTTTCAGATTTTTAGACATGGGCATACCCATAATGCCAAGGCCGATAAAACCGATTTTACTCATAATAAATCTCCCTTTCTAGTTACGATAACTCAATGCCCAATTTTTTTGCCAAGCGTCCTAACGTACTGGCGTCCATATCCAGCGCCGTGGCCGCTTTCCGAAGGCTGCCTTCCCGGTGAAGCGCTTTTGTAACCAGCTCGCGCTGCAAATTTTCCACAGCCGCTTTCATATTCGTGCCGTTGGAATGCACAGGGGAATATACAGCGGGCTGGTCCATCCCCGCGATGCGGGCGGGCAGATCCTCCTTGCTGATTTTCGTACCAATCGACGATACCGTTAGGTTCTCCACCGTGTTCCGCAGTTCCCGGACATTGCCGGGCCAACCGTATTGGAGGAAACAGTTGCGGACATCCTGGGTGAATTCTTTCGAGAGCTTGTATTTCTCGCAAAAATGCTGTAAATAAAATTCCGCCAGAGGGATGATATCCTCCTGCCTCTTTCGGAGCGGCGGAATATCCAGCTCTACAACGTTTAACCGATAGTACAGCGCATCCAGGAATTGGCCGCTTTCCACCATTTCTTCAATATTGCGGCTGGTGGCAGAGATCAGACGCACGTCCAGTTTAACGGGATGTGTTCCGCCGACCCGCATAATTTCATTTTCCTGGATGGTCCGTAGCAGCTTTGCCTGAAGGGAAAGACTCATGTCGCCAATCTCATCCAAGAGAATCGTTCCGTGATTCGCCAGCTCAAAAAGGCCCATCTTTCCCTTTTCGCGTGCGCCGGTAAAAGCGCCTTTTTCATAACCGAACAGTTCCGATTCCATCAGCGGCGCCGGGATGGCGCTGCAGTTGATTTTAATAAACGGTTTATCCGCGCGGCCGCTGTTGTGGTGAATAAAGGAGGACACCACTTCTTTGCCCACACCCGTTTCGCCCAGCAGCAGCACGGTTGTAGGGTAGGCCGCCACCTGCTTCGCTTTTGTGAAGATGCGGATCATGCTGTCGCTGGTAGCGATGCAATTTTGGATACCAAAATTGGACAGCGTTTCCTGATAGGAAGAGTTTGTCTGTATGGTATCCTCCATCTTCTCGCGAAGCTGCTGGAGATTTTCCTCCTTCCGCTGAAGTATAATATATCCGGAGGAGACGCGGGAGGAAACAACCGTCAAACCATTTGCCTTTAACGTTTGCCTCTCTCCGCATTCTGCGGCTCTCCTCAGCAGGTCCTGGAGCCTCTCGGATTGTTCGCCCAGCATTTGACGCACAGAGACCCAAGCGCGATTCTCTGCGAGAACCGTGCCATGAGCGTCGGCCACTAGCATTGGCGCGAGAATCGTATCTACCAACTGCCGCAGTTCCAGTTCTGTCATGGTCTCTCTGCCTCCTTCCGTTTTCATTACGCCTGGCGAAGCAGGCCCACCATTTGCCGTTTTGTCTGAATGATCTCCGACAGCGTTGTCAAGACATAAGAAATATTCGTGGGGTTTGCAACGCCAAGCTCCGCAATATCCAATGCGCTGCCATGTCCGGTGGATAAGACCGGGTATGGAATATTTGTGTAAATACAAGCCGTGGTCTGGAACATCTGGGTCTTCATGGCAATATTGCCTTGGTCGTGGTACATGTAGAGGATTCCGTTGTACTCCTCCTCCAGCGCACGGTTGAAAATGATGTCCGCCGGCAGTGGGCCGCTGATTTCGACTTCACCAATCCGTTTTCGCAATTCCACAATGGCCGGCATGATGATTTCGCGCTCTTCGGTTTCCAAGATTCCGTCCTCCAGACAAGAATTCAGCCCGGACACCAGGATTCTGGGAGCTTTTCCATACACCAGCCGAATCATCTCCACCAGGTGGCAGCCGGTTTCCACTACCCGCTCGACAGACAGGTTTTCGAGGATATCCCGGAACGGGATGTGCCCCACGACAGAAGCGCGGAGCAAACCGCCGCCCTTCACCACCGTCTGCACTTCGCTGACATCAGCGCAGGCGGCCAGGATCTCATATTCCGAATGATACCCGCACCCTGACCGGGAAAGCGCTTCCTTTGTGATAGGAGCCAGGATCAAGCCTTCGATAATGCCTTCTTCCAGCAGACGGTAAGCGGTCACAATCGAGTGGTAGGCAATCAAGCCGGCCGCCGTGTTGATCATTCCGGAAATGACATGGCTGACATCTCCGTCTATGTTCACGACGGGGACCCCGGTTTCATGGAAACCAGAGGGAAAGCGGTTTTCCAGTTCGCTCAGCGTGTAAGGGATTAGCAGATAGTCGGGATTGATCTGACGCGCCGTGCGGCAGAGCAACTCAAAATTTCCAATGATAATTGGACGACATAAATCATAGATTCGAGGGCGCTTAAGGAGCTTGAGCACGATCTCCGGGCCGATACCCGCTTGATCGCCCAGTACGAAGCCGATCCATGGCCGTTCATATCGCTCTTGCATGATACACCGTCCTTACGATCACACCCTATCCGTGTACCAGCGTTAATCCGCCATCGACAAAAAGGGTCTGTCCCGTGATATAGGATGCCTGTTCAGATGCCAAATATAAGACGGCATCCGCGATTTCGCTAACATCGCCGCGGCGGCCTATGGGGATTTTTTCCCGCATCGCTGCATCGGCGGCAGGGTCCTTGTATTTCTCCGCGTTGATCTTGGTGGGGATACTGCCGGGAGCTACGCAGTTGACCCGGATACCATCTCTGCCCCACTCTCGGGCGAAGAGCTTGGTCATCTGAGAGACGGCAGCCTTGGCGGCCGCATAGACTGCCTGTCCGGGTACGACAGTCACTGCGTTTACAGACCCAATATTGATGATGGAACCGCCTTTTCCCCGTTGCAGCATATCCCGCGCCGCACGCTGACAGCCGAAGAAGTACCCCCTGAAATTGGTATTTACCACGGCGTCAAAAATCTCTTGCGTCATATCTATGGTAGGCATGGGCCGCTCAATGCCTGCATTGTTTACCCAAACGTCGATACGGCCAAACCGTTCCACAGCTATGTCGCAAAACCTGTATATATCCTTTATTATAGAGGTATCTGCCGAGACAATCAACACTCTGGGATCATCCGCTTTGACCCAACTGGAAACAGCGCCGCGCACGCGCTCTTCAGAACGGCTGCAAAGCGCCAGATTGGCCCCCGCCAGATAAAACCGGCGGGCGATTTCCAACCCGATACCGCTGGACGCTCCGGTGATTGCTACGACCCGATCAGTATAATCAAACATGGGACCTCCTCCTCAGCAGAGATGGAACAGGCTTGGCAGCCAGGTAGCCAGCGGCGGGAAATAGGTGATGATGAGCAGACAGATAATCATCATGATTACGAAGGGCATGATGGACTTAATCATCTGGGAAGTTGTAATCCTTGCGACTTTCTGGGTCAGGAACAGGCACAGGCCAACAGGCGGGGTGATGAGGCCCAGAGTCAGGTTAAAGATGACCATGATGCCGAAGTGGACAGGATCGCAGCCGAGCTGAACCGCCAACATGCCCAGAATGGGGCCCATAATCATGTAGATGGCATTGCCCTCCATCAACATGCCCAGGACCAGCAGCAAAACGTTGATTAGGAACAGCAGGATGTACTTGTTGTCAGACAGGCCCAGGAAAAAATTCGTCAGCGCGGTGGGAATCTGATTATGAGTCAGCACCAAGCCAAAGATGGAGGCCATAGACAGCACAAACAACGTCGCGCCGGCAAATACAGAGGTATCCATCAAAATTTTAAAGAGCTTTTTGAAGGTCAGCGTCTTATAGACGAACATTCCGATGAGAATGGAATACACGGTGGCAACGCAGGCGCCTTCCGTAGGGGTGAAATATCCGGAGAGAATGCCGGCGACCAGGATAACAGGCATCATCATAGCGGCAAAGCCGTCTGTGAAAGCCGCCCAGGTTTCGCGCCGGGACGCCTTGGGCTGTAAGGGGTAGCCCCGCTTTTTAGCTGTAAACCAACAGATAATCATTTGAAGGACACCCATCAGGATGCCTGGCACCAAACCGCCGATCAGCAGCGCTCCAATGGAAACGCCGGTGATGGACCCGTACAGTACGCAGGAGGTACTGGGCGGGATGATCGGCGCGATGGTGGAAGATGCGGCGGTGACTGCCGCAGAGAAATCGGTGTCGTAGCCGGCTTCCTTCATGGCTTCGATCTCCATTCTGCCGATGCCGGACACGTCGGACACGGCAGAGCCAGACATACCGGCCATAATCATGGAGGTCAATACGTTTACATGAGCCAGACCGCCCCGCAGGTGCCGCACGGCAGTGCTTGCAAAGCGGAAAATTTTTACGCCTACATTGGAGCCGGTTAGAATAAAGGAGGCCATCATAAAGAACGGAATGGCCATGGTGGTGAAGGAGTCCAAACTGTTAACCGCGCGGGTCGTAATGGCTACAGGAGTTGCAGTGGCGTTGATCAGCAGCATAATTACAGCGGAAAGTCCCATGGAAAACGCAATAGGGACGCCGATAAACATCAGGCCGATCAACAAGACAAACATGACAGCGCCAATCATAGATCGTTTTCCTCCTCTCCGGCTTCCTCGTTCATGAGAAAAGCTTTTTTGAATTCAGCTTCCTCCTGCGCAGATTCTTTCGCGTGCTTGGCCGTTTCCGCCGCTTTGCGCCGGTTGTCTTCATCGGTCAA
>CATLHC010000123.1 GCA_949948775.1 uncultured Oscillospiraceae bacterium
GGCGAGCTTTCCCCAAAGGGGGAAGCGAGCGAGCGCAGCTTGTGCCGACGAAAGGAGATAGATTCCATGATAAAATTTTCCCAAATGCCCTATGAGCGCCCCGACCTGGAGGCGGTCAAGGGGCAGTTGACCCAGTTTACCCGGCGGCTGAAAGAGGCGGCCGGTTATGACGAGGCCAGGGCTGTTTTTCTTGAGAAAGAGGAGGCCGACCGCCATGTGGGCACCATGGCCACCCTGGCCCAGATCCGCAACACCATCGACACCCGGGACGAGTTCTACGACGGCGAGATGAACTTCTGGAACTCCGCCATGCCCGAGCTGGAGGAGTACGAGCAGGCGTGGAAGCTGGCCATGCTGGAGTCCCCCTTCCGCAAGGATTTTGAGGCGGAGTACGGCGGTCTGATGTTCCTCAACACGGAGATCGCCCTGAAGACCTTCTCCCCGGACATCGTGCCTCAGCTCCAGCGGGAGAACGACCTGACCCAAGCCTACCAAAAGCTCATCGCCTCGGCCAAGATTCCCTTTGAGGGCGGGGAGTACACCCTGTCCCAGCTCACCCCCTTCAAGACGGACGCGGACGACCAGCGCCGTCTTGCCGCCTGGAAGGCCGAGGGCCAATGGTTCAAGGACCACCAGGAGGAATTCGACCGCATCTATGACGAGCTGGTCCATCTGCGGGACGAGATGGGCCGCAAGCTGGGCTACGAGGGGTACACCACCCTGGGCTACTACCGCATGGGCCGCAACTGCTACACCAAGGAGGACGTGGAGAAATTCCGTGACGCTGTGGTGAAGTACCTGGTGCCCCTGGCCGACCGGGTCTATCAGGCCCAAGCCAAGCGGCTGGGCAAGCAGTACCCCATGAGCTACGCCGACAACGCGCTGAGGTTCCGCTCCGGCAACCCCCGGCCCCAGGGCTCGGCGGACGACATCCTGGCCCAGGGCAAGAAATTTTACGACGAGCTGTCCCCGGAGACCAGCGAGTTTTTCCAGACCATGCTGGACGGGGAGCTGCTGGACGTGCTATCCACCCAGGGCAAGGCCGGAGGCGGCTACTGCACCGCCCTCCCGGAGTACAAGGTGCCCTTCATCTTCGCCAACTTCAACGGCACCCAGGGGGATGTGGAGGTGGTCACCCACGAGGCGGGCCACGCCTTCGCCGCCTGGATGAACCGGGACCGGATTCCCGCGGACTATATCATGCCCGGCATGGAGGCCTGCGAGGTCCACTCCATGTCCATGGAGTTCATGGCCTGGCCCTGGGCGCAGGGCTTCTTCGGCCCGGACACCCGAAAGTACCTGTACAGCCACCTGGCCGGGGCGCTGGTGTTCATCCCCTACGGCACGCTGGTGGACCACTTCCAGCACGAGGTGTACGCCAACCCGGATATGACTCCCGCCCAGCGCCACGCTGTGTGGAAGGACCTGCAGGGGGTATATATGCCCTGGATGAAGCTGGACGGGGACATCCCCTTCTACGCCGAAGGCGAGGCCTGGCAGCGCCAGATGCATATCTATGAGTCTCCCTTCTATTATATCGACTACTGCCTGGCCCAGACGGTGGCGCTCCAGATCTGGGCGCTGCTGCAAAAGGACAAGGAGCTGGCCTGGGAGAAGTATATGGCCTATACCCGTCAGGGCGGCAGCCGGGTGTTCACGGAGCTTCTGAAAAACGCGGGGCTGGACAGCCCCTTCGACGAGAAGTGCCTGCGCACCGTGTGCGAGGCCGCCGGCGCCTGGCTGGACGGCTATGACCTGAGCGGCATCCAGTAAAATCCAAAAAGTTCCTCTTTCCCGGTGGAGAGAGGAACTTTTTTCTCCGCCCTGCGGGTTTCCCGCAAAAGCTCTTGACGCGCCGTTCCATTTCCGATAAACTATGTATGAATTATAATAACTGAGGAGGACTGTCATGAAATCCACTGTTTACTTCACCCGCGACCTGTCTTCTGAGGCCGTGCTCCGGATGTACGGCGCCTTGGGCGTCCAGCTCCCCGGCAAGGTGGCTGTCAAGCTCCACTCCGGCGAACCGGGTAACCAGAACTTCCTCCGCCCCGACTTCTGGAAGCCCATGATCGACAAGGTAAACGGCACCATTGTGGAGTGCAACACCGCCTATGACGGCGGGCGCAACACCACCTCCGCCCATAAAATCACCATGGAGCGCCACGGCTGGGCCGCCGCCGCCCCTGTGGACATTCTGGACGAGGAGAGCGAGATGGAGCTGGCCATTCCCAACGGGAAGGTCATCAAGAAGAACTTCGTGGGGGCGCACCTGGCCGATTATGACTCTTTGCTGGTGCTCAGCCACTTCAAGGGCCACCCCATGGGCGGCTTCGGCGGAGCGCTGAAGAACATCTCCATCGGCATCGCCTCCTCCCACGGCAAGGCGTATATCCACGGCGCGGGGGATGAGGAGAAGTTCTGGGATTCCGACCACGACTCCTTCCTGGAGTCCATGGCGGACGCGGCCTGGTCCATCCATAACCGATTCCAGGGCAAGGCGGCCTATATCAACGTGATGAAGAATATGTCCGTGGACTGCGACTGCTGCGCCGTGGCCGCCGACCCCAAGATCGGAGACATCGGCATCCTGGCCTCCCTGGACCCGGTGGCCTTGGATCAGGCGTGCCTGGACCTGGTGTACGCCTCCGACGACCCCGGCAAGGGCGACCTCATTGAGCGCATCGAGTCCCTCCACGGCGTCCACACGGTGGAGGCCGCCGCCGGCTTGGGCATCGGCAGCCGGGAGTACGACCTGGTAACGCTGTAAGGTCAAGGGCGTTCCTTTTTCTTGTAAGAAAAAGGAACCGAAAAAGAACTTTTAGACCGCTGACGCGACCGGGAGGAAGCTTGAAAGCTTTCTGCCCGACCACGTCAGCGGTCTATTTTTTGAAATTATTTTAAACCATGCCTTTTCGTGGCCGTGGCTATCCTTAGGATGACTGGCTCTGGCTGAAGCGGTTCAGAAGTTTCTTTTTTCGCTTCCTTTTTTCTTTTCAAAGAAAAAAGGAAGGCCCTTTGCCACTTCCGTAATGGTGCCGCCGCCCAGCACGGCGCCGGTTTCGTCGTAGACCACCGCCGCCTGACCCGGCGTCACCGCCCGCTGGGGCCGGGCAAATTCTAAGCGCACCCGGTCCTTTTCCGGAACCACCGTCACCGGCTGCTCCGCTTGGCGGTAGCGGGTCTTTGCCAGCGCTTCAAAGGGTCCTTCCGGCGGCGCAATGAGCCAGTTCCAATCCTCCGCCACGCACCCAGTGGAGTAGAGCGCCTCCTCCGGCCCCACGGTAACGGTGTTGTCCGCCATGCACTTATCGCATACGTAGATCCGCCCGGATGACGACACTCCCACACCCCGGCGCTGGCCGATGGTGAGTCCCGCCGCCCCCCGGTGGCGCCCTACCACCCTGCCGCTCTGGTCGATGATGTCCCCCTCGGGATAGGTTTTTCCCGTGTGGCGCTCCATAAAGGCCAGGTAATCCCCATCCGGGACAAAGCAGATATCTTGGCTGTCATGCTTTCGGGCGTTGACAAACCCCTCCCGCTGGGCAATTTCCCGCACCTCCGCCTTGGTCAGTCCTCCCAGCGGAAATAAGGTCTGGCTCAGCTGCTCCCGCAGGATGGGATACAGCACATAGCTCTGGTCCCGGCTCAGATCGGCGGCCTTAGTCATGCAAAAGCCTCCCGCGCCGTCCTCCAGGATCTGCGCATAGTGCCCGGTGGCAACGTAATCGCATTTCAGCTCCCGCGCCCGGCGGCGGAGCTTGTCAAATTTCAGAAAGCGGTTGCAGTCGATGCAGGGATTGGGGGTCTCTCCCCGCTCGTAGGCGTCGATGAAGCGGCGGATGACCTTTTCCTCAAAGTCGTCGGAAAAGTTGAACACATAGTGGGGAATACCTATTCTCCTGGCCACTTCCCGGGCGTCCTCCACGTCGTCCAGCGTACAGCAGGGATGGCCCTTGTCCAGCCCCACCGCCTCATTGCCAAACAGCTTCATGGTGGCCCCAACGCACTCATAGCCCTGCTCCCGCAGCAGCCACGCCGCCACACTGGAGTCCACCCCGCCGCTCATGGCCACCAACACCCGCTTGGCCTTTTGCTCCATATTCCCACCCTCCATTTCTTCTGTCCGCATTATACCACCACTGTCAATAGAAAGCCCCCGGCACGCAGCACCGGGGGCCCTCTGTCACAGCGCTCTCAGCATAGCTGGACCGCGTTTTGCCAGGATGAAGACGCACACCGCCGTCAGCGCCGCCAGCAGTCCGATGGGCAGGGCCAGCGCCGCCCAAGCCGACAGCCGGCTCCCCAGCCAGTACAGCAGGGCGCATACGCCCAGCACCGCCATGGGCACAAACATCCCCAATGTGACGGCCAGGGACTGCTTGACCACCACCGTCTCATTCACCGCGTCCAGCTTGGGGAAGGTGAGGCCCATGAGCATTCCGAAGGCGGCATGGCCCACGCAGAACAGGAGCATAGCGCCTATGAGCACCGCGCCGTCCGGCGTGGACAGCTGGAGGGAAATGGTCAGGCACACCCCGGCGATCACCGTGCAGGGCACGCTGAGCAGCAGCTCAAACCCTGTCTTAATCCACAGCAGGGAGCCCTCGTCCACCGGGGCCTCCCGGAGAATCCAAAGGTATTTACCCTCCAGACTGATGGAAGGGGCGGTGATGAGGCAGGTACACAGGCAGAAAGCCATCACCAGCGCCGCCATGGGCAGCCGGGGGAAGCCCTCCAACAGACCCAGGTACATCCGCAGGTTCTCCCGCATCACCAGAGACGCCACCCCCGCCGCCAGCAGCAGCATCAGGCCCATACCGGAATTCCAGAAGTACATGGGGGTGCCGAAGAACCGCTTGGCCTCCTTGCCCAGCAGGGCCTTCTTCTGCCCAGAGGCGGACTGGGCGGACAGCTTGTAGTCGTTCCGGGCGGACCGAACGGCGAAGGCGGTCACCGCCTGGCGGTACACCCGGCCCAGGCCGAACACCACCAGGGCGAAGGGGGCGGCGCAGCACAGGACAAAGGCCAGCAGCTTTCCCCAGTCCCCCATAATGCCGTCCGCCATCCACAGCATGGGGGCGGCCCAGCTCAGGGACTCCTTCACCCCGGCGGCGTTGGCGGCCAGCCCCTCGATCATGCCGTTGAGATTGAACACAAACCAGAACACCGCCACCATGTAAACGGCCATGACGATGTTCTGCCCCAGAGCCCCCCGGGACACCTTGGCGGACAAAAAGGCCACCAGCGCCCCCAGCAGAACGGACAGGGCC
>CATLHC010000124.1 GCA_949948775.1 uncultured Oscillospiraceae bacterium
CTATACTACGGAAGATATCTCCCACAAAATCCAGTCATTTATGCGCAAGTTACAGCATCATCCATCTGCCGTTTCCAGCTTTTTTCTCCACCCTTTGCTTTCCTATCTTTGACCGCAGAAGTAATACCAGGCCGAACAGCGCCGTGCCCTCACGGATGAAGAGCAGCAATGGATATGGGACACTCCACACCGGGGCCAGCCCGTGGCGGTCATTATGATGCTGTCCGGGCTTCGCCGCGGGGAGTTGGCCGCGCTCACATGGGATGACGTGGATTTGAAGGGCAGGACCATCACCGTCAATAAGACGATGGAGTACCCGCCCAACCAGCCGCCAAAGCTCAGACTGCTCACCAAGTCCGCCGCAGGTATGCGGACGGTGGATATTCCCCAGCGGTTGGCGGATTACATGACCACAATGCCACGTGACAATGTTCTGGTGGTCCACACCACCCAGGGGCGGGTCATGACGGCCACGGCCTGGGAGGCCCTTTGGAAGTCCTATATGCGACTGTTGAATATCAAGTACGGCACCCGGACGCTGGCCGATCTGGAGAAGATGAAGAAGCCGGGGCAGCGTAAATTTGATATGACCATCCCACCCATTACCATGCACTGGCTCCGGCACACCTTTTGCACCCTGTTGTATTTGGCGGGGGTAGATGTGGTCCAGGCCTGTGCCCAAATGGGCCACGCCAACGTGTCCACCACCTTGCGAATCTACACCCACCTAGACGCCATCCACAAGCGCAAATCCGTGGACAAGCTGGACCTCTACCTATCAGGAAAGAGGGCCGGAAATGAGTAGTGTACAAGTCAAATACAGGTCAAAATCTGTGAAACACGTTGATATATCTAGCTTTACTGTAGCTTCCCAAGCTGAACACGGGGGTTCGATTCCCCTCACCCGCTCCAAAAGGAAGGACACGCATGGGCGTGTCCTTCCTTTTGCCTGTGTAGGTTTGCATAAAACCTTGGCCTTGGACATACAGTACTTCAGAATGTATGGACAAGGAGGGGCAGCGATGGATGGGGCATCCAGACGTATAGCGGCAAACAGGAAAAGAAAGCCCCCTCAGAGGATGAGGCGTTCAAATCAAGACAGCGGGGCGGAGGGAGAACAGCGCAGGCTCATCCAGCTGGCTGTCAGCCTGGCGTTGTTTTTTATGGTATATATTGGACGGGGTGTGTTTCCGGCACAGTTAGAAATGTGGCGGACAGCGGCGACTGCCAATGTGGACTTTCAGGCGGCCTTTCAGCAATTTGGCTTTGCGCTTTCCCAAGGAGAACCGGTACAAGGGGCACTGGAGGCGCTGTGCATCACGCTGCTGGGAGGAGAGGTGGATGAGAAACCGTCCGCACACCTGCCGCCCTTTGAGGATGAGTGGCAGCAGCCGGTGATCTTATTGAGCCAAACTGCCGGCGGGGGACTGGGATACCTCAACGAGCACGGCCTTGTGGCTGGAGATGGTTTTCTTCAAAAGAGGGACGAGCCGGGACAGGCGGTCCCCCAACCCTCCCAGCCTGAGCCGACACAGCCCGCTGTGGTGACGGCGATGGCCCAGGAATATACTGACGATGGAGTTAAGCTGCCGCGAAATGTGAGTCTGGCCTTTTACGAGCTGGGACTGAGTGAGACCGCCGTTCCGGTGATGGGGACGGTCACCTCCGGCTTCGGCTACCGGGACAGTCCAATCAACGGAGCCAATGAGTTCCATTTGGCGTTGGATATCGGCGCGGCGGAGGGCGCAGAGATCGGTGCTTTCGCTGCCGGCACGGTGGAATATATCGGAAAAAGCGATGAATTTGGCAACTATCTCAAAATCAATCATGAAAACAACGTCAGCAGCTTTTATGCCCACTGCAGCAAATTGCTGGTTCATAAAGGGGATCAGGTTGCCTGCGGGCAGACGGTGGCGCTGGTGGGGCATACAGGAAATGCCACTGGTTCTCACCTTCACCTGACCATAGAAAAGGACAACATCCGCCTGGATCCGGCATATTATGTGGACCTATCGTGATCCTCCAAAAGTGGAGATAAGTCCCGGTTTTCTTTTGCTGCTGGGGGTACTGTCCTGGTTGGATGAGGGAGTGGGACTGCTGCCCTGGGGACTGTTGGCCTGCTTGCTCCACGAGCTGGGACACATTGCCGCAGCCGCAGCCTTTGGCGGGCGGATGACGGGTCTGTCACTGACCATAGTAGGAGCGGAGCTGCAAATGGATTATGAAGCGCCGCTGTCTTACAGTCAGGACAGCTTGGTAGCTCTGGCCGGGCCAGCGGTCAATTTGCTGCTTGGCGGATTATTTACTGCCCTGGGTTGGGGTCTGCCGGCGGCACTAACCCTGGCGGTGGGGGCGTTTAATTTGCTGCCTATTCTCCCTCTGGACGGCGGGCGCGTGGTGTACGGCCTGTTGGCAAACCGGCTGGACCCGGATTGGGCGGAGCGGCTGATGACGGCCTTTGCCGGGTGCCTTGTGGGTCTGCTGGTGGGAGCTGGAGCAGTTGCCGCGATCTATTATGCCAACGTGACGCTGCTGTTCACTGCGTTGTGGCTTTTTGCCGGTGTGCTTCGGCGGGGCAAGGGATAGGGATAATTTTTTGCCGGAAAACTGGAAAAAGCCCTTGCAAATCTATGGGAAGTGTGATAAACTACCATGGTCTGAAAAAGGGTGGTCCTCTGCGCGGCCAAGTGGTCTGGACGCATGAACGCCTGAAAATAGGAGGAAAATACAAATGGATCTGCTTCAGCAATTCAGCGACAAGTACATGAAGGAGGAAGCTCCTTCCGTCCGCGTGGGCGACACCGTCCGGGTGCACATCCGGGTCAAGGAGGGCAGCCGCGAGCGTATCCAGGTGTTCGAGGGCACCGTGATCGCCAAGAAGCACGGCGGCATTGAGGAGAGCTTTACCGTCCGCCGCATTTCCTATGGCGTTGGCGTAGAAAAGGTGTTTCCCCTGCATGCTCCTACCATCGAGAAGGTGGAGACCGTCCGCAAGGGCAAGGTCCGCCGGGCCAAGCTTTACTACCTGCGCGACCGCGTGGGCAAGGCCGCCAAGGTTAAAGAGGACCTGTAAGCTGTGCAATAAAAGAGGAGCGGGTGACCGCTCCTCTTTTATTAAAAGATGCTGATTTTATCGGAGAAGGTGGGTCTTCAATGAATATCCAATGGTATCCTGGGCACATGACCAAGACCAGACGGCAGATGGAAAATGACGTGAAGCTGGTTGATCTGGTGGCTGAAGTGATCGATGCCCGCATCCCCATCTCCAGCAGAAACCCGGATATTGACGCCATGACGGGGGACAGGCCTCGGCTCATTATTCTCAACCGAGTGGATCAAGCCGATCAGGTTATAACCGCCCGGTGGGTGGCCTGGTTTAAGGCTAAGGGATACGGCGTATTGGAAACAGACGCAAAATCCGGTAAAGGCGTGAATCAGTTTTCCGCCGCTGCTAAAAATGTGCTGAAGGACAAGCTGGCCGGCTGGAAGGCCAAGGGCCAGGTGGGGCGCCCGATCCGAGCTATGGTGGTAGGAGTGCCCAATGTGGGCAAGTCCACCTTTATCAATAAGGTGGCCCGGCGCAAATCCGCAAAAGCCGGTGACCGCCCCGGCGTCACACGGGGCAAACAGTGGGTGAGCGTGGATGCGGGGCTGGAGCTGCTGGACACACCGGGTATTCTCTGGCCCAAGTTTGAAGATGAGGTCACAGGGCTGCACTTGGCTTTTACCGGTGCGGTGAAGGATGAGGTAACAGACATCGAAGGGCTGGCCTGCGCTCTGCTGGAGCTGCTTCGGGACCGCTATCCAAAGTCCTTGGAGGAGCGGTATAAACTGACCCGGCTGGAGGACCTCCAGGGGTGGGAGCTGTTGGAACAGTGTGCGCGAAAGCGGGGAATGCTGGTCTCCGGTGGAGAAGTGGACACAGATCGAATGGCAAAGGTGTTGCTGGATGAGTTCCGAGGCAGCAAGCTTGGATGCTTTACACTAGAGATACCAGAGCAGCTATAGGGGAAAGGGAGAGTGGATATGCCCAGTTGGGAGCTGGAACACAAGGTCATGGCGCGGGGATATCGCGCCGTTTGCGGCTGTGATGAGGCGGGGGCCGGTCCCTTAGCAGGGCGGGTTTATGCCGCAGCGGTCATTCTGCCTGACGGGTTGGAACTGCCCTGGCTCAACGATTCCAAAAAAGTGACGGAAAAGCGGCGCGAAGCGCTGTATAGCCAGATTGTTGATCGGGCGGTTGCTTGGTCGGTGGCCTGGGTGGAGCCAAAGGAAATTGATGAGATTGACATTCTGAACAGCCGTATCAAAGCCATGCAGTCTGCCATTGACGCATTGGAGCCTCAAGCGGACTTTGCCCTCATTGACGGCAATCGGGATCATGGAAACCGTTGCGCAATCGTATCCTCACACGATCTGGTTGTAAAGGGAGATAGCTTGTCAGTTTCAATTGCAGCGGCCTCTATCCTGGCAAAAGTCAGCCGGGACCGCTATATGCTGGAAATGGCGAAACTGTACCCGCAGTATGCCTTTGAACGCCATAAAGGCTATGGTACAAAGCGCCACTATGCGCTATTGCGGGAGCATGGTCCCTGCCCCATCCACCGCCGTACCTTCTTAAAAAAGCTGTGAGCGGCGGGGGAGAGGCCCGTGTTCTGGGCCGGTGGGGCGAGGAACTGGTGGCGGAGGATCTACGTCAGAAAGGATGGACCGTGGCCGCCAGGAACTTCCGATGCCGCATGGGGGAAGTGGACATCGTGGCAAAGAACGAGCGCTATCTCGTGTTTGTGGAGGTCAAGCTGCGGAAAGACGCCCGGTTTGGTGCGGCGTGTGAGGCTGTGACGCCATCAAAGCAGAGGAAGCTTTTGGCCGCCGCCCAGTTCTATTTGATGCGTCATCCGACAAAGCTTCAGCCCCGGTTTGACGTGGCGGAAGTTTATGCACCCCAAGGTGTCCATACGGCTGCGCCGGGCATAAACTACATAGAGAACGCTTTTTGAGGAGGAGAACTTTTGAAGCCGATTTCCGTATTTGACGCCCACTGCGACACGATTTCCCGCTGCTGGCGGGAGTATGAAGGGCTGGAGCGTAATTCCGGGATGCTCTCTCTGGAGCGGGCGGCGGGTTTTGCGCGGTACTGTCAGTTTTTTGCCCTATGGACTGCGGACGGCTATA
>CATLHC010000125.1 GCA_949948775.1 uncultured Oscillospiraceae bacterium
CCTCCACCCCGTCGCCCAGCCCGGAGCCCTCGGCCCCGCCGGAGCCCACGCCTTAGCCGTCTGCGACCCCGGTGCCCACTCCTCCCCCAGCGCCGACGCCCACCCCCGCCCCGACGCCCACCCCCGCCCCGGAGCAGACCGGTCCAGAGGATGGCAATTACACCGCCAAGGTCACCCTCTCCGGGGGAACGGGCCGGGCCTCTGTTATGTCCCCCGCCCAGCTGCGCTGCGCCAACGGGCAGTTTTATGCCACCATCGTTTGGAGCAGCCCCAACTTTGACTACATGAAGGTGAACGGGGCCCGTTACGACCTGATCAGCGCCCCCGGGTCCAACTCCACCTTTGAGATCCCCGTGGCCGCCTTCGATACGCCCCTGAGCGTCGTCGCCGACACCATAGCCATGAGCGAGCCCCACGAGGTGGAGTACACCCTGACCTTTGATTCCGCGTCTCTGGCGAAGCAGTGAGGAGGGGCCCATGAAACGCTGGAACTGCTTGCTTTTGGCCCTGACACTGGCCCTGGCCCTGTGCGCTTGTGCCCCCGCCGGGGACCAGACCTCGGCTCCCCCCTCAGAGGCCACCTCCCAGGGGGCGGACCCGTCCAATACTGAGGGGACTGTGCCGTCCTGGGGCGAATTGGATTGGAGCGAACACCTGGAGCTGGACTACGCCCAGAGCTTTGCCGTGGACTACTCCCCGGAGGGCTACGCAAAGATCGTCATCGACCAGGAGACCTATCTGCTGGTCCCGGAGCTGGACCCGGTGCCGGAGGGCATGCCGGAGGACGTGGTGGTCCTCCGACAGCCAATTCAGAACATCTACTTACAGGCCACCGCCGCCATGGACTGCTTCCGGCAGCTGGACGTGATGGACGCCGTCACCCTGTCCGGTACGGACGTGTCGGGCTGGTACATCCCCGAGGCCAAGGCGGCCATGGAGGAGGGGCGGATCCTGTACGCCGGGAAATACTCCGCCCCGGACTACGAGCTCATCCAGTCCAAAAACTGCGGCCTGGCCCTCACCTCCACCATGATCTACCACAACCCGGAGGTGAAGGAGCAGCTGGAGCGGCTGGGCGTGCCCGTGCTGGTGGAGCGGTCCAGCTATGAGAGCCACCCCCTGGGCCGGATGGAGTGGGTGAAGCTGTACGGCGTCCTCTTCGACCGGGAGGGGGAGGCCCAGCGCTATTTCGATGACCAGCTGGCCAAGCTGGAGCCGGTGCTGGAGCAGGAGAGCACCGGCAAGACGGTGGCCTTTTTCGCCGTCAACGCCAACGGCATGGTGACGGTGCGCAAGCCCGGGGACTACATCGCCAAGGCCATCGACCTAGCCGGGGGGGTGTACGCCCTGAAGGACCTGGGCGGGGAGGAGAACGCCCTGTCCACCATGAACATCCAGATGGAGAGCTTCTACGACATGGCCCGGGACGCGGACATCCTCATCTACAACAGCGCCATCGAGTCCACCCTGGAGACCCTGGACCAGCTGGTGGCCAAGAGCGCCCCCCTGGCCGACTTCAAGGCGGTGCAGAACGGCAATGTGTGGTGCACCGGCAAGAGCATGTTCCAGGAGTCCCAGTCGGTGGGCGAGATGATCCTGGACATCAACAAGATTTTGACCGAGGGCCATGGGGCGGACGGGTCGCTGACCTACCTGTACCGGCTGACGTGACGGAGGGAGAGCCATGAGAGACGACCGCCTGCGCTATGCCGCGGCGCTTGCCCTGCTGACGGCGCTGACGCTGGGGCTGCTGCTCTGGAACATCGGCGCGGGCAGCGTGGACATCACCCTGGGGGAGATCGCCGACTCCATCTGGAGGATGACGGGCATCATCTGGACCATCCGGCTGCCGCGGGTGGCGGCCGCCGCCATCCTGGGCGGGGCGCTGTCCGTGTCCGGCTTCCTGCTCCAGACCTTTTTTGCCAACCCCATCGCCGGGCCCTTCGTGCTGGGCATCTCCTCCGGGGCCAAGCTGACGGTGTCCCTGGTGATGGTGGGCTTCCTCAGCCGGGGCATCGTCATCAGCTCCATGTCCATGGTGGCCGGGGCCTTTGCGGGGTCCATGATCTCCATGGGCTTTGTGCTGCTCATGTCCCGCCGGGTGCGCAGCATGTCCATGCTAGTGGTGTGCGGCATTATGATTGGTAACATCTGCTCCGCCATCACCGATTTTGTGGTCACCTTCGCCGACGACTCCAACATCGTCAACCTCCACAACTGGTCCCTGGGCAGCTTCTCCGGCACCTCCTGGGAGAACGTGAGGCTGATGGCCTGGCTGGTGGGGATCGCCCTGGCGCTCACCTTCCTGCTGTCCAAGCCCATCGGGGCCTACCAGATGGGGGAGGTGTACGCCCAGAACATGGGGGTGAACATCAAGCGGTTCCGGGTGGAGCTGATCTTGCTGTCCAGCCTGCTGTCCGCCACCGTCACCGCCTTCGCCGGGCCCATCTCCTTTGTGGGCATCGCCGTGCCCCATCTGGTGAAGGGGCTGTTCCGCACCGCCAAGCCCATTGTCATTATCCCGGGGTGCTTCCTGGGGGGCGCGGCCTTTTGCCTGTTCTGCGACCTGGTGGCCCGCACCGCGTTTGCTCCCCGGGACATGTCCATCAGCTCTGTCACCGCCGTGTTCGGTGCGCCGGTGGTGCTCTATCTCATGGCCTCCCGGCGGGGTGGGAGAGGAGGTCAGTCATGAGCGCTGCCTGTCTGCAAACCCGTGAGCTGTGCGTGGGCTACAACCGGAAAACCCTCATCGGCGGCATTGAGCTGAACCTGCGCCGGGGGGAGATCATGACCCTCATCGGCCCCAACGGGGCGGGGAAGTCCACCATTTTGAAAAGCCTGATCCGGCAGCTCCCCCTCACCGGGGGGGCGGTATACCTGGACGGCCGGGACATGGCCGCCCTGGGGGAGCGGGACGTGGCCCGGAAGCTCAGCGTGCTCATGACCGCCCACCTCCGCCCGGAGCTGATGACCTGCTTCGACGTGGCGGCCACCGGGCGCTACCCGTATACGGGGCGGCTGGGGATTCTGTCCAAGGAGGACCGGGAGAAGACCGAGCGAAGCCTGGAGCTGGTCCACGCCGCCGACCTGGCGGACCGGGACTTCACCCAGATCAGTGACGGCCAGCGCCAGCGTGTGCTGCTGGCCCGCGCGCTGAACCAGGAGCCGGATGTGCTGGTGCTGGACGAGCCCACCTCCTTCCTGGATATACGCCACAAGCTGGAGCTGCTGGCCATTTTGAAGGACATGGTCCGGGCTAGGGACTTGGCGGTGGTCATGTCCCTCCACGAGCTGGACCTGGCCCAGAAGATCAGCGACTGGGTGGTGTGCGTCCACGGGGACACCATCGCCCGCCAGGGACCGACAGAGGAGATTTTTACCTCCGAGTACATCACCGAGCTCTACGGCGCGGCCAGGGGGAGCTACAACGCCCTGTTCGGGTCGCTGGAGCTGGAGGCGGTCTCCGGCGCGCCAGAGGTGTTCGTCATCGGCGGCGGGGGAATAGGTATTCCCACCTACCGCCGCCTACAGCGTCAGGGGACGCCCTTTGCTGCCGGGGTGCTGGGGGAGAATGACCTGGATTACCCCGTGGCCCAGGCCCTGGCTGTGGAGACCGTCGCGGAGCGGCCCTTCCGGCCCATTGGAGAGGAGGCGTTCCATCGGGCGGTGTCCGTCATGGAGCGGTGCGGCCGGGTGCTGTGCCCGGTGGCGGAGTTTGGAGAGATGAACGAGAAAAACCGCCTCCTCCGGGAGCTGGCCTGGAAAGCCGGGAAGCTGGAAGAATAGGAAAAGAGCGCCCCCGCTGTGCGGGGACGCTCTTTTTGTGTCTTGGAGTCAGACGGGTTCCTCCGGGGAGGACTGCTTCCGGGCGGCCCGTGTGCGGAAGAACAGCCGGGCGGTGAAAAAGACCAGCACTAGGAACAGAACGCCCCGGACAATGGCGATGGAAGCGCCGAACAGATAGGAGGGGGCCCAGTCCACGTCTTTCACAGTCAAGAGGAGATATAAAATGTGCAGCCCGCCCCGCAGGCCCCAGGGCGTGATGCTGGTGTGGGGATTTAGGACCACGCAGCTGCCCAGGCACAAAAGCCAGCCGTCGATGAGAAACGGGTGCTTCTTTGCCAAGATCAGGGGCAGGGACAACAGGACCATGGGTATCCCGAAAATGGGGATGTACATGCTCACAGCGCCGCAGAACAGCATGAGAATGCCGATCACGAGGGCAACGATCCCAAATTTCTGGAGCGGGGTCAGGCCCTTTCGCTCCACATAAACGATTTTAGGCTCCGCCGCCGGAGATGATCCTGGTTCCGGCTCTGGCGCGCTGCCCGATGGAGGCGGGTCCGGTGGAAGTGTCTCATCCTCCCGCACCAGCTCGTCTACGGTTACGCCGAACAGGTCCGCCAGCTTAATGATCTTGTCCAGCTCGGGCACCGCCTGGCCCGTCTCCCACTTGCTCACCGACTGACGGGATACGTCCAGCTTTTCCGCCAGATCGCCCTGAGACAGCTTGCGCTCTGCCCGCAGGGCGGCGATCTTTTCCGATAAGGTCATAGTGCGACCTCCTTTCTGGGCTCTATTCTAGCTATTTCCCAGGGAAAAGGCAACCAATCGGCCTTGGAAATTTTAGCAACCAATGGTTGCATCGTCGGAGCAGGCTCCATATCCCTCGCTTCCGCCTGCGGCAAAAGCTCGCTCATTGCGCTGCTCCTCCTCTCCCCACAAAGCCAAAGGGAGGCTTTGTGGGGACCCCGGTCAAGAATCGCGCCGCCGTCCGGTCCGGTCCGCCGCCCACAGCAGGGCCAGAATCACCGCCGCTCCCGCCGCCAGCGTCAAACCGTCCACCCCATGGCCGTCACAGGCCCGGAGGTAGAGGGTCACGGGCATCCACCGCACCACAGGGGCCAGAGCGGGGAACAGCAGAGATACATCCAGCAGCACCGGCGACAGCAGCAGCCCCGCCGCCGGGACAAAGGGCATCAAAACGGGCAGTGCGGTCCAAAGCGGCCGGAATCGGGCCAGCACCAGCGCGGCCGTCCCCAAAAACAGCAGATAGGAGAGCAGGGGAAGCAGGCAGCACAGGGGATCGTCCAGCGCCAGCAGGGCCAGCGTCCCGGCGCACAGGGCCGGGAGCAGCGCT
>CATLHC010000126.1 GCA_949948775.1 uncultured Oscillospiraceae bacterium
GCATGGAATTTTTCGGCCTGATGCGCTGTATTGGGTCAACGCCCAGGCAGGTCATGCAGATGGTGCGCAGGGAAGCGCTCGGCTGGTGCCGCCTTGCGATCCCCGCCGGTGTGGCCTTGGGGGTCGTTGTGATATGGGTCCTGTGCGCCATCCTTCGGTACCTCAGCCCGGGCTACTTCGCGGCAATGCCCGCCTTTGGCCTGAGCCTGCCCAGCGTGGCCGCCGGCGTCCTGGTGGGACTGCTGACCGTGATGCTCGCGGCCCGCTCCCCGGCAAAACGCGCCGCGAAGGTCTCGCCGCTGGCCGCGGTTTCCGGCAGCGCGGGCGAAGCCCGGCCTGTCCGCTCCGCGGCCAATACACAGCTGGCAAAGGTGGATACCGCCCTGGGCATCCATCACGCCGTCTCCAGCCGGAAAAACTATCTGCTCATGACCGGCTCCTTCGCCTTGAGCATCGTTCTTTTCCTCTCCTTCTCCGTGACCGTTGACTTCATGCGCCACGCCCTGACACCCCTGCAGCCCTGGACCCCGGACCTCTCCATCGTCAGTCCGGACCAGACCTGTTCCGTGGACCGTTCTTTACTGGAGCGGCTGCATGAAATGCCGGCAGTAAAAGCCGTCTACGGGCGGATGTTTGCCTACGGCCTTCCAACGACAGGCAGCGGCACAGTATCCTCTCTTGATCTGATTTCCTATGAGTCAAAGCAGTTCGACTGGGCCAGGGGCTACCTTCTGGATGGCTCCATTGAGGAGGTCCAAACGGAGCCCGGCACAGGGCTGGTGGTGAAAGAGACCGCCAGCACAGCGCAGGTTGGCGATATCATCACTGTACAAGCAGGCGGGCGGGCACAGGAACTAAAAATCGCAGGGCTCCTATCCGATTGCCCCTTCAGCAACGCCGCTGGTACAGGAATCGTCATCTGCTCCGAAGATACGTTCCGGCAAATGACGGGCCTGTCCAACTACACGGTGCTCGATATCCAACTGGACAGCGGAACCTCAGACAGTGAGGTGAATGCGATCCACCGGATCGTGGGAACCCAGTACACCTTCTCAGATGAACGGCTTGGAAACAGCAGCACGCGGGGCATCTACTACTGCTTTAATCTTTTTGTCTATGGTTTTCTCGTCCTGATTGCCCTGATTACGATTTTCAACGTGGTCAACAGCATTGCCATGAGTGTCGCTTCCAGGACAAAACAATATGGCGCGTTCCGGGCCATTGGACTGAGCACCCGGCAGTTGTCCAAAATGGTAGTTGCAGAGGCGGGGGCCTACGCCTTATCAGGCAGCGTGGCCGGCACTGTACTGGGTTTGCTCGCCAACAGGCTCCTGTTCGCCATGCTGATTGGGCAAAAGTGGGGCGAGCCGTGGGGCATTCCCTGGTCTGAGTTAGGACTCATCCTCCTGATCCTCCTCGTTTCCGTAGCATTGGCGGTATATGGGCCCATAAAACGGATCCATAGCATGACCATTGTTGATACCATTTGCGCACAGTGATATAACAGGAGGCAGATAATCCCAAGCCGATTATCTGCCTTTTCAATATGAAAAGCGTCTGCCATCTCATATTCTATTATGTGCGCATTAAGACCAGGAAGGCGGCCGGTGTGGAAAGGGGTACACACCGGCCGCCTATTGATTATACGAGCTTGAACTTGAGGACGCGGACGATCAGTTTCGTCTCCAACCGCCGCTTCAGTTCCGGGTCGAGGTACTGGCACGGGCAGCCATGCTCGTCATAGAGCGTGCGCGTAGCCAATGCCGCTATGTACCCCTCGAAATGCGCCAGCACTGAATTGATGGCGGTAATGTCCCCGCGGGTAGCCGCCTCGATGATATCGTAGGGCAGCAGTTGATCCTCTGTCCGGGGCTTATCCTTCATAAAATCACTCCTTCAGCAATTGCTTCATTTGGTCAAGGAATCGTTGACGTCTGCGCTGGATGGTAGAGCGAGGGATCCCCAGCAGTGCGCCGATCTCCCGGTCATTCAGATCCAGGAAATAGGCCAGCAGCAGGAGATTTCTCCCCGCAGACTCAATTTGGGACAGCGCTTCTCCGAGGCGTTCATCCGCAATAGAGATTTGATGGCCCTGGGTCTCAAACACATAATGGCTGCTGGGGTAGTCATCCGACATGCCGATCCGGAGCAAGGTATCAAACGGCATATCTGAAAAACTGACCTCCTGCTCTGCCCGGCGGAGCACCTGGCGCAGATAGTCGCAGCGCTCACCACGAATCACTTTCTTGCAGAACACCTCAAACTGATAACGGATGCTGGTCTTCTGGGACGGTGAAAGTTCCAAGTCTTCACCCCCCTCCATACCCGCGGAGGCGGTTACTTGTCCCCTTTCACTCCTTTCCCCGATGGTCAAGGGCGGATTTGCCCAGATTAACCAGAGTGCATCCGAAGTAAAATGATAAATTTGGCTAGGCTCGGGCTTCGTAAGAAGCGCACGAGTATTAAGCCGCTGCCAATGTAACATACAGGTTCCCCCTGAGTGCATCTGATTTTGGGAATCAGAGGCACTGGGGGCCCGCGGCAGTGGATCAGGGTGTGGGCGTAATAAAAAGAGCAGCAGACTTTGTGATCAGACACAAAATCTGCTGCCCGGATAGATACATTGAGCGACGCAATGGGATCCTGTGAGGCAGGGGGAGGATCATCGCTTTTCGTTATCGCCTCCCGGTTCCTGCCCATGCGGAACGGTCCAACGGAATCCCGCGGCTTATAAAAGGCCGTGTGTTGCCAAGTCAGATAAAGACTGACCAGCTCAATGTCACGGATCTTGTCGTCCATAACATTGCTCCTGTCCGTAATAAAACGGACGGCACACAGGCGGCGGACATCATCCCAATTCTGAGGCTCTGTGGCAGCATAGGCTGCCGCCTTTGCCAGATGGAACTATTCAGTTGTAAGCTATGTGAAAAGTGCAAAAAATGTCGAAAATGAGCGCGGCCTCTATTCCGCTATCAGAATAGAGGCCGCACAATACTTTGTTCGCTTGTACCTGTTATTTGTCCCATACATTTGAACCTCCCATCCGTTTGAATTACGGAGAATTTAGGGATAAACTGCCACAAAAACAGTTTATCAGTCAGATGTATGGACTAAATCAAAACAGGGTATGGATTTTATATAATTTTGGAAAATACAGAGAAAAACCGCTCAACCCACTTGTGCCGGCTGGACTTCAGCTTATATCAGGTATTGCCCGGTCACGCTATTGGGATTGCTGGCAATCTCCTCCAGCGTCCCGGCCGCGACCACACGTCCGCCCGCCTCACCGCCGCCGGGCCCCATATCGATGATGTAATCGGCGTTGCGGATTACATCCAGATCATGTTCAATCACCACCACCGTGGCCCCATGCTCCACCAGGGTCTGGAATACTCCCAACAGGGTCCGCACATCCAGGGGGTGCAGTCCAATCGTAGGCTCATCAAAGACAAAGACGGAGTCCGACTGGGTTTTGCCCATCTCGCTGGCCAGCTTCAGCCGCTGGGCTTCGCCGCCGGACAGGCTGGGTGTCTCCTCCCCCAGCGTCAGATACCCCAGGCCCAGGTCCTTCAGCACCTCCAGCCGCTGGCGGACCAATTTCAAATCTTTGCAGGCCTCCAGGGCCGCGTTGACGTTCATCGCCATCAGCTCCGGCAGAGAGCAGCCTCCGCGCTTCACCTGATATGCCTCCCGTCCATACCGGGAACCACGGCAATCCGGGCAGGGGATGGCCACATCAGGCAAAAACTGCACATCCAGGTCGATCGTCCCCGTGCCATCGCACACCGGACAGCGCAGCTTTCCGGTGTTATAGGAGAAATCCCCGGCCTTGAGCCCCAGCTCCTTTGCGTCCGGGGTCCTGGCGAAAATTTTCCGCAGCTCGTCATGGACATTGGCGTAAGTAGCCACCGTGGAGCGGACATTGACGCCGATGGGGGTGGCGTCAATGAGCTTTACCTGACGGATACCCTCCGCCTCCAGCTTCAGGACGTGCTCCGGCAGCGTGGTCCCACCGGATAACGCTGCCAGTCCGGGAACCAAGCTCTCCAGGATCAGCGTGGTCTTGCCGGAGCCGGACACGCCTGCCACCACTGTCAGCCGTCCCTTGGGGATATCCACCTTCAAGGGCTTCACTGTGTGGATGGCCGCTGTGGAGAGGTGTATCCTGCCCAGCGCGAACAGCTCCCCGGCGCAGACTCGGTCCCTGACATGGATATCCGCCGTCCCGGCCAGGAACGGGCCGATCTGGGACGCCCTGTTTTGGGCAATTTCCGGGATCGTCCCCTGGGCCACCACCTGCCCGCCGTTGGCCCCTGCCTCGGGACCCATCTCAATCAGCCAATCCGCCTGGGACAAGATCTGAGTGTCGTGGTCCACCAGGATCACCGAGTTCCCATCTGCCACCAGATCGCGCATCACGCCGGTCAGTCCCACGATGTTGGAGGGATGCAGGCCGATGGAAGGCTCGTCCAGCACATAGAGCACCCCGGTGGTGCGGTTGCGCACCGCCCGGGCCAGCTGCATCCGCTGCCGCTCCCCGGTGGAGAGCGTGGAGGCGGCGCGGTCCAAAGACAGGTAGCCCAGTCCCAGGTCCATCAGCCGCTTGGCCACAGTCTGGAAGGATCGGCAGATGCTCTCCGCCATGGGGCGCATCTCCTCCGGCAGGGAGGCGGGCACCCCGGCCACCCACTCCATCAGCATGGAGAGGGGCATCTGACAGGCCTGGTCCAGGGAGATGCCCCGGAGCCTCGGCGCCCTCGCGGCCGCCGACAGCCGGGTGCCGCCGCAGTCGGAGCAGACGCCCTGCTTCAAAAACTTCTCCACCCGCTTCATACCCTTCTCGTCCTTCACCTTGGACAGGGCGTTTTCCACCGTGTAGGTGGCATTGAAGTAGGTGAAATCCATATCCCCCGCCGCGCCGCTGGTCTTGTTCTGATAGATGATGTTCTTCTTGACGGCGGGACCGTGGAAGACGATCTCCCGCTCCTCCGCCGTCAGCTCCCGGAAGGGCACGTCAGTC
>CATLHC010000127.1 GCA_949948775.1 uncultured Oscillospiraceae bacterium
AGAGCCGGGGCGATTACCACACCGACGAGCACATCTTGGTGTGCCTGTCCTCCTCCCCCTCCAACGCCAAAATCATCCGCACGGCGGCCCGGATGGCCCGTGCCTTCCGGGGGCGGTTCACCGCCCGGTTTGTGGAGACGCCGGACACCGCCCATCTGGAGGAGGCGGACAAAAGGCGGCTGCGGGAGAACACCCGCCTGGCCCGGCAGCTGGGGGCGGCGGTAGAGACCAGCTATGGGGAAGACGTCCCCTATCAGATCGCGGAGTTCGCCCGGCTATCCGGGGTGTCCAAGATCGTCATCGGCCGGAGCACCGCCGCCCGGCGGGGGCCCTTCAGCAAACCCACCCTCACCGAGCGGCTCATCGCCGCCGCGCCCAATCTGGACATCCATGTGATCCCGGACGCCAGCGCCGAGGGCGGCTGGCGGGAGCGGAAAAGCCGTCCCGTCCGGATCGGCCCTATCCCCCTGGGGGACATCGGGAAGACTGTCTTGGTGCTGCTGGCGGCCACCCTCATCGGCTACGCCTTCTACGAGCTGGGGTTCAGCGAGGCCAACATCATCGCCGCCTATCTCTTCGCCGTCCTGGTCTGCTCCGTCATCACCACCAGCCCCCTGTGCGGGGTGCTGGCCAGCATCGTCAGCGTGCTGGTGTTCAATTTCTTCTTTACCGTTCCCCGGTTCACCTTCCGGTTCAACGACCCCAACTACCTGGTGACCATGCCCATCATGCTCATGGTGGCCCTGCTCACCGGGTCCCTGGCCACCCGGCTGAAGGACAGCGCCCGGCAGTCCGCCCGGGCGGCTTTCCGCACGAAGATCCTGTTTGAGACGAATCAGCTGCTGCAAAAGGAGAACGGCGAGGCCGCCGTATTGGAGGCCATGGCGGGGCAGCTGATGAAGCTGCTGGGCCGGGATCTGGTGGTCTATCCCGCCGATGGGAACGAGCTGTCCGCGCCCAAGGTGTACCGAGCTGAGGACAGCGCGGGGGACGATCTCACCGCGGAGCACGAACGGGAGGCGGCGGCCTGGGTGCTCCGAAACAACAAGCACGCCGGGGCCACCACCGACACCCTCAGCGGTGCCCGGTGCCTATATCTGGCTATCCGGGTCAATCAACAGGTGTACGGCGTGGCGGGCATCGCCATGGACGGCGTGCCTCTGGACCCCTTTGAGAACAGCGTGGTGCTGTCCATTTTGGGCGAGTGCGCCTTGGCTCTGGAGAGCATCCGCAACGCCAGAGAGAAGGAGGAGGCCGCCGTTTTGGCCCAAAACGAGCAGCTCCGGGCTAACCTGCTCCGGGCCATCTCCCATGACCTGCGCACCCCCCTGACCTCCATCTCCGGCAGCGCCGGAAACCTGCTGGCAAACTATGAAAAGATGGAGGCGGCGGACCGGGTGCGGGCCTTTACGGATATTTACGACGATTCCCAGTGGCTCATCAACCTGGTGGAGAACCTCCTGGCCATTACCCGGATCGAGGGCGGGCAGGTCCATCTGAGCCAGTCCGTGGAGCTGATGGACGAGGTGGTAGCGGAAGCCCTGCGCCACATCGACCGGCACAGCGGAGAGCACACCATTCGATCCAGCGCCTCGGACGACCTGATCCTGGCGAAGATCGACGCCAAGCTGATCGTGCAGGTGCTCATCAATTTGGTGGACAACGCCATCAAGTATACGCCCGCCGGGTCAGTCATTGAAGTCCACACGGAGAAACAGGGGTCGTGGGTGGCGGTGACGGTCTCCGACAACGGGCCGGGAATTCCCGACGGGCAGAAGCCCCGTATCTTCGATATGTTCTACAGCGGGGCCACCCGAGCCGCGGACAGCCGCCGGAGCCTGGGGCTGGGGTTGGCTCTGTGCAAATCCATTGTCACCGCCCACGGCGGGACCATCTCCGTGTCCGACAACCGGCCCCACGGCACGGTCTTCACCTTTACATTACCCGCAGGGGAGGTTGAACTGCATGAATAAGCCCTTAATCCTGGTGGTGGAGGACGACCCGCCGGTGCGCAACCTCATCACCACCACCCTGAAAACCAACGACTACCGCTATCTGTCCGCCGCCAACGGGGAGGCGGCCATCATGGAGGCGTCCTCCCACAACCCGGACATCGTCCTGCTGGACCTGGGCCTGCCGGACATGGACGGGGTGCGGGTGATTCAGAAAATCCGCTCCTGGTCCAATCTGCCCATCATCGTCATCAGCGCCCGGAGCGAGGACACCGACAAGATCGAGGCCCTGGACGCCGGGGCGGACGACTACCTCACCAAGCCCTTCTCCGTGGAGGAGCTGCTGGCCCGGCTCCGGGTGACCCAGCGGCGGCTGGCCTTTATGACTGAGCAGGTGACCGCCGCAGCTTCCGTATTCGTCAACGGAAAGCTCCGGGTGGACTACGCCGGGGGCTGCGCTTTTCTGGACGGCCAGGAGCTACACTTGACGCCTATTGAGTTTAAGCTGCTGTGCCTGCTGTCCAAAAACGTCGGAAAGGTGCTGACCCACACCTTTATTACCCAGAATATCTGGGGGCGGAGCTGGGACAACGACGTGGCCTCCCTGCGGGTCTTTATGGCGACGCTGCGGAAGAAGCTGGAGGCAGACCCGGACGCCCCTCAGTATATCCAGACCCACATCGGCGTAGGGTATCGGATGATGAAGGTGGAGTAGGTGTGATAGAACACCAGCCGCCCGGCGCGGCCCTGATTCTGGAGAAGATCGTCCGCGCCGATGCGGTTTTGTACGGAACGCCTCTGTACGGCCACTCCTATTCCGGCCAGCTGAAGCTGCTGATGGACCACCGTGTGGCACTGTTCAAATTCGTGGGCGGGGCGGACAAGGCGGTGGAGGAGATGGAGATTCAATCCTTCATCGCGAGCAAGCCTGTGGGACTGGTTGTCTCCTGCCAGGGACCGGAGAAGGACAATACGGAGCTTGTAAAAATGCAGTTTGACAAGTTCTGTGAATCGTCCCTCGCCCGTTGCTTTGGCAAGTATGTGTTTCCCTGGTGTTCCCCTGACGTGGAGGAAACCAGGCTGTCTCAAACTACATTGGACGTTATCGCTTCCGATCTTGACCGGCTGGACAAAGCAGCCAGGTCCTAACAGAATAAGCGGCAATATAGAATTTTACCGGTCCAAATCCCGCTCTTTTTTGCAAATATGACTGCCGCGATTTACCGAAATTTTCCGTAGTTTCTGATGAATGGATACCGGTTCTGCTGGCTCATCCAGCATTTCGGCAACATTCTTTCGGCTCTGCGTCAGCATTGTGGAATCAAACTTCTTGCCATGGGCAGCTTGCAGACGCTGGGCTGTTTCCCGCTCCTTACCGGGCCGGATAGCGTGACGGGCGGTATCCAGTTCCATGGCATCCATATCCGTTGCCTGTTGTTGCAGCTCAGTGTACTGCGCCAGTGCCGCATCCAGTTCGGCAGTATATTTTTTCTCCTGCTGGTTCAGTATTCTAAGCGAAGATTCCATAGATGCAATGTGCTGTTTGACCTCACCTATGTCATGATCGTCCGCACAGTTAAACTGATTGAGCAGCAGAGCCTTCTCACTTTTCAATTCCTCAATATCTTCGGTCAACGCGGCAATTTTCTGTGCCAATTCCCGATGCCGGAATACCTGGATTGCCGGGGTATTTTTCTTTTCTTCAAGCAAAACCCGACGCTCCTTGATTTTGGTCTTGAGCTGCTTAACAATATCCTCATACCGCTTGATGTCCGGCTGAACAGCATGGAGCGTATCGGTAATCTGTCTTTTCCCAGCCCCAATGTGCAAAAGCTGATACTTGAAAACGATCATCTTTTGCCGAACGGTTTCCATTGCCTCCGCTATCGCCGGAACAGTGTTCTTCACTGCATCCATCAATTTCTTGACCAAGGATTTCAGCTCCCGCAACAGGGCATTGTCCGCCTTGATCTGCCGGTTAAGTTCAAGGCGGTCAGATATGATGCCCTTTTTCTCCAGCGCACGAGCAATTACCCCCTCGTGAATGGTAGGCTGCTCATCCAAACCGCGCTCGGCGTGGCTGCGGTGATCAACACGCTCCTCGTGCCCAGTGTGTTCCAAGCAGAGGTTCACCGCATCGGCCCATGCCGCCCGCCAGAGGACGAGCTGCTCCTCGCTGTTCCAGCGGGCAGTGATGGGATTTTGCCGTCCGTACTTGGTGCTTTTCGGATATTTGGATACCCGTCCCAACCCCTGCGCTTCAGCTGCCGTGGGTGTCATATAGACCTTTTTTCTGCCAACCTTGTACTGGTACTGTTTTTCCCAGCCCTCCGCCTGCGCCGACTTGAACTCAGCAGCAGTAAAACCCCGTTCTTCACCGCCCCGGACGCAGAGATATTCCTTCTCTGTTTTGTTCTGCCATTTGCCGTTCTCTGCCAAAGGCCGCACGGTCAGCATGATATGAGCATGGGGATTGTGACCGTCCGTATCATGGATACACACATCGGCACACATCCCCTCCGCTACAAAATTGGCTTGGATGAAATCAGTCAGCAGGGCAATCCACTCATCCCTGCCCAGTTCGACCGGCAGAGCAACGACAAATTCACGGGCGAGGCGGCTGTCCTTCGTTTTCTCCGCCTCCTCCACGGCGTTCCAGAGAACTTCCCGATCTGCCCATTCTGCCGGTGCCATATCTGGCAGAAAAATTTGCTGCCAGACCAGCCCTTGCTTTCGGGTGTAGTCATGCTGAACGCCGTCGTAGTCGTTATACATCCGGGAACAACTCATATAGGCTGCTGCCGCGACAGAGGAGCGGCCTGTCCCCCGGCTGATGGCCTTTGCCTCCAAATGATAGATTGCCAGTTTTTATTACCTCCGTCCCTCGTCTCTCGTCCCCTCGGCCACCGTAACAGTGAAAAGCTGCCGGTGGCAGGTTTTCGCTGGCGTATGGAACAGGGCGGCGCA
>CATLHC010000128.1 GCA_949948775.1 uncultured Oscillospiraceae bacterium
CGCCAGAAACAGCAAATCGTGAACACTCTTTTTGAGCAAGGCAGTACCTGATTTTTGTTACTCCCGCCGCCGAAAAATGACAAAATTTCTTCGGCGTTTTCTTACAATTTCAAATCGGCGTTGACAGAGCATGGGCACCAGCAGGATGCCGATGGTGGCCACGGGGAAGGTGCGGCAGATCAGCAGGCAGATGGTGGCCACCAGCACCCCGATGGTGTTGATGCCCGCCCGGGTGAGTGCTTCGGATTCGGGAATCAGATACATGACCACCAGCGCAACTACGGCCAGAATCAGACCCGCCAGCTGCATGGTGTCAAAAATGGGCTTCTTTGCCAGGTTTTTTTGTTCGGTTGACATACGCTCTCTTCCTTTCTTCTCTCGTTTTTATCCGCCTTCCAGGCGGTTTTCATAAAAATACGCAAAAGGAGGGACCGGTTCAGTTGCGTGACGCGATGTCCTCCGCCGCCAGATAGCCCCAGGTGAGGGCCCGGCCGTGGCTGTTTCCCAAAATGGTGGTCACATATTCATGCCCGTACATGCCGCCGGTGGTGTCGCCGATGGCGTAAAGGCCCTGGATGGGTTTCCGGTTTTCGTCCATGACCTGCATTTTGGTATTGATGGACAGGCCGCCCACCACTTCGAGGAGGGCCGTGCCCAGCTTGATTGCTGTGAAGGGGCCCTTTTCGATGGGGAAAAGGAGCTCAGACCGTTTGCCGAACTGCCGGTCATCCTTTGCGTGGCAGCAGGCGTTGTATTGCGCGACGGTGTTGAGGAAGGCATCCCGATCGATCTCGATCTGCCCGGCCAGCTCTTCCAGAGTATCGGCCCTGACGGCCATGCCGTCGGAGATGGCCTTTTCCACAGACGCGATGGTCTGCTCCTTTGTCCATTGGGCGCCGTATTTCAGCCTGGCATTGCCCCAGAAGATCCCGCCGCCGTATTTGAGGCTCTCTTCCATATGGTCGGCGAAGTCCCCGGCGACGATGCTGTAGCACACGCCGTCCGGCTGGCGCATAAACGATGTGGCACGTCCCTGGACATAGGTGTCTTCATTCATGAATCGCTTGCCGTCTTTATTGACGAACAGGAAAAAGAGGCTGCACCATGCGTAGTGCTGAGGGTGCATCATGATGGGGAATACCTCTTCCGCCATCACACCTCCAGCCCAGAGGGCCATTTTGTGACCGTCGCCGGTGTTGCACCCCGCCGGGACGTATTGGCTGGCCTGGGTCCTGAGGGCGTCGGGCGCATAGGCGCGGCACATCTCCTCATCGCCGCCGATGTCCCCCGTGGCCAGCACCACCGCTTTGCTTGCGTTGATTTGGACGATGCCGTCGGGCGATTTGGCGAAAAGCCCCGTGACCCTCCCGTCGGAGTCCTGGATGAGCTGGGTGGCGGGCGTGTGGAACATCATGGGGATCCCCAGCTTCGAGCCATACTCAAACAGCGATTTTGAGACATGGCTTCCTCGGATATTGCCCTTTGGGATAAAGGAGTGGGCGCCGTAAAACTCCCGATAGGGTGCGCTGGGGTAGATGCAGTCCACCAGGGCCGGGGTAAGGCCGGCGGCCACCGTTTTGGGGAGCAGCCAATCCATCGCCTCACGGGAGCGGTTGAGGAAGGTCCAGAGCAGCTCCTGGTCGATGTTGTTTCCGCTCATCAGGACCCACTGGCGGGCCAATTCCTTGAGGTCGTTTTTGACGCCGTGCTGCTCCATAAGGGAGGAATCCGGGACCCCGAAGTGGCCGCCACGTCCGGAATAGCTGCCGCTTTTTTCGATCAGGACAACGTCCGTTCCCAGCTCCTTCAGCCGGCAGGCCGCGCTCAGGCCACCCAGGCCCGCGCCTACGACCACGGCTTCACAACTGATCTCTTTTACGATATCCGCCTGGGCAGGGGGGGCGGGCGGGATCTGAAAACTCCACTTGGCTGTGCTTTCATCCGCTGCTTTGTACATGGCTGACCTCCTGATCTTTTTTGTTTTTGCCTGTAGGGATAGGGGAAAGCCGATTCAGTGCTCGCACTGCCCGCAGCCGTCGCAGGGCTTGCCCTGCTTGCAGGCGGGACGCTTCAGCAGTGCCTCATAAAAGTCCGCGGGCAGCTGGGGCGGCTTCTGCTCCTGCTTTGGAGCGGGGCTTTCGCTCACCACTGGCGGAAGTCGGCGATGCCCGCCGCCTCACGGGCCTTCTTTGCCATGGCGGTGTAGAGGCCGTACTCGTGCTCCTCGCAGCACTGGGTATAGGACGGGTCGGTGTGCTCGTTCCGGGGCAGGGGCACGTCCTGCTCTCCGGCCAGGATGTCCTGCACCTTTTTAATGTTTACGTCCCGGATGGAGGTCCCATCCGCCACAGCGACGGCGGCGGCCACGCCCGCGGCTTGGCCGGTGCCCACGCACTGGGGGATCAGGTTGAGCCAGTCGATGGCCACATTGTCCGCCGACAGGTGGCGGCCCGGGCAAAGCAGCCCGTCCACCTTCTGGGGCAGGATGGCCCGGTAGGGGATCTCCACCGGCCCGCAGTCGTTGATCTGGCAGATGGTGGAGTGCCACGCGATCACGTCATCGTGCTTGTTGGCAAAGGCGAAGTCGTTGGCGGTCATGACATACTCGCCCTTCAGCCGGTAGGAGCACCGGTAGCCCAGCTGCGGCGCGATGTCGTAGAGATAGGCGTGGCGGAAGGCCACAGGTACCGCCTCTTTCAAGTAGGCCAGCACATCCCGGATGGTGTCCCGGGTCTCGATTTCGGTCCTGGTCTGGTCGGCCACGGTGGAGCAGTCCATGTCGGGGTGCCAGTTGTTGACCCAGCACATATCGTTCTGGTTGGTGGGCAGGGGCATGCAGCGGAATCCCGCGATTTTGTTCAGCTGCCCCCGAAGAGCGGCCAGGGCCTGGGGGCTGCGGCGCTTCCAGGCCTCGAACTGGTCCCAGTCGATGCCCGCGATGCGCCACACCAGGGCAGTGGTGGAGGAGCGGCACTCCCCGTCGGCCAGGGAGGAATAGGGCGCGCCGGTCTGGCGGAAAATATCGCCGTCGCCGGTGGCGTCGATGACCACCTTGGCCATCACTGCCTTGCGCCCCTCTTTGCTCTCAAAGGCCACGCCGCGGATCACATTCCCCTCCATGATGGGGCGGGCGCCCCAGGAATGGTACATCACCCGGATGGAATCCTTGTGCTCCAGCAGCATTTTATCCATCTCGATCTTCAGCTGGTTGGGTTCGTAATACACCGCCCGCACCAGGCAGGAGGGCTTTGCCCCCTCGAAGCCGCCCCGGCTCACGCAGTCGTGGATGGACTGCCATGCGTCGATGAGGACGGGGTCCTGGCTGCCGATGTCCTTGAGGGAGGGGCCCCGTACTGCGTCGGGAATGGACTCCAGCCGGGTGAACCACTCCTCCTGAAGGCCCCGGACAAAGGACTTGTCGTACCAGCTCAGGTTGGGCACCATGATGACGTACCCGCCGGTGACGTCGCCGCCGGAGTAGCCGTACCGCTCCATGAGGATGATGTTTTTGCAGCCCGCACGGGCGGCGGCGATGGCAGCGGAGTGGCCCGCCGCGCCGCTGCCCACGACCAGGACGTCACAGCTGTCATATATCTCTATGGGCTGTGAGGTCTCGAGATAGGTTTCTTTCATTTGGATACCCCTTCCTGTTTCGATAAACTAAAATAGGACCCCCGACAGTCAGCCGGGGGTCCTATCCATCTCGTGCCAAAACTTCGGTCAAAAGGAGCCGGCGGCTGATCGTCCTTTATTGAGCGTTCAAGTCCGAGTCAAAGACTGTCAGTCATCCTCATGGCGCTGTGTTTGGTTTCAGCAGGCTGCGCTTCGGCTTCGCGTCACCCGATCGAGCAAAAGATGGATTCCAGCTGTATAATGATATATTGGGGGAAGATACGAACTGTATCAGCATGGATGCTTTCACACGATCACCGTCACGCGGCCTCTGCTCACGTTTCCGTTTCGCGCTCGGCCAGTATCTCGCTCAGGGCCGCGGCCTTTGCCTCGTACATCTTCTGCTCCAGCGCATAATAGCCCGCCCGCTCCTCATCGGAGATGAACTTGCTGATGCGGCGGATGTACTCCTCCTCGATGGCCAGCAGCTCCTCACCCAGCGCCTGCCCCTGGGGCAGAAGCCGCACCCGGATCCGGCGGCGGTCCTTGGGGTCGTTCACTCGCTCCACGAGGCCCCGGCGCTCCATGGCGTCCACGATGTTTGTCATGTTCTGGCGGAGGAGGAGCAGGTCGTCGGCGATCTGGGAAGGGGCCGCCCCGTCGGGGCAGGCCATCAGATAGGCGATGGTGCGGAAAGAGGAAAAGTTGATGCCGTGAGCCGCGAAAAGGAGCTCGTGCCGCTTTTCGGTCTCGATGGTGTGAAGATAGATCGTTTCCCGCCTCTGGTTGCGGGCGTTGATTTCCTTTGCTGTCAGTCCCTTTTTCTTGTTTTCCATATCCATTCCTGCAACTTTCTACTGTGGTATTTTTTAAGGCAACACCGTACAATTCCCCACAAAAGCGAAATGGAAGATTAAGCGCAGTCATAGGTCAGAAAGCAGCTCTGGAAACAGGTCAAGGAGCAGGACAAATCAAGCCGCCAGGCAGGGCCTGTCA
>CATLHC010000129.1 GCA_949948775.1 uncultured Oscillospiraceae bacterium
TGATAATATCATCCCCGGTGGCAAGGGCCACGTTCTGGATCGTGGACTTCATAGCCATAGATTTACCAGAACCGGACACGCCCAGATAGAAGGCATGGGGGGAGATCAGCCGCTTGCGGTCACAGATCAGCAGGTTCTTACTGATGGCGTTCACCCCATAGGACAGGCCGCCGGGGTCTTGTATCTCCTGGACGCGGAAGGGCATAAGGACGGCGGTGCTCTCGGTGGTCAGGGTACGCATGGCCTTCACACGGCGCAGGCCGTAGGGCAGGACGGTGTTCAAACCGTCCTCCTGCTGGTAGCGCAGGATGGAGAATTGGCAAAGGTGCTCCCGCCCGATGGAAAGGAGGGCGTCAGTGTCCGCGTCAAGCTGCTCCAGGGTGTCCGCAACGTGTACCAACGTCACCACGGCAAACATCATGCGCTGGTCCCGTTCGGTGAGGTCGGACAGAAATTCCTTGGCCTCCCCCCGGAGCTGTTCCAGGTCATAGGGGATGGAAGCGGTGAAGTTGTTCTTGTCGTTCTGCCGCTGCTGCCAGCGGGTGATGTCCGTTTCTATCCCCATGATCCGGCTTTGGATTTCCTTCACGGCCTCATCGGTGGGGATGGGCAGGATGTCAATGGACAGCATGAGGTTCCGGGGAAAGTCAGACAGTGCGGAAATCATGCTGTCTTTGATGTAGCTGGCATAGTCTTTGAGGAACAGGACGCGGCCCACCTTGCCCCCCATTTCAAAATGTCCCGCCCGGAAACGCATACCGTCCGGGCAGATCAGGTCTTTGAAGTCCATGCCCCGGCGGATGGCGGCGGTCTGGTCGAAGGTGAAATATTGTTCCTCTCCGGGACGGAAAAAGTCATGGAGGATACGGAGCCGGTCATGGTTGGACACGGGCCGGGCCCCGCTGTCCAGCCGCCCGAAGCTCTTGGACAGGTTGGCGTCCACCCGCCGGAAATAGGCGCGGGATTCCTCGATCTTCCGCTGGGGGATGGACAGGGTGATGTACTTCTCCTGGACGAGATTGTTACTTTCAGCCGCCCGCTGGGTGAGGATGGCGTTGGCCTCCCGGCGGTACTTGTCCAGACCGTCCCCCCGCTCCTTCATGAGCATGGTACGCTCAAAATCCACGGGGTTGAGGCGGCGGTTGATGATGGTGACTTTGGCGGCGGCATCGGTGGGCAGACTGTTCAGCACCCCGCCGTAGGACAGGAAGATCCCGCGCTGGTCGTCCTCGGAGGCGGCGGCGTAGTTCACATCGGTGAAACGCCATGTCCGGCTGTGCTTGCGGCCCACCAGCCATGTGCCGTCCTCATAGATGCACTTGATGGGGATAGACTGCTGGACGCTCCGGGGAATGATGAATTTGTCCCGTTCGCTCTTGTTGGCGGCGGTGAGGGATTTAATCAAAGTCGTCACGCCCCTTTCGGTGGAGCAGGTTGTAGTAGAAGTTCTCGGACACAAAGCGCCGCTCCCCGGCACACAGGATTTCGGACTTGATGAAGGCCCAGGCGAATTGCTCCAGGGTCAGGCCGTTGTAGCTGAAAAAGCCCGCCACGGCCACGGGCGCGGCGGCCAGGATGCACACCCAGCTCGCGGTTTCCTTCCCGGCCACGGGGCCCAGCAGCAGGTAGACGGCCACGGCGATCCCCACGGCGGCCAGGGCGCAGAAAAATTGCCGGGCGGACAGGCCGAAGAAAATGCTTTCCTTGTGCTGACGTACTTCTTTGGGAATTTTGATTTCCAATAGATCAATCTCCTTATTGCAAAAAGTGGTGTAATAGGGTATAGTATAGGTGAGTTAGTGATCACCCCCTTCCTAACTCACCAGGTCCGAAAGGCCCAGCGAACGGGAAAGAACGTATTATTGAAGGGGGAATGCACATGAAGAAGATTTGCCAGTCCGTCCGTACTTTCCTCAAGCGATTCACTCTCACAACTGTGACTGTCAAAACACCCGTCATTGATTTCTCGTTCGCTCTTTCGATTTCTCTACCGCTCCTGTTTGGGAGCGGTTTTTAGTTCTCATTGATTCACGTTGCGATCCAGTCAATAGTGCTGTCTACTTCATTCCCCCATACATCCCAGCCGGGGGCGGGGCGGTGGGCGAACAGCTCCACGCGGGGCACGTCCCCCATCAAAGCCTCAATGCGGCGGCGGGCCTCGTCCGGCTTCCGGCTATGTTCCTGGACATGGGAGATAATGACTTGATGGACATTCCGGGCCTGCCGTTTGGGGTGGCCCCTGGTTGCAAGAAGGCACAGCTCCGCGTTGGCCCTTGTCCAGTGGCCCGGCCCCCAAAATACCGTGTTGGATTTCCGGCTGAGCTTGATCCAGACAAAGGCGCAGGTCACAAAGCGAAACCCCCATGCCTCCATCACACCCCACGCCTCATGAAGCATGGGCATAGTGATCCAGAGGAACAGGGCGCAATCGTCGGCGGCCAGCTCGGACACAGGCAAGGCTTTAATATCCTCAATAGGCATGGTGGAATAGTGCCGGTCTGCCGAGTGCCATGTACCGTATTTCCACGGCGGGTCAGCATAGATGATATTGTATTTCCCTATAGGCCCAACATCTCCTTCACCACCCTGTCGGCGCCCTTTACCAGTCCAGTGAGGATCAGCATATTAAAGATAAGCTGTCCGATGTACTGCCACGCCATGGTGACAGCGGGCAGGCTGGCGTCGGCCGCCGGGGTGCTGCTGGACAGGAACGCGGAATAGATCAGGCAGGCCAGCACAATCACGGCCCCCTCCATACACACGCCGATGTAGTTTTTGAGGAAGGCTTTGCCGCTGGCGGCGGTAGTCTCCCCGGCAAAGGACGCCAGGGGGAGCGGGGCCAGGGCGGTGAACATATAGAGCCGGAAAAACCGCCCATACACCGTCAGCAGCAGGATAAAGGACATGACGGTGATAAACAGGCTGCCCAGCAGGGACACCAGCCAGAGGGGTATGCTTTCCAGCAGGCCCAGCCCCTCAATGGCCGTCACAATCTCGCTGGGCAGGGTGGCCGCCGTGGACACGGAGCCGCCCATACCCGCCATGACGGTGGCGACCACGCCGCCGCAAACGCTGAAAATAGCCGTCATGATCTCCATGCAGCTCCCCACGGCCACCTTTGCCAGCACGAAGCGGATGAAATGGCGCAGGGCAAATTCCGGGCGCTGGAAGTCCCGGAAGCTGGCGGCGCTTTGAAACACGCCCATGGCGAAGAACAGCACCAACAGGCCGTAGCCGATCCCCACCATGGCGGTGTGGATGCCGGAGATCACCGTCCAGATGTCGCCGCCTTTGAAGCTCTGCGGGGTCTGTGTCAGCAGCGTCCATATCTCGGACAGCTTGCCGTTCCAGTCTGCCAGCGCGTTTTCCAAAATATTTACGATCCAGTTATCACTAATTGCAATTCACCCCCATTGTTGGGAATGGCGTCTCATGGTGAGACGCCATTCCCTTGTCTGTTCCGGCCCGCCTCACAGCGCGCCGATGGTGGTCAGAATCTCCTTGCTGAACGCGATGATCAGCCCGCCGAACACGCACAGCATACCCTGGCTGCGCTGGCTGGCGTCGTGGGACTGGATGCTCATGCCGAGCTGGACGATGCCCCAGCCCAGGATGATCACGCCGATGGCCTTAATGCAGGAGAAGATAAAATCACTCAAATTGTTTACGATGGTGAGCGGGTCGCTGCCGCCCCCAGCGACGGCGAAGGCGGAGACGGTGAGGACAGCGCACAGGGCCACGGCCAGGGCGCTGGTGAAGTAGAGGCGGCGGGCGCGGCGGGTCTGGCACTGGGTCAGGGTGTCGGGCTTAGTGTTCTTCTTATTCATGGCAAAACTTCCTTTCATTCAATGATTTCGATGTCGTCCAGGGATGTAAAGGTAAAATCCAAGTCGCCCGCGTCATAGAGACAGGGGGTGTTATGGACATAAGGCGCGGCCCCGCCGTCCCCGGTGTACTTGAGGTTTGGGTGCCGCTCCAGGTCGTACTTGGCGTCCATCACCGGGGCCTCGCCCCGGATCAAGATGATAGAAAGCCGGTTATCCAGCATACGCACTTCATCGGGGGTCAAGAGCTCGCGCCCCGCCTGTTGAAAATTCTGACTGTAGGAGCCGTTGCGCCCCTTGCTCTGGCTGCTGGTTTGGGTCTGGTGTCAACGCCGATTTGAAATTGTAAGAAAACGCCGAAGAAATTTTGTCATTTTTCGGCGGCGGGAGTAACAAAAATCAGGTACTGCCTTGCTCAAAAAGAGTGTTCACGATTTGCTGTTTCTGGCGCATAAATTCTTTACGTTCTTTGAGGCGATAGGACTCGCCTTTGATATTGATCACGGTACAATGGTGCAAAACACGATCCAGGATAGCGGAGGCGATGGTAACATCGGCAAAGACCTCGTTCCACTGGGAGAAGGTCTTGTTGGAGGTAAAGACGGTGGACGTTTTCTCATACCGCCTGGCAATGAGCTGAAAGAACAGATTTGCACCCTGGATGTCCATAGGAAGATAGCCGATCTCGTCAATGATGAGCATCTTGTACTTGGCCAGCACCCTGAGCTTGTCCGGCAGGCGGTTCTCAAAATGGGCCTTTTTCAACTGCTCAATGAGCTGAT
>CATLHC010000130.1 GCA_949948775.1 uncultured Oscillospiraceae bacterium
GAAGAAATTTTCACAATTTTCCGCCTATTCCGGCTTGCGCCGCTTGAAAAAATCCACCCACGAAAGGAGGTTCACAGCCATGAAAAAAATACAACACGCCCCACCGCCGCCGAGTAATCAAGACACGCTTGACCGAGGAAGAATATGCAGAGTTTTCCGAGCGTGTCACCCTCTGCAAAATGAGACAAGCCGAGTTTATCCGGCAAGCCCTTATTATGTCAAGCATACGCCCAGTCAATGATGAATTATTATGTAAGCGTCAAATTCCCCCACACCTTGCCGGAGAGCAGAGGAAATGAGAAAATGCAATAGAGTCTGGTGTAGTGCCGTGTACTATCAGATAGTACACGGCACTACATATAATCGAATATTTTTTTGGGGGTAAAGTATGGAGCGAGGGCTTCAAAAAGCAAACCATTATAACCAACTGGCAGAATGGGCGCAGCGAGTGGAGGCCTGCCGAAAAAGCGGGCAGAAGGTCAGTGAGTGGTGTTCAGAACAAGGGATCGCGGTGTCGACCTACTACAGCTGGCAGCGAAAAGTGTATCAGACAATAACGGCAGAGCCAGAGGTGTGTTTCACAGAAATTTCAGGCAGACCGGCAGGCAGAGGGATGGTGGCAAGCATAGAAAACGGAGCGTTGCGTATTGAAATACATGCAGGAGCGGACGCAGAAACGGTCCGGGCCATCATCCAGGCGCTGAAAGAATGCTGACAGATTTCAAGGGAGCGGATCATGTGTACATCGCCTGCGGTTACACGGATCTGCGGCGAGGAATAGACGGACTGGCCAGCCTGGTACAGCAGCAGTTTCAACTGGACCCATTCAGCAATACGCTGTTTCTGTTCTGCGGCAGAAGGCGGGATCGGATTAAGGGGCTGTACTGGGAGGGAAACGGCTTTATTCTGCTGTACAAGCGTCTGGAGAGTGGGAGCTTTCAGTGGCCGAGAAACGACACGGAGGCGCGGGAACTGAGTACACAGCAGTACCGGTGGCTCATGGAGGGACTGAGTGTGGAACAGCCCAAGGCGCACCGTCCGGTGGAAGGGCTCAGCATGAAATAAAAGAGACCAGCTATGCAGAAAAATCTATGCTTTTCCGGCGCGATATGGTATCATTGGGTTATGAGGAATGCCAAAGAACAGACAACAAGCAACGAAGAAATGGTGACCATTTCCCGTGCAGAATATGAGAATATGCAGGCCCAGATCCAGTGGCTTATGGAACAACTGCGATTGTCCCGGCAAAAGCGGTTTGGAGCGTCCTCGGAACAGACCTCGGAGGATGCCATGGAGCAGCTGAGTCTGTTGTTTAACGAGGTGGAGGTCTATGCAGACCAGACCGCAAAAGAGGATGACAACAGTGTGGCTGTTGCCGCCCACAAACGGCACAGGAAGCATGAATACACGCTGGACGAACTGCCTGAAAACATACCGGTGGAGGTGGTGGAACACCGCCTGCCGGCAGAGGAATTGGTCTGCCCGAAATGCGGGGATACCATGACTGAAATTGGCAAGGATGTGCGCCGGCGTCTGAAGCTGGTCCCGGTCAAGGCAGTGGTTGTGGAGGACTGGTACTACACCTATGCCTGCCGGAGCTGTGAGAGGGAAAATACGGAGACAGCCGTGGTGAAGGCTGACAGAGAGCCGAACTTCATCCCTGGCAGTTTTGCCACGCCGGAGGCCGTGGCACATCTCGCGGTGCAGAAGTTTGTCATGGGCTCTCCCCTGTACCGGCAGGAACAGGAACTCAAACGCCAGGGCATTCCTCTGTCACGGCAGACCGTGTCCAACTGGCTGCTGTGGTCTGCGGAGCATCTGCTGGCCCCAGTGTATGACCAGCTGCACGAAGAACTGCTGAAACGGGACGTCCTCCACGCGGATGAGACCACACTGCAGGTACTCCATGAGCCGGGCAAAACAGCCCAGAGCAACAGCTATATGTGGCTATATCGCACCAGTGGGGATACCAACCAGCCCATCGTGCTGTATGAGTACCAGCCAGGGCGTGGTGCCTGCCATCCGAAGACATTTCTGGACGGCTTCAAGGGGTATCTGCATACGGACGGTTACTCCGGATACCACTGTCTTCCAAATGAAATTATTGTGGCCGGTTGCTGGGCCCATGCCAGGAGGAAATTCGACGAGGCCATAAAGTCTCTGCCAAAAGGAAAGGCCAAGAACAGCTCAGCGGCTCAGGGGCTGGCATACTGCAATCTCTTATTCAAAATTGAGGAAGGACTGGCAGGCCTTTCTCCTGAACAACGCTATGACCAGCGGCTGAAGCAGGCAAAGCCTGTTTTGGACGCTATGTTAGCATGGGTAAATACCAGAGCCGCCGCACCGAAATCCACTTTGGGCAAGGCACTGTCCTATCTCAAGGAGCAATGGCCCTACTTGCTCAATTATTTGAAAGACGGCAGGCTGGAGCTGAGCAACAACCGGGCTGAGCGCAGCATTAAGCCTTTTGTCATTGACCGAAAGAATTTCCTGTTTGCCAATACACCCAGCGGTGCAAAAAGCAGCGCGGTAATCTTCTCCCTCATCCAGACCGCCACAGAGAATGGGTTAGACCCGTACCGCTACTTAACGTGGCTCTTATCCTCTGCTGGGGAGATGGACTTGCCCCAGTCACAAAATGCTCGGCTTCTGCTGCCCTGGAACGCTCCTGCTGTCTGCAAAGTATAATCTTTTTTGCTCTAAGCCAGGTGAAAACCTGGCTTAGAGTTTTCTTGTGGAGGGAAGGTTTGACGCTTACTTTGCTGCGGCGCCCTTCTATCCTTTTTATAACGGGAGTCCGCCGCATCAAGGCTCAAATCTCCCTCCGCCCCTCCAGGGCGCGGGTCAAAGTGGCCTCGTCGGCGAACTCCAGGTGCCCCCCCACGGGGATGCCGTAGGCCAGCCGGGTCACCCGGACGCCAAAGGGCTTCAAAAGCCGGGCGATGTACATGGCCGTGGCCTCCCCCTCGGTGTCGGGGTTCGTGGCCATGATGACCTCCTGCACCTCTCCCCTGGCCACCCGTTCCAGCAGGGGCTTGACGGCGATGTCGTCGGGCCCCACGTGGTTCATGGGGGAGATGACGCCGTGGAGAACGTGGTAATGACCGCTGTACTCCCGGCTGCGCTCGATGGCGGCCACGTCCCGGGGGTCCGCCACTACGCAGACGACGGTCCCGTCCCGCTTGGGAGAGGCGCAGATGGGGCAGAGGCCGCCGCTGGTGAAGTTCTGGCACACGGGGCAGCAGGTGATGCTGCGCTTGGCGTCCAGGATGGCGTTGGCGAAGTCCTGGGCCTCCTCCTCCGGCAGGCCCAGGACAAAGAAGGCCAGCCTCTGGGCGGACTTGCCGCCGATGCCGGGGAGGCGGGCGAACTGCTCCACCAGCTTCTCCAGCGGGGCGGGAAAGTATTCCATGTCGGTTTACGCTCCTTCGTCGGTGGTTTCGGGCAGCGGCGCGCGGCCCGCCAGCTGGTCCAGCGTCACGCCGTAAAAGTCGGCCAGCCTGACCAGCGTGGGGGCTGTGGGGTCACGTAAATCTTTCTCGTAACGCTGGTAGGTCATGGCGGACATCTCCAGCGCCCTTGCCACGGCTTCCCGGGAGAGACCTTTTCTTTTTCGCAGGATAAATAAATTTTTCGACAAAGATTCCATAGTCCCTCCTCAAAAGGCTTGACAGGGTGGGCTTGGCAGGTTATAATAAGACTAAACGGTATTAACCAAAAGGAGGCGCTGGGCGTTTGTCCCGGCTTCCTGAAAAGAGCTGGATGTCCGAAGGATCGCCGGAGGGTTCTCCCTCTGGAAAGGAGTTGATTCCATGGAAGAATTTCTCCATACGCTCTACGCTTACGCCCAGGAGAATCGGGTTCCCCGCTATCTCCAGACCCCGGAGTACCGTCGAGCTGCCTGTGGATTGGAAGAAGGCTGGGAAATGTTCCGCTCTACCCTGACAACGGAACAGAAGCGGAAACTGGATATACTGTTGTCGCAGGAGTGGGAGGTCGGACACCTGGAAGACGAGGCGTCCTTCGCGGCCGCCCTCTCCATCGGTCTGGACCTGAGCCGGCTTTAACGGCCCCGCAGCTCCTGAATCCGCGCGGGAATGTCGGCGGCCTTGTACACGGCGCTTCCCGCCACCAGCACGTTGGCCCCGGCGTCAATGCGGGTCTGGCAGGTGTCCGGGGCGACGCCGCCGTCCACCTCCAGCTCGCAGGAGGGGTTCCTCTCGTCGATAAGGCGGCGCAGGGCCGTCACCTTCTCCATCTGGTCCGCCATGAACGACTGCCCGCCAAAGCCGGGCTCCACCGTCATCACCAGAATGAGCTCCACCTTCTCCAGGAAGGGGAGCGCCGCCTCCGCGGGGGTCTTGGGCTTGAGCACCACGCCGGCCCGCTTCCCCTTGGCGTGAATCTTGTCAATGGCGGCGTGGATGTTCTCCTCCGTGTCGGACTCCACGTGGACCGTCACCAAGTCCGCCCCGGCGTCGCAGAAATCCTCCACATACCGCACCGGCTGGGTAATCATGAGATGCACGTCCAAAGGCAGCGAAGTGGTGGGCCGGATGGACCGGACCACGGGGATGCCGATGGTGATGTT
>CATLHC010000131.1 GCA_949948775.1 uncultured Oscillospiraceae bacterium
GGTGAAGCCCATGGAGGTGTCCACGCTTTTCCCGTAGGCCACGGCGGCGATGGATGAGCCGTTGCCCAGGTGGCAGGAGATGAGCCTCAAAGACTCGATGGGCTTGCCCAGCATATCCGCCGCCCGCTGGGTGACGTACTTGTGGCTGGTGCCGTGGAAGCCGTAGCGGCGCACCTTGTCCTGCTCGTAGTACTCATAGGGCAGGGCGTAGGTGTAGGCCACGGGGGGCATGGTCTGGTGGAAGGCGGTGTCGAACACGGCCACCTGGGGCACGTCGGGACCCATGACGGCGGTGCAGGCCTTGATGCCGGTGATGTTGGCGGGATTGTGCAGGGGGGCCAGGGGGACGTTCTCCTCCAGGGCGGCCATCACCTTGTCGTCGATCTTGACGGAGCAGGCGAAGGTCTCGCCGCCGTGGACCACGCGGTGACCCACCGCGTCGATCTCCTTCATGGAGGAGATCACGCCGCCGTTGGGGTTGACCAGGGCGGTGAGCACCGCCTGAATGGCCTCGGCGTGGGTGGGCATAGACACGTCCGCCGCGTCCACGGTGGGTTTGCCGGGGGCTTTATAGGTGAATTTGCCGTCGATGCCGATGCGTTCGCACAGGCCCTTGGCCAGGACTTCCTGGGTGTTGGTGTCCAGCAGCTGATACTTCAGGGAAGAGCTGCCGGCGTTGATGACGAGAACCTTCATGTTCCGCACTCCTTTGTTTTGGGCCCCGCGCGCGGTGGCCTTCTTTAATGATAACTGGGTATTTACTTTGACACGGTTCCTGATATATAATGGTACAGCGTGAAAAGCGCCAAAGCATGCCGTGACCGCGCCACGGTCATTTTAACGGACATATTATACTACATTGCCGGTGATACCGCAAGTATTTTTCTCGTTTTTCACAAAAAGAGTGGGAAGAGGGCCGACAGCGTCCCTGAAGGATGGTTTGCAGACATTGAAAATTGGGGAAATTAGGAAATGGAGGGGGGTTGGATGACAGCGGTGGGCATCGTTGCCGAGTACAATCCCTTTCACGCCGGGCATGCCCTCCATATCCGGGAGACCCGCCGCCAAATGGGGGATTGCGCCGTCATCGCCGTGATGAGCGGAAATTTTGTCCAGCGCGGGGACTGCGCCGTGTTCGACAAATGGACCCGGGCCCGGGCGGCTCTGGAGGGGGGCGCGGACCTGGTGCTGGAGCTGCCCACGGTGTGGGCGGTCTCCTCGGCGGAGTCCTTTGCCCGTGGTGCGGTGGAGCTTTTGGCCGCCACGGGGACGGTGAACCACCTGAGCTTTGGCAGCGAGCAGGGGGATGTGGAGGCGCTCCAGCAGGTGGCCGCCTGTCTGGACAGTGATCGCTATCAAGCCGGGCTGCGCCGCTTTCTGGACGAGGGGATGCCCTTTGCCGCCTGCCGTCAGGCGGTGGTGCGGGAGCTATTGGGCGAGGGCACGGCGGCCCTGCTTGCCCAGCCCAACAACAACCTGGGTATTGAGTATATCCGGGCGCTGAACGGACTGAAAAGCCCCATCCGGCCCGTGACCGTCCTCCGAATGGGCGCGGGCCACGACGGGGGAGAGCACCCCGCATATCCCTCCGCCTCCTTTGTGCGGGAGAGAATTTTGTCCGGGGCGCTGCCCGCCGACAACCCCGCCAGCTTACGGTATGGGGAGCGGGGAGCGCTGGCGATTTTGCGCTCCATGGATGAAGCGGGATTCTCTGCCCTGCCTGACTGCGGGGAAGGGCTGTCCCACCGGATCTGCGGGGCGGTGCGCCGGGGCAGGACGCTGGAGGAGATCTATGATTTGTCCAAGACCAAGCGCTACGCCCATTCCCGCATCCGCCGGGCGGTTTTGTGGGGCGCTCTGGGCCTGAAGGTGTCCGACCGGCCCGACCACCCAACTTATATCCGCGTACTGGGCGCCAATGGCCGGGGCAGGGAGGCGCTGCGGGAGATGAAGGAAAAGGCAAGCCTGCCGGTCATCACCAAGCCCGCCCACGGGAAGGGCATTCCCCTGCTGGAGCGGGAGGCCCGGTGTACCGACTTTTATCAGCTCTGCCGCCGGGAGCCGGGTCCCTGCGGGGCGGAGTGGACGACAAATCCCGTTATGCTGTGAATTTTATGGATGAAAGGAAGTTTTATCTATGCGCGCCTGTGAACGTCTCATGAAGTATGCCCAGGTCTACACCGAGTCCGCCATGGACACGGAGGCCATCCCCTCCACTCCCGGCCAGTGGGATCTGGCCCGGATGCTGGTGGACGAGCTGAAGGAGCTGGGGCTGGAGAATCCCAGCGTGAATGAGTTTTGCATCGTCACCGCCTGGCTGCCCGCCACCCCCGGCTGTGAGGACGCCCCCGCCCTGGGCCTGCTGGCCCATATGGATACCGCCCCCGCATTCTCCGGGAAGGACGTGAAACCCATCGTCCACGAGAACTACGACGGCGGGGACATTGTTTTGCCCAAGGAGGGCCGGGTCATCCGGGCAACGGATTTCCCCTTCCTGGCGGGGCTCAAGGGAAAGACCCTCATCACCGCCGACGGCTCCACCCTGCTGGGGGCGGACGACAAGGCGGGGGTGGCGGAGATCATGACCCTGTGCGAGCGGCTTATCGCGGAAAAGCTCCCCCACGGGCGGCTGTGCATTGCCTTCACCCCCGACGAGGAGATCGGAGACGGCCCCGACCACTTCGACGTGGCCGCCTTTGGCGCGAAATACGCCTACACCGTGGACGGCGGCGCGGCGGGGTCCATTGAGTACGAGAACTTCAACGCCGCCACTGCCGTCGTGGACATCACCGGCGTGTCCGTCCACCCCGGCACCGCCAAGGACGTGATGGAGAACGCCCTGCTCATCGCCCAGGAGTTCAACGCCCTGCTTCCCCCGGACGCCATCCCCGGCAAAACCGAGGGCTACCAGGGCTTCTTCCACCTGGACCGGATGGAGGGCACCGCCGCCTCCTGCTGGATGGAGTATATTGTCCGGGACCACGACAAGGGGGAGTTCACGGTGAAAAAGGCGCTGCTGGGCCGTGCCGCCTCCCAGATTCAGGCCGCCCACCCCACCGCCAAGGTGGAGGTCACCGTGAAAGACAGCTATTACAACATGAAGGAAAAGCTGGCGGACTGCATGCACCTCATCGACAACGCCAAACGGGCGGCGGAGCTGGCGGGGGTGACGCCCACCGTGGAACCCATCCGAGGCGGCACCGACGGGGCCCGGCTGAGCTATATGGGGCTGCCCTGTCCCAACCTGGGCACCGGCGGCTACAACTTCCACGGTCCCCAGGAGCTGGCCTGCGCGGAGGAGATGGACGCCGTGGTGGACATACTGGCCAATATCGTGGAGCTTTACAGGAAATGATTCACAGTTTGTTGATTATTTTCCCGTCCCAGTGGGGTAGAATGGTGTCAATGAGCGAAAAGGAGATTTGTCCATGATATACCGCAACAACGACTACGGCCCGATCGACCGGTTTTGCGCCAAGCACCCCCGCTTCGGCATACCCAATCTGGTTTTGTACATCGCCATCGGTCAGGTCGCCGTGGGCGTGCTCAGCCTGCTGCCCCCGCTGCGGGTTCTGCCCGCCCTGCTGTCCTTCAGCCGGTATTACATCCTTCATGGGGAGATCTGGCGGCTGATCACCTTCATTTTCGTGCCCACCAGCACCAACCCCTTCTACCTGCTGCTGGGGTGCTACGTGATCTACTGGACGGGCCAGATGCTGGAGCGGGAGTGGGGCACCACGAAATTTACCCTGTTTTACCTGTGTGGGGTGCTGTGGTCCATCGCAGGCGGGATGCTCTTGGGCGTTATCAGCATCTATTACATCCACCTGTCCTTTTTCCTGGTCATCGCCACCATGTACAGCGAGATGCAGGTGCTGTTTATGTTTGTGCTCCCCATCAAGATGAAATGGCTGGCCCTGTTGGACGTGGCCCTCATTCTGCTGGAGGGGCTGGAGAGCGGCCCCTATGTCATTTTGCTGGCCCTGCCCAGTTTCATTAACTACTTTATTTTTACATGGCCCTTCTGGTCCGCGAGGCTGGGGTTTGTCCGCCGCCGGGCGGACCCTCAGGTCATTAACTTTAAAAAAGCCCAGCGCCAGGCTCAGAAAAAGGCCAAGGAGACCGGGGGCTATCTGCACAAGTGCGCGGTGTGCGGCATCACCGACCAGGACGACCCCAATATGGAGTTCCGGTACTGCTCCAAGTGCGACGGGTACTACTGCTACTGCGCCAACCACATCAACAACCATATCCACATCAGGAATGACTGAGCCACACAGGGTATACGCCATACGGCGTATCCTCCAATGAGACACGCCTGCGCAGGACCTGGGGTTCCGCCCCCAGGTCCTGTTCCATTGTACCACGGGTCAAGGCCAAGCGGCTGCGCCCCGGCCCTGCGGGGGCACCCGCCCCCGTACCCCTGGGGAAAACCGGGGCGAAGATACTTTT
>CATLHC010000132.1 GCA_949948775.1 uncultured Oscillospiraceae bacterium
CCCGCCATGGACAGCTCGCACTTCACCCCCTCCGCCCGCTCCAAGGCGTAGGTATGTACGCTGTGGCCGTCGTCGGCCAGAAGCTCGGCCAGCGCGGCCTGCCGGGGGTCGCCCCCCGCCACCCAGATGTTTTTTGCCCGCAGCATGATAAACCTCCTGTCCGGGCCGTCCGGCCGGCCCTCTCGTCATCAATCCAGTGTATTCCCCACCGCGTGGGCAGGTGACAGCGGAAAATTGCCCGCAAGTTTTTCAAAAAAAGGGGCATACTGTATCCACCAATACATTGGAGGGAACAATATGCCAAACGCCTATCAAAACTACCACAAGGGCAACGTGGACTTCATGCAGAGCCGCACCCGCGAAAACTTGATGCGCTCCTTCGCCGGGGAGAGCCAGGCCCGCAACCGCTACACCATCGCCGCTTCCGCCGCCCGAAAGGAGAAGCTGGAGGTGGCGGCCCGGGTCTTTGAGTTCACCGCCGACCAGGAAAAGGCCCATGCCAAGGTGTTCTACAACCTGCTGCTGCCCTCCGCCGGGCAGAACATCGCCATCGACGGCAACTACCCCATCGACCTGTCCGACAAAACCCTGGACCTGCTCAAGGCCGCCCGGCACAACGAGTACCAGGAGTTTGAGCACGACTACGCCGAATTCGCCAAAATCGCCCATGAGGAGGGCTTTGACCTGATCGGCGGACAATTCGAGCTCATCGCCCAGATCGAGAAGGTCCACGGCGACCGCTTCGGCATGATCGCGGACCTGCTGGAAAAGGGGACGCTGTTCGGCGAGGACAACCGGCAGACGGTGTGGATGTGCCTCAACTGCGGCCAGATCGTCACGTCCTCCCTGGCCCCCCAGACCTGTCCCGTCTGCCGCCATGGACAGGACTATTTCATCCGCTTGGACTGGGCCCCCTATACCGCCCGAAGCTGAGCCAAAAGCCAACGGCAGCCGCCGCACAGACCGAGCCGCACCGGCCTGTGCGGCGTTTTTTACGTAGAGGGTTGAAATTTGGACAAGCTCATTGTATAATATGTACAAAGGAATAAAAGGAGGCGGACCGTGACTGACATCTACGGCGCGATAGGGGCGGACGGCCGGCGGCTGGCCTGGCCGCTGCTGGAGCGGGCCGTCAGGCTGCGCTGGGGCTGGACCGCGCTGCCCCCGGTGGAGCGCTCCCCCAGAGGCAAGCCCCGGTTCACCGGCCTGGAGGACCGCTGGTTCTCCCTGTCCCACAGCGGCGGGATCGCCCTGTGCGCCCTATCCGAGTGCCCGGTGGGAGTGGATGTGGAGATCGTCCGCCCCCGGCGGGCGGGCCTGCCGGGGCGGCTGCTCAGCGAAAGAGAACTGGCCCGGTTTGACGGCAGCTGGGAGGATTTTTACCGCGTCTGGACGCTGAAGGAGAGCTGGTGCAAGCGGGACGACCTCCCCCTGTATCCGCCCCGGCGGGTGGAGACGCCCCCCGCCTGCCCTTATCAGAGCTACGCCGGAGCGGGTTGGCGGGCGGCGGTGTGCTGCCGTGACGCCCCCCCGGGCGGCATTATCTGGCTGGAAGCCGACTGCAAAAAGGAGGGTTATCTATGAGCAAGCAAATCATCACCATCAGCCGGGAGTTCGGCTCCGGCGGCCGGTCCGTGGGTCACCGGGTGGCCGAGCTGCTGGGTGTGCCCTACTACGACAAAGAGCTGGTGAAGCAGGTGGCGGTGGAAACCGGCTTTGACGAAAAGTTTATTGAGCAGGAGGGGGAATACGCCTCCCCCTGGCAGTCTCTGCTGTCCTACGCCTTCGCGGGGGGCGGCGGGTCCCGGCAGCACATGAACGGCCTGTCCACCGCCGACTTTTTGTGGGTCATCCAGTGCCGGGTCATCCTGGATCTGTCGGAGAAGGGACCCTGCGTCATCGTGGGCCGGTGCGCCGACTACATCCTGCGGGAGCGCACGGACGTGCTCAACGTGTTCATCCACGCCCCCATCCCTTACCGGGCGGACCGGGTGGTGCGGCTGTACGGCGAGTCCGACCTGGCGCCGGAGCGGCGGCTGGAGGAGAAGGATAAGCGCCGCCGGGCCTACTACAAACATTACGCCGACCGGGAGTGGGGCATGAGTCAGAACTACCACCTGTCCCTGGACTCCAGCCTGGTGGGCATTGAGCGGTGCGCCCAGCTCATTCTGGACGTGGCCCGCAATCCGGAAGCATGAAAAACAGCTCCTCCCCAGCGGGGAGGAGCTGCTTTATATTCAATGGTACGCCCGATACAGGAAGGTGACGATCTGCCCCCGGTTGCAGATGGCATCCGGCTCAAAGGTGGTGTCCGAGGTACCGTTGGTGATCCCCTTCAGCACCGCCCAACCCACCGCGTGGGCAAAGGAGGCGTCGGAGGACACGTCGTCGAAGGAGGCCACCTGGGCGTCCGGCCCGTCGAAGGCGCACCAGATGTACCGCACCGCGTCCGCCCGGGAACAGCCCGCCTCCGGGTCGAACTCCTCCCCCAGCATTCCCTTTTCAGCGGCCCAGCGCACCGCGCCCGCGTAGTACTCCTCCCCCAGCAGCAGCGAAGGGTCCCCCGGCTCCCCTGCCGCCCGCCACAGGAAGGTCAGAATCTGCCCGTGGGTACAGGGCTGAGCGGGGGAAAAAGTGGTCTGTGTGGTGCCGTTGGTGATCCCAGCCTCCACCGCCCAGGCCACCGGGCCGGCGTAATACGCATCCGCCCCCACATCCGTGAAGGTCCCCGCCGCAGAGGACTCCTGGGACGGCGTGGGCAGATCAAATCCGGGCACATAGTCCGCATCGCTCAGGACGAGTCGGGCGGCGCCGTACAGCTCCTCCATATGCTCATCATAGGTATAGACCGCCTGGCAGTAACCCTTGGAGACGGTATAGCTCCCGTCCTCCGCGCGCTCCGCACCCGTGAGGAACAGCTTGTCGTCCGCGCCGATGGTCCCGCTGTCGCAGTTGGTCACATCCACCAGATAGTTCTTCCCGTCCCCCATTTGCACCACGTTCCACATATGGCCGCCGTCCCCCATGGCGCCGGTGACGGTGCGGCACACCACGTTCCCGTCAAACTCGGACAGGTCGCACAGGTACTTGAACGCCTTGGCGTACCCCTCGCACACCACGTTGGTGTTGGGATCGCCGTCGAATACGTACACCAGCTGCCAGGGGTCGCCGTAGGATGCGCCGCCCCCCGCGGCGCCCGTGTTGTAGGCCGTCAGCCGGCAGATCTCCTCCCGATAGGCCGCCAGCTTTTCCTGGTCGGACTTGTCCCGGTGCCTGTCCACAATATCCCGGGCGTTCTCCACCGCCCGGTTGGCCGCGGCGATCTTAGACGGGCTGGTGGAGGTGCCGCCGCCCTGATAGTCCCGCGACACGTACAGCCGGACCGTGACGCTTTTCACCGAGGCCGTATTTCCCTCCCGGGACAGGGAACAGCCCCAAGAGTAGCGGTTGTCCATCCAGAACATCTCATAGGGCAGGTCGGCGGCCAGGCATTTGTATACCCGGTCCATATCCAGGGACTGTGCCAGCCGCTCCTTCAGCTTGGCCAGCACGTCCGCCTGTCCGTTCCCCGATGCGCCCAGCTCCGCCACCGGCCAGCTCAGGCTCTTCAGGTCCGGGATTCTGACCTCCGTGTTGGTCCTGGTCCCCTTGGCGATTTTGATGATCTCCTCTTTCAGATATGCATAGACCTCCCGGTCCGCGCCGGTGAGCCGGCTGCCCGCCGAGTGGTCGGCGGCAGCGGCCGCCTGGACCGGAGTCGGAAGCAGGGCGGCCGCCAGGACCAAGGCCAGCAAAGCGGCTGTCCATCGTTTTTTCATATTGTATTCTCCTTTTTGTCCCCTGCCGGGGGCGGTCTAAATGATTTCCCTCCTATTCTACCAGACCTTTGAGCACATTACAAGCGCAATAAAAAGGCCGACCCGCCCGGCTTGGGCAGGTCGGCCCCGTCTGCTTTCCCTCAAATCACCCGCAGGCGGATGATGCCGCGCACCGCTCGGATGTCCTCAAGAACCTTGGCGTCCACGGCGGAGCCCATGTCCACCAGGGTATAGGCATACTCGCCCTTGGACTTGTTGGTCAGGTTTTCCACGTTGACCCCATCCTTGGACAGCTGGGTGGTAATGTTGGCCAGGATCGCCGGGACGTTGCGGTGAATGACGCACAGGCGCTGGACGCCGGAGCGCTCCATGGCCACGTTGGGAAAATTCACGGAGTTCTTGATGTTGCCGTTCTCCAGATAATCCTTCAGCTCGTTGGCCGCCATGACGGCGCAGTTGTCCTCGCTCTCGGGGGTGGAGGCGCCCAGGTGGGGGGTGGCCACCACGCCGGGCACCAAGGTGATCTCATTGTCCGGGAAGTCGGTGACGTACCGGGCCACCTTGCCGGATTGCAGCGCCTCAATCATGTCGGCGTTGTTCACCAGGCCGCCC
>CATLHC010000133.1 GCA_949948775.1 uncultured Oscillospiraceae bacterium
TTGTTCGCCCATCTCTATTATACGGTCAAATTGGCCATGACCGCAAAAATATGGCGATAATGCAAGATTAGGCCGTTCTGTTCTGAAAAATTGCAAAAATGCAAGATGAAATCAGAAGTGCAGAATGCACACTTGATTTTGGTGTAACGTGACCGACATTTTGTCGCTCACGTTTCTGACAAGCGAATACCATCGTTCTCCCAAGTATATTATGGGCGAAATCTAAAAAAACAGGCTAATGGCATGACAGTCCCATTTCAAAAAACATGACACCGCCCCTCGGATATACTTCGAGCGACAATTTGTCGCTCGAAGTTGTGCGGATATTGGTATCACCCCCTCCCATAGCACCGTCATTCACCACAAACGAGCAAGCCGCTATGTTGTATTAGGCGAAATCTCACATTCACCCTTTACAACATACATCTTATAGAGCCGGGAGGCCGTCGTTAAATACTGTTTCCAGCTCTCCACATCCTGCGTGACTGCATGGGCGGTCCGAGCGGCCAATTCCGATGTTAATTTTACTGTGCTTGCCATAAAACCTCCTTATTTCAGTATAGAAAGGCCCGGAGGGGGATAAATCATCCCACTCCGGGCGGTTTGGACGGTCAGCCGTCCTTTTGCTTGTTCTGATTCATTCTGTCCAGCACGGCCCTCTGCGCCGGGGAGAGGACACGGGGCGGCGTTACCCGCAGCCACTTCTTGGGCAGTTCAAAGGTCAGCCCGCCCCAGGCGTTGGCGGCGGTCTGGCGTACCTGCGCCGGGTGGGTCTGGCACAGCTCCAAAAGCTGATGTTTCAAAGCCTCGTTGTGGGTGTAGATACTGGCTGTGCGCTCCGCCTCGTTGAAATTGATAACCGTCTCCTTCTCGATGTTGGTCAGCCGCATGGCGTCACCTCTCCGGGTCCCGGCTGGGGGGAGCGGCCCCGCCCTGGGACTTCCCGGCTTCCTCCTGGCACTGGCGCAGATTATCCAGGACAGAGGGCGGCTTGGGGGCTTCATTGTTGATGATGCTGTCAATCTGGTTGTAGTTGCCCTCCACGCTCATTTCAGCCGCCGCCAAATGGTTCGGCTTCACCTCCTGGGGGACCTTTACTTCATATGCGGGCTTGAATTGCTCCACCTCCCTGTAAAGCGCCTGACGGCGCGCGTCATTGATAAGCCCTAACTGCTGGGCCATATCCAGGGAACCAATATAGGTCCAATACCATGCCAACTGAGCTTCGGGGCGGGCGTTTTCCTTGGTAATCTCGCGGATCGCCTCACTTTTCAGCCCCGCAATAACCTGTTCTACATCACGCATAGGCTCAACCCCCGCTGTTCTCGGCAATCGCCAGCAGATCGCCGTACACGGCGTTGATGGTGGAGATCACGGCGCAGACGGCATCGTCCACCGCCGTCAGCACTTCCTCACTCTCGGAGCCAGCCAGCTCCAGCAGGGCCTCCACCGTCTCCGGGGACAGACCCAGCTTGACGGCCAGATCATCCGCATTGGGGACGCCGCCGTCCGCTTCCAGGAACCAGTCGTAGGGCATACCGAAGTAGTGGGTGATCTCCCGGAGCTGGTAGGCGTTGGGGGTGCTGATACCGTTGAGCCAGCGGTTGACCGTGGGCACGGACACGCCCAGGTGACGGGCCAGCTCCCCGCGCTCCACACCGCTGGCAGACAGCAGCCCTCTCAAACGGCGGTCAAAAATATTGTTGTTATGATTCATATTCATTTCCCTTCCTTTCTCGTAGATTTGTTGTCAAATTCCAGCTTGAAGCGGACAAATTTGCCGCCATCATCATCCAGGACCACCGTGGCGTCATAGAAAACGCCCTTCTTCTCGGAAAACAGGCCGGTGACAGCCGCGCGCCCGGTTTTCAAGAGAGAAGCGGCGATTTTCTTAGTCAGCTCCTTGCGCTTACTGGTAAAGAAGCGGTCATTCTTCCACAGAGCAAAGCCGCAGGAGGGGGTATCGTGGTAGCCCTCGCAGTAGAAGCTCTTTTTACCCTCCACCACGTTTTTGCCGCAACGGGGGCATTTGCCGATCCTTGCCCGCCCAGAATCGGAGAGGGCGGTGGATTCCAGCTTCACGTTCCGGTAGGACCGGACCAGATTGGTGAGCATGGCGGTGATCCTGGCCATGAATTCCTCCGGGGACAGCTCGCCCCGCTCCACAGCACCCAGCCGGTCCTCCCACTCCGCTGTCAGTTTAGCGGATTTGAGCTGGTCGGGCATGGCCCAGGACAGCGCCAGTCCCTTCTCCGTGGGAAGAAGCTGCTTTTTCTTCCGCTCCACAAAGCCGGATTTCACCAGCTTTTCAATGATAGCCGCACGGGTGGCGGGTGTACCCAGGCCGGTCCGTTCCACGGATTCCAAGGCAGCAAAGTCCTCTGCGCTGGCGTGTTCCATGGCGGAGAGCAGAGTGTCCTCGGTGAATCGTGCCGGGGGAGATGTAGTGCCCTGCTTCAACAGAGCGTCCGCACCCTCCAACCGCTGACCATCGGACAGCACCGGGAGAGATGGGGCCGGTTCCTCGGCTTTCTGCTTCAGCGTGGAAAGGAACGCCTTTTCGGTCCCCTTCCAGCCCGCCGCCGCCACTGTGCGGCCCTTGGTCATAAAAGAAGCGCCGCCACAGTCCAACGTGACGGCAGTCTCCGCATAGGTATGGGGTTCGCCCACGGCGCACAGCAGCCGGACGGCAATCATGTAGAGGATGTTCCGCTCCCCGGTGGGCAGGGCGGCAAGGTCAGCACCGGCGATCTCCGCCGTGGGAATGACGGCGTGGTGGTCGGTCACTTTGCTGCTGTCTACCACTTGGGCGGCGTGTACCGGGAGGGGCTGGCCCGCCATGAAGGACAGCGCACCGGCCACAGTGGAGCAGAGGGCGGGCAGGCCCTCCGCCATATCCTCCGTCAGATAGCGGCTGTCCGTCCGGGGATAGGTTGCCAGCCGCTTCTCATAGAGGGATTGGAGATAGTCAAGGGCCTGCTGTGCGGTGTAGTCAAAGAGGCGGTTGGCCTCCCGTTGGAGAGTGGTCAGATCGTAGAGCTTCGGGGGCCGCTCGGTCTTGTCCTTCTTTGCGATGGACTGGACCACGGCGGTCTTGCCCAGGCAGGCGGAGCGCAGCTTTTCCGCGTCCGTCTTGGAATTAAACTTGCCGCTTGCCGCCCGGAGGCCCTGTGCGTCCAGCTCCACGGTGTAGAACTTTTCCTTTTTGAAATGCTCAATCGCCGCTTCCCGTTCCGCCAGCAGCGTGAGTGTGGGGGTCAGCACCCGGCCCACGTTCAGCGTCTTACCTTTATATAATGTAGTAAAAAGGCGAGTGCCGTTGATACCGATGAGCCAATCCGCCTTGGCGCGGCAGAGGGCGGCGGCGTAGAGGTTGTTGTACTTCTGACCGTCCACCAGATTGTCAAAGCCCTTGCGGATAGCGGATTCCTCCATAGAGGAAATCCACAGCCGCTTGACAGGTTTTGTGCATTGGCAGAGGTCATAGGTCAGCCGGAAAATCAGTTCTCCCTCCCGCCCCGCGTCGGTGGCACAGATCACCGTGTCCACATCATCCCGGCTCATAAGCTGGCGCAGGATGTTGAACTGCTTCCTGGTATCCGGCAGCACTTGGAACTGCCACGGCTGGGGGATGATGGGGAGATCGTCATAGGCCCACTTGGAGTAGCGGGGGTCGTAGGCGTCAGCCGGGGCCAGTTCCACCAGATGCCCCACACACCAGCTTACCAGCCAGCCGTTACCCTCCACATAGCCGTCTTTCCGGCTCCTGGCCCCCAGCACCTTTGACAGAGACATTGCCACACTTGGTTTCTCAGCAATCACTAACTGCGTGTGAATCACTCCTTTTCATCAGTTTTCGGTAGCAAATCCCCAGGCAGGGCGCGGTCCGGCCATAGGGACAGCCGTGACAGGGATGATTGGGCGGAAGGGCGGGAGGCCCGTGGACCTCCCGCCGTTCGGTTGGAACCTGGGTCATCATGCGTTCATAGGGACTGTCGGTAAAACGCATCACTCGTCCTCCGGTTCCTCATAGCCGTAGCCCTCCGGGTACTCCGGTTCCTCCGGTTCGTCACGGGGGACACGCCGGGGGGCGGGGTCCAGATCATCCTCGTTGACGGTTTCCTCATCCTCGCCGGTCAGCTCATCAAAGTCCTCCGCATCGTCCAGGTCGTGCTTGGGCTTCCAGATTTTCAGATAGTA
>CATLHC010000134.1 GCA_949948775.1 uncultured Oscillospiraceae bacterium
CGCCCACGGCACCGCCAACCTGGATGGGTATATCGCCTCCTCCAAGCGCATCACGACGGCGATTTTGGAGCTCTATGATCGCATCGTGGACAAAAACCTGTTGATCCGGCGGATGTACCTCACCGCCAACCGGGTGACGGATGAAAATGATATCCCCAACGAGCCCGCCGCGGAACAGCTTGACCTGTTCACCGACTACGCCGCCGCCCAGGCGCGGAAGGAGGCTGAAGCGGCGGAGCTGACCCGGGAGCGGAAGCTCCAGGAGGCCATGCTGGGCATCAAGAGCAAGTACGGCAAAAACGCTATTTTGAAGGGGACGAACCTGATCGACGGTGCCACCGCCGCCGAACGAAATTCTAAAATTGGAGGGCATCGCGCCTGAAAAAACGGAGGAGAACGGCTTCATGACTGATCTGCTGGACAAAAACATCCGCCCTGAACTGGGCGAAATCTGCGAGTACGTTAAAAATCCCTTGTTTGCCCGGTTTTGCTCGGAGATCAAAGAGACGTACCACTGCGCCGAAACGATGGAGTACAGCTCGTGCAGCTGGGAAAAGGGCTGGAACGTCAAATTCAAAAAGTCGGGGAAAACGCTGTGTACGTTGTATCCCCGGGAGGGCTTTTTTACCGTCCTGGTGGTGGTGGGAAAGAAGGAAAAGCCTTCTGTTGAGGAGATACTCCCGGAATGCACCGCAGAGCTGTGGCTTCTATATGACCATACACAGGAGGGAAACGGCCAGCGATGGCTGATGATCGACCTGGAGGACGAAGGGGAGCTGTACCGCAATGTGCTGCGGTTAATCCAGATCCGCAGAAACAGTTGACCGGTTTATCAATCAGAAAGGCGGGCATACCCATGGGAGCCTATGACGATATCATCCACCTACCCCACCCCACGTCGGCCAGGCATCCCCGTATGCCCATGATTGACCGGGCGGCGCAATTCAGCCCCTTCGCCGCACTTGTCGGCCACGGGGCCGCCATTGAGGAGACGGCACGGCTCACCGACCGTAAAATTGAACTGACCGAGGATGAAAAAACCCTTTTGGATGAAAAACTCCGCCTGCTGTTGGAAACAGGCGGGGAGGGTGTGTTTACCTACTATTTGCCCGACGAACGAAAGGACGGCGGGGCCTATATCACCGCCGAGGGTGCGGTCAAAAGAATCGACCCGCTGGAGGGACGGGTCGTCCTCAAAAATGGGACAGCCATTCACATTGAAGATATTCTGGAGATCGAGGTTCAGGCACCGCCGGGACAGGGCTTGTAACTTCTGCCGCTTTCCCTTATAATGGGACGGTACCTGAATTGCGCGGCCATGCATTCCAACGCCGCGCAAAATACATTTGAAACTGAGAGGTCACCATGAATCAGAAAGAGATCAGCGAACTGAAACGTCGTTTCCGGCTGGGCAAGAACGCCATCAGCCATATCTGCGGCTGCTACGTGAACAGCAAAAAGGAGATCGTCTCCTACCTGAACGAACCGATAGACCGTATGCCCGAGGAGGAGGCGGAGAAATACTTAAACCTGTTGAAAAAGGCCCTGTCCGGCGCATTGGGCCGGAATCTCATCGACATTGTGTTTTCCACCCAGCAGGTGGCGGACAGCGATGAGCACCGGCGGCTCATGGCCCTGCGGGACTCCAAGCTGAAGGACGGCGAGGTACGGCAGGAGTTCTATCAGACCATCATCGACAGCCTGGACATGGGAGAGAGCAATTACCTCATTCTGCTGGCCCACGACGCCTACGACGTGCCCCACCGGGGCAAAGATGGCGAGGATCGGGCGGACGAGGGCGACACTGTATTCTCTTACATCGCGTGCTGTGTCTGCCCGGTGAGGGACGGCAAGCCGGAGCTGGGCTACTGCGCCGGGGAGAACGAATTTCATAACAGCACCCCCAGCCAGATCGTCGCGCCGCCGGAGCTGGGCTTCCTGTTCCCGGCCTTTGACGATAGGGCGGCAAATATCTACAACGCCCTCACCTACGTCCGGAAGCCGGATGAGCTGCACCAGGACTTCCTGGATGCCATTTTCCACACCGAACCGCCCATGTCCCCCGGCGAACAGCGGGAGGCGTTTCAGACCGCGCTTCATGAGGCGCTGGAGGGAGCCTGCGGCCTGGAGGTGATGCAGGCCGTCCACGAGCGGCTGACCGCAAAAATTGAGGAGCATCGGGAGAGTAAGGACCCCGAGCCGCTGGCTGTTACCGCAAAGGATGTGGCCGCTATTCTCCGGGACGGCGGCGCGTCGGAGAAGCAGGCTGCCACCTTTGTGGGCAAGTGCGGGGAGCAGTTCGGTGAGGATGCGGTACTCAGCCCCGCCAATCTGATCGAGAGCAAGCGGTTCGAGGTCAAGGCCGCTGACGTGACTATCTCCATGCCGCCGGAGCAGAGCTACCTGGTGGAGACACAGATCATCGACGGCAAAAAGTATCTGCTTATCCCCGTCGGCGAGGGGCTGGAAGTCAATGGGATGCCGGTGGACTGGGTGTCGCCTGAAAGTAAATAGACAGGCATAATATCTTGCTTTTTTGGTTATCACCCTATATAATGGACTGGTAATTTGAACCAGCGAATTATAAAATAAGGGTGATATTGATGGACAAGGAAAATACGGTCAACACAGCCGCCGAGCCAGAGGCCAAAAAGAGGGGCGACAGAAAACCCATGACGGTGGAGGAGAAGGCCGCAGCCGCAAAGGCCCGCGCTGAGAGCAAAGCCAAGGCGGACAGCCTCAAGCCCACGGTCATCGTGCAGTTCCAGGGGACCGACGTGGATCTGGACACACTGGTGGAGGCGGCAAAAGCTGACTTCCGGCAGGCGAAAAAGCGCACGCCTATCACCGATTTGAAGCTGTATGTCAAGCCGGAGGAGCGCGTGGCCTATTACGTCATCAATGAGAAGTTCAACGGGAGCGTATCCTTCTGACCACATAAACAATGGAGGCGCTGGCATCAGCACCTCCATTGTTTCATTTCGGTGGGATAAACCGATATCCCACCCCTCTTATATTTTCTATGATACCATCGCCCAGGACGGATAGCTTCTTGCGGAGCGTTTTGATATGCACCTTCACTGTCTCATCACCGCCCAATTCATAATAGTTGCCCCACACGCGATCATAGATCTGATCCCGGCTGAACACCTGCCCAGGATGTTTGGCAAAGAAATGCAGCAAGTCAAACTCCCTGCGGGTCAATTCCAATGGTTTTTCATTGACTAATACCTGACGGTAACATGGAGCGATGATCAAAACTCCAAATGTAATGGGCGACGATTTTTCTAGTCTCTCATGAGATTCAAGGTATAATGAAATCAATGTGTTTGCCTGTGCTGCGCAAATATCTGCGTGAACCGGCTTTTCGAGAAAAACATCCACGCCCGCATGAAAGAGTACAATTTTTTCTTGAACCTCTAATGTATCTGTAAGGGCCAGAATAGGCGTATGCTTTGCAGCTCGGAAAATCCGAACCAGCTCTGCATTATCTATATGCAAAATTTGCAGGTCAACAATAAGCAGGCAATAGAGCATTTTGAACACATGCTCCAGAGCTTTGGACAACGTTTCCGCACAGTCAACCTCCAGAGCGGAATGCTCCAAACGCGCCTGGATAGACTGGCTGGTTTCAGGGTCGTCCATCACAATCAGGACTCGTCTCTTTATCACAGTCAGTCACCCTCTCGTGAAGAAAAGTGAAATACGTTCCTCTTACAGTTTGAACCGTTGTGCAGGCAGCTTGTATATTACGGTAAGACGCAGCCAACCTCACCACCTAGTTAGTAGATATATACTTGTACTTTTATGAAAGAACTTGGTTCAAATTGTTGTTCTCACACCCCGGAATATGCCGCAAACCCAGCGTCGATAGGCAACACCACGCCGGTGATGGCGGAGGCAGCCCGGTCGTCACACAGAAAAAACACGCCGCCCAGCAGCTCCTCGCTGTTCACGAAGCGGCCCATAGGGGTGCCGGCCAGAATCTTGGCGGAGCGAGCGGTGGGAGTGCCGTCCTCGTTGAACAGCAGCATCCGGTTCTGGTTGGACACCAGGAAGCCCGGAGCGATGGCGTTGCAGCGGATGCCGGACCCGGCGAAATGGGTGGCCAGCCACTGGGTGAAGTTGCTCACCGCCGCCTTGGCCCCGGAGTAGG
>CATLHC010000135.1 GCA_949948775.1 uncultured Oscillospiraceae bacterium
TAAATTTTACAGATGTAAACGCAAAAAATGGCGGCACAGCTCCCACAGGGCATGGTGGGGAAAAATAGCCTGCCCCGCCTCCTCCAGCCGGGCGGAAAGCAGCGGCTCGACCCGGCGGGGAGAGCCAAATTCCCGGCAGACCGCCGCCTCTCCCTCCGCCGCGGGGGGGAGGGAGAGCCCGTATTTGGCCGCCCCCCCCCCCAGCGCGGGCCGCGGCGGTCTACCTCTGGCTGACCTGGGGGCCTGTCTGCCCCAGGAAAATCAGGTCGTCCACATCCTGCGGCTTGGGTTCCAAGCTCCGTGCGGTCCCGCGTTTTTCTGTCATAACGATCGCTCCTTTATCTGCTGCTTTGGTCCTGTTTTGGCCCATACAAACCAGTATATGCACGAAGCGGTACAACGACACCAGAAGTTTTTGCTGAATTATCTGTTCCGAGGGAGGGCCGCTTCCGTTTCAAAATTCGAAAAATCGCTGGTCTGCCCAATTTTCCCCCTCCAATTCCGGCACTCTTGCCACTTCCCTTTTCCCGGCCTCTGCGGTAAACTATAAAAGACATCATTTTCATCATAAGGAGGCCGCTATGAAACACAAAGCACAGCCCATCCTGGAGGTCTTTATCGAAACCGACCCCGCCGGCACCGTGGAACTGGACAGCGAGATTGGGCACGTCAAGATGATCCCCTTTCAGGGCTCGGTCAACAGCGCCGTCTTCACCGGCATCGTAGAGCCCTGCGGGGTGGACACCCAGGTCACCAACCAGAACGAGGTGCGCCACATGTCCGCCCGGTATATGCTCACCGGCAGAGACCACACCGGCGCGGACTGCCATATCTACATCGAGAACAACGGCTGGTTCACCGGCGGGGACAAGCCCAAGCCTTTCCGCACCGTGCCCACCTTCATCACCGATTCCAAGGCCCTGGCCCCCCTGCTCCACCGCAATCAGTTCATCGGCGAGGGACTCCGGGATGAGACGGGGCTGTGGATTCGGTTCTACGAGCTGGAGGACAAGGCCGACTGACGCCGCAGCCCATACCGGAACCCCCCCTCCCTGCCGGCGCAGGGAGGGGGGGTTCAGCGTCTGCTCACGGAAGGTCCCAAGCCTCCCGCAGCCAGCTCAGCAGTTCATTGTCCAGTTCTTCCTCCCCGGCCACCGTCACATGGTGGGTCCAGCGGCCGGGATAGGGCTCCACCGCCACGCCGATCCGCTCAGACGGCTCCCGCCGCCGCAGGCCGAAGGTGACCACGATGCCGGGGTCCCTTTTCCGCCTGGGGTGGGACACCATGGCGAACAGGTGCGTGCCGTAAAAGCTGATCTGGGTTTTCTGCACCTTCACGGAAGCCTCGGGAAACGCGGCGTTCAGCTTTTGAAACAGCGCCTGGTACAGCGCCAGCCGGTCCGGCCTGCCATCAAAAAAGAACAGCACGTCGGCCTCGTAGTGCTCGGGCACGTTCATGGCAGCTCCCTCCTTTGCGATATCATACCACGCAGGAAGGGATTTGAAAAGAGCGCCTGGGCGGAATCCCCTCAAAAATATTACGGGAAGATGAAAATTTCCTCAATTGGAGCGTCCACCGCTCTGGAAATATCCACCGCAAGCTTGAGCGACGGGTTGTACTGGGCCTTCTCCAGCCGCATGATGGTCTCCCGCCGGACCCCCACCTGGGCGGCCAGCTGCTCCTGGGTCAGCTCCTTGAGCTGGCGGTATTTTTTCAGCCTGCACTCGAACGCCGGCATGGTCACTCCTCCCAGCCCGCGCCAATCTGGTCCGCGCTGTCAAGAGGAACATTACAAATAAAACACATTCCTCCCGCCAATCCTTAGGCTATCTTAACCTCAGCTTAACGAAGCCTTTGCTCCCGTGCGGTATAATGCGGATATCGGGCGGGACTCCCGCCGCTGAAATCTAGCCAGTGGAGGGCATTTGCATGAAAAAACAGGGACTTATTTGGCTTGGGGCTGCCGCGGTTGTCATTTCAGGCATCATTTTTTGCTATACCGTATTTTTTACAGGCTCCCGCGACACCCGCTATTACACACAGATCGACAACGCCAAACTCAGCCGGGCAGGCGGGCAGGGGGCCGTCGACCTGTCCGGTAACGGCGGGATGGATTATTCTTACACCCTGACCTCCTACGATAAGGACGGAAACGAAAGGGATATCACATTCGGCGTGTCAAGGGAATTGCGGGAGAACGCTTTTATATGTCTTACATTCAGATCCGGTCGCGGCGTGATGAATTGGAGCGAGGTGCAGTACGATGAGCTTCCCCCGGCGGTGCGGGAGCGCTACGAGGCTCTGGCGGGCGATTGACGGACAGCCCCCGCGGTTATAAACTGCGGGGGGCTGTTTCGTCCGCGGCGGTCCAGTAAGGGCAGTGCTCCTCCACCCGGCGGTTTTTCAACCTGGGGTGGGTGCAGTGCCCGCACCACAGGGGCACATAGCGGCCCTTTTCTAAACGTCTGTAGTGCCGAAGGAAATACTTGCAGTTCCCACAGCGTTCTTCGGGCAGGGCTTGCCAGCCTTTCATAAGTATCACCTCCATCACAGAATATCACAGACTGTCAGAGAATGTCAAGCATATTGACTTTCATTGTTGTACAATGTAAGTCAAAGAGGTGAATTAAATGGCAAAGACTGATACCCAGATTACGTTTCGTGTAACTTATGAGTTCAAGGCCCGGATAGAAGCACAGGCAGAAAAGGAACATCGTCCTGTTGCCAATTTGATTCATAAGGTAATGGAAGAATACCTTGAACAAGTCGAAAAAAAGGAATAAAGCCATGGGAGGATGGTGACCATTCTGGAAAAGTTCGTACCACAAAAGCAGAAAAAAGAAGTGATTTCCATGCGAATACCTGTTGAAGTTTTACAGGAAATTGACCGTCAGGCAGGCATGATAAACATTTCCCGCAATGAATTTATCAACCAGTGTATCACCTTTGCCCTTGACAATATGGAACACAAAGCATAAAAAATCCCCCGCAGTCAGTAACTGCGGGGGATTTTTCGCTTATTTGCCGATCAATACATCCCCATATCCGGATTAGGCGCGGGAGCCGGAGCGGGAGGCTCGGGCTTGTCAGCCACCAGGGACTCGGTGGTCAGCAGCACGGCGGCCACGGAGGCGGCGTTCTCCAGCGCGGAGCGGGTCACCTTGGTCGGGTCCACAATACCGGAGGCGATCATGTCGCAGTACTCCTCCTTGTAGGCGTCGAAGCCGTAGCCGGTCTTACCGGCGGACTTCACCCGCTCCAGCACCACGGAACCGTCGATGCCGGCGTTGGCGGCGATCTGCTTCATGGGCTCGGCCAGGGCCTTGGCCACGATGTTGGCGCCGGTCTTCTCGTCGCCCTCCAGGGTGCCCACCAGCTTCTCCACGGCGGGGATGGCGTCCACATAGGCGGCGCCGCCGCCGGCCACGATGCCCTCTTCCACAGCGGCACGGGTGGCGTTCAGCGCGTCCTCGATGCGCAGCTTCTTCTCCTTCATCTCGGCCTCGGTGGCCGCGCCCACGCGGATGATAGCCACGCCGCCGGCCAGCTTGGCCAGGCGCTCCTGGAGCTTCTCCGTGTCCTCGTCGGAGGAGGTGGTCTCCAGGGCCTTGCGGATCTCGCCCACCCGGGCGGAGATGGCGTCGGACGCGCCCGCGCCGTCCACGATGATGGTGTTCTCCTTCTGGACCTTCACCTGGCGGGCGGTGCCCAGCATATCCATGGTGGCCTCCTTGACCTCCATGCC
>CATLHC010000136.1 GCA_949948775.1 uncultured Oscillospiraceae bacterium
CAGCATCAGCGCCAGCACCATAGACAGGATGCGCCGCTTAGACGTTCTCATGGCTGCTGTCCCCCTCTCCCACCGGCGCACCGGGCTGGGCGTTGTGAATGAGCGCGGCAAGCTGGTCCGGGTCCAGGCCCATGCTCCGCACAAGGCCGATGATGTCCAGGTTTTCCAGCTCGGTGCGCTGCTTTGCCAGTTCCTCCTGCCGCGCTTGCAGCTCGGTAATCTTGGCGGCGTTTTTCTCAAATTCCGTGTTGATTTTCTTGATTTTCGGGTTCATAAAATTCCCTCCTTTGATGGTTCTGGAAGTCTGCCGTAACAGTAAAAGTGAGCTTGCCAGTAGGATGTATTGAGGTTGGCGTAGGAAATGGGCGATCCACAGTGAATCATCATTCCATTCCCCACATAGATGCCGCAGTGGGTCACGCCGTCCGGGTTGGGCGCGTTATAGGTGTACTTGAAAAATACCAGATCGCCGGGGCGGGCGTTGGCGGGGGAAACCGGGGTACAGACGTTGCAAAGGCCCTGCGCCCCCAGCCGCCCATAATTCCAGCCGGAGTGATTGATAACCCAGGACACAAAGCCAGAGCAATCGAAAGAGGTGGACGGGCTGCTGCCGCCCCAAACATAGGGATAGCCAAGATATTTCTCGGCTTCGGCCAGCATTGCCGCGAAAACCTCATCCTCCAAAGCCTCCGGGGGAACATCGTAGTCCAGATAGTCCTGCCGCTGGGATGCGTTGGGATATTCGCTGGCGGGGAACAGGTCAGGCCGGTTGCCCAGGGTGGCAATATACACGGCATAAATACTCATCCCTTCCTCGTCCAGCAGATAGACGGGCAGATGGGACAGGTCAAAGTTGTCCAGCGTCACCGTACAGATGGAGTATTCATATGGTTCATCATCCTCGTCATAGCGGGTCTCCACCGTTACCGTTTCCGTGAGGGTGTACTGACGCTCAAAGAGCATTTCCAGGGTTCCCTGCACCTGTTCCAACGTCCAGCCGCCCCGGTGGTAGGCGTTGAGCAGGGCCATCAGTACATAGGGGTCATGGCCGATCTCGTCCAGGTCATAGCTGTATTCGTTATAGTCATGGGTACTCTCATAGCTGTCCAGATAGCTTTGCAGCTCGTTTTCCATCCCGGCGTAAGCCGCCTCCGCTCCCAGCATGGCATCATCACTGGAGGGGTGGGTGGAGCCGCCCAGCACAGACATGACGCCCTCCGCCAGCATGGAGCAGGAGGACATCCCATTGAGAAATATGGGCACCACCAGAAACAGGGCGATCACAATGAGAAAGCCCTTTTTGTGTTTCCAAACGAATTGATGGACCTTTGCACTCTTTTCCGCCGCACGTCTCGCGGCTTTCGCCGCGTTCTCCATTGTGGCAGTAACGCTCTCTCCGGCCCGCACCGAGGCGGCGTACTGTTTCCTGATGGCTCGTTTCTGCTGCCAACGGGAGACTGGGTTACTGGCAAGCTGGGGATTTTACCGGATATGCTTTTGATACAGCACATTCACATTGGCCTGTTCCAATTTTCGTTCCGCTTTTGCCGCCTCCCGGTAGGGGCGCAGCTTTTGGGAACGGCAAGAGTGCGCCGCCAGACGCGCCCCGCCCTCGGCGGATTCTTCCAGCCGGTGGGCGCTCTCCACGCCCACGTTATCATGCTCTGTCTCGCTGATCTTCCGATGGACCGTACCCGCCGCCGCATGGACCGGGGCAGCTTGAACGGCGTGGGTCAGCTTGGAGACCGGCGCGGGCTTGTCCACTTCCTCAAACCGCAGGCGGGTCTTGGCCTTGCCAGTGGCGGGGTCCACAGTACGCTGCTTGACCGGCTTTTTCTTCTTCGGCACCTTCTTACGCGCCGCGTCCGCCTGATCCGCCGCTTTGTCCGCACGGCGAATATGTTCCTTCAGCCGGGGGTCTCCACGCTCGGCATCGGTAAATTGGAGACGGGGATTTTTAGGCCGGCTCACCGTTCTGTCCCTTTCAATTTCTTGCCAGGTTTAGGGGTAGAAATAGCAGCATTTTCCACTTTTTTCTGCTCCAACTGTTGGCGAACAGAGGGTTTCTCATGTTTTCCACGACACTGCTCCGCTGCTTCCTTTAATTCATCCACAGCATCTTCCGCCGAATAGATTATGCGGTTCATGTCGGCAAGCACGGAATGGATTGCACGCATTGGGGACAGAACAGCGGTCTCAAACCGCCCTACCTGACCGCCATCCACCTGTTGGGTTTCCCTGCCTATGGCAGTACGTCCGGCGTTTTTCAAATGAGCGCCTGCGCTTCGCAGTTCCTCTCCAATGGTTTCCACTTTTCTAATAGACGCCTGAATGTCCTGCATTGAATCAAAGGTTTTATCCTCCATAGATTTCAGCATGGTTTGAACGCCCAGGGTGGAAATCGCTGTGTCCAAGGCGGTGATACCTAACCGCTTGACATCCTCTAAAGTATTTTTTGTCCAAGAAATGATCTTGTCCTTTACAGTAGCGAGCTGATTGCGGGCCTGCTCCAACTTTTCCTGCACAGCCTGGAGCGCATCAAGCACCTGGTCCTTCATAGATGCCCGCTCCGGGACTTGGGTCTGCTCCAACTGTTTCCTGAGCTCCTGCAACTCTGCCAGTACCGAGCTGTACTGCTGTTCCATATTGTCTACACATTCAATCAGCCACAAAAATTCCTCTGCTTCTTCGCCTTTTCCGTTTTCTCTCATTAAACAGAGCATCTGTTGAACCGCTTCATGGTCCTTCAAAAAATCCATATGCAATTACCTCCTACGCTCATCCAGAAATTTCCTGCGGCTTCTTATGCAAAGCTTTCCATAACCGCCCCGGTGAGGGCCGCTTTTCCGGGGGACGAGCTTAATGCCTGTCCCCTTTTGATTGGAGGGATGAAAATGCCATTGAAAATCAAGCCCTGCCATTTGCGGGCCGCGAGGGACTATGTGGGCCGGTATCACCGGCACAGCATCCCGCCCGTGGGCGGTAAGTTCGCCGTGGCCTGTTATGATGGGGACAACCTGTGCGGCGTCGCCATTTGTGGCCGTCCCGTCGCCCGGTATCTGGACGATGGGCTGACCCTGGAAATCCTGCGCTGCTGTACGGATGGGACGGACAACGCCTGTTCCAAGCTCTACGGGGCCTGCTGCCGCATTGGGTTTGAGATGGGCTATGAGCGAATCGTCACCTATACGCTGGCATCCGAGAACGGAGCATCTTTGCGGGCCGCTGGCTTTTCCTTTGACGGCGAGGCCGGGGGCCGGGAGTGGACAGGCCAGCGCCGCAGGGACTACTATGTGGCCCCCGCCGAACTGAAACACCGCTGGATGAAAAGATGGGCAGGTGAGCGGCCATGAGAGAGATCAAGACCCGTGAAAAGGGCAAGGACATTAAAGTGCTGGACAAGTCCGCTGTCGTGGGCCAGCGCATGAAAAGCGCCTTTATCCGCTCCAAGCGGAACGCGGCGGCGCTGATGGACGACCGGCAGGCCACCCCCAGCGAGTACGCCGGGGACAAGGCGGAGTTTGCCGCCGACGATCTGACCCATGATACGGCGAATGTGGCCGTGTCCGGGGCAAAATCGGCGGTACGCCAGGGGCGAAAGCTGTTCCAGCGCCAGCGGGAGAAACGGGCGGCGGAGAAGCGCCGGGAAAACACCGCCCCCACGGAACAGGCTCCCGCCCCCGAACCGTCCCAGGGTACGGCCCCGGAGG
>CATLHC010000137.1 GCA_949948775.1 uncultured Oscillospiraceae bacterium
CGGGCACCATCCGCCCGGTGCGGGACAGCATGATGACCGTGGAGAAGTTCAAGAACGAGGCCCCCTCCATGAGCTGCACCGAGAGCCCCTATCTGGACCGGCTGGAGGAAGTGGAGCAGAAATACGAGATCAATCACCACGACTGAGCCGCCGGAGGGCGGAAGGCATGGTAAAAATTGACGGGCTTCCGCCCGTCAATTTTTCTGCCGTCCTTAAATTTAAATAAACCGTAAATTTCAATCAAATTTTTGTTTTGTCGCATTTGCAACTAGCAGTCTTCCCCGGAACCTGTTATACTCAGACCACGAACTGAACAGGACCAGGAGGTCTTACATTTTAAGGAGGAATACGATTATGAAAAAGTGGGTTTGCCCTGTCTGCGGTTATGTGCATGAGGGAGACACCGCCCCGGAGAAGTGCCCCCAGTGCGGCGTTCCCGGCGCGAAGTTCAAGGAGCAGGGCGCGGATATGACCTGGGCCGCCGAGCATGTGGTGGGCGTGGGCAAGACCTTCGGCGCGGACGTTCCCGCCGAGGTTCAGAAGGAAATCATCGACGGGCTGAACGCCAACTTCACCGGCGAGTGCACCGAGGTGGGCATGTATCTGGCCATGGCCCGTGTGGCTCACCGGGAGGGCTATCCCGAGATCGGCCTGTACTGGGAGAAGGCCGCCTATGAGGAGGCCGAGCACGCCGCCAAGTTTGCGGAGCTCCTGGGCGACGTGGTGACCACCAGCACCAAGAAGAACCTGGAGATGCGGGTGGAGGCCGAAAACGGCGCCACCGCCGGCAAGTTCGCCCTGGCGAAGCTGGCCAAGCAGTACAACCTGGACGCCATCCACGACACCGTCCATGAGATGGCCCGGGATGAGGCCCGTCACGGCAAGGCTTTCAAGGGCCTGCTGGAGCGGTTCTTCAAGTAAGAGCGGGAGGACATACGATTATGGATAAGTACGTATGCCCCTGCGGGTACGTCTATGACCCCGCTGTTGGCGATCCCGACAACGGCGTGGCCCCCGGCACCCCCTGGGAGCAGGTCCCCGAGAGCTGGGTCTGCCCCACCTGCGAGCTGGGCAAGGACGTGTTTGAAAAGGAATAAGCGCATCGCAAAGGGCGGAGCCGAACGGCTCCGCCCTTTTTTGCGGAAAGCGTCCCGGGACGCGGAGGTTCCCTCAGCCCAGGCGGGCGGAGTCCCATAAAGGCCCCCATAACCATAGGTTGTACACATATTCATACATCGGGGTATCTTTATACTCGGGAAACGTATTTTCAAAGATTCGGCGGGCATTGTCATAAGAGGTGATAATCGGCTCGAAGTTCATTTCGTAGTCATAATAGCCATACTTTTTTTCCATAGTGGCCTTTGTAAATTCTCCATCAGCCCATAGCAGGTCGGCCCCTTTGATGAAGGCAATGATCGTATTAAACACGGTCGAATCTATCTTAGAATTTGTCCCATAAGTAGGCTGCAGCTCCGGGGCGTTGAGGTGGGTGTAGTGCTGGCGATACACGTCGGGATCAAGGGGCAGTTCCCCCGCTTCCTCCGGAATGGGTCCATCGTATGCCGGAAGCACCTCATAACTGACGTCGGCGGTCCCCCTGTCGTCGCTCTCAATCGCTGAGATATAGTGGTCCCCCGAGCTGGGCTTCGACAGCGTAAAGGTATGGGCAAACGCGCGGGGTTCCAATCCCTGCAGATCATATTTGCGGGTTTCGTTGATGCCCGCGTAATAGGTGCTGGGATCCGTGTCGCTTACCCAGCACTCTTGAAAGCTCCACTCACTGGTAAAGCCGCTGGAATTGTCCAAAATGCCGTCCGGATTCCGCAAACGGCTGAGCAGGTCCTTGTTCCCGCCAAGCAGCCGCGTCAGGGCGTCCGGAGAACCGCCATTTCGGACAAGAGGGGCCTCCTCCCAAAACAGCTGCATCGTTTCCCAGCAGATTTCTTCATACGCGTTATCTGGAACAGGGTCCCCGGCCGCGTCCTGAGACGCGCCGCCCCCTGCCTTTGCTTCGGAAAAGCGTATGGAATTGGTGACGGTTTCACAGAGGGTAAAGAAGTCCTCCCGGTCCGTATCCTCTGGCACAAAGATGAACAGGACGATATTTATAACGCCGCCATCATCCACAAAGCCGCCATAGTTTTTATATCTGTATCCCATCTCCGTATAGGGTTCCCCAAAGGAATCGTCTGTCGCGACATAGAAAAAGCCACAACTCTCAGGAGAGGAAAAGCTGTCCAGCAAATCAAAGGTCCGATACGTCTCACTCCAACGGGTAATTTCGTCAGCCAGATCCAGCGTTTCGAAATTTTCATACAGAACAGCGGGATCTTTTCCCGCCAGACGAAAGAGTTCCTCGGTCCTGCTCAGAGAGGATATCCGTGAACACATAAGTGCGATAGCGCTGTCTTCGGTACCGATAGAATAGTGTACTTCATCCTCCGCAACCACGTTGGATTTCCCCTCCGTGGCGAAGGCCACGGGGCAGTCAAACTCCATGCCAAAGAAGGGGATTTCATGGGTCAGGCACGCAACGGCATCCTCCTCCTTCACCGGCGCGGCCTCCCCGGTTCCCTCTGGCTCTGAACGTTCGCCGGCCGGCTTCGGCTCTCCCGGCGGTTCTGTTTCCGCCCTCCACATCAGCCCGCCCGCAGCCATCACCAGGCACAACAGCGCCCCGATGATGGGTGGGATTTTCGAATCCCAGTTTCGGATACACACAATCAGCCAAATGATACAGCCAATAAAACCGGCGGCCCCGATCAAAATCAGCAGTCCTCCCATTTCATTTCCTCCAGTTTTGAATAGTATTAACCGATATTGGTTAATCTCATTATATATCATTTTCTTATAACATTCAAGCAGAAGGTGAGGCTTGAATGCTATGATTTCTTACGATGGTTTATGGAGGGTCATGAAAGAAAAGGGGATATCCCAATATGCCCTGATCAAAAAATACAGCGTCAGCCCCGCGCAGATCACCAGGCTCAAGAGAAACGAAAGTGTCAGCACCCACACCATTGAGATGTTTTGCAGGATACTGGACTGCGAAGTGGGGGATATCATGCGGTATGTCCGGGATGAGGAACCGTGACCGTGGGGATATAAAAACGCTGGAAGCCAATGCTTCCAGCGTTTTCCTCGCAAAAAGCGCGTTCTAGGCGCCTTCCTCCCCGCAGGGGCGGTACTCCGAGGTCAGCACCCGTTCCACCACCGGCGCGTCGGGCTTTTCCAGCCGGAGGAGAATCTGCTCCCCGGCGATTTTCCCCAGCTCCTCCACCGGCTGGATGATGCGGTCCACCTGATCGTAGTAAAACTCATAGGCCCGGGTGTCGTAGTCCACAAAGCTCACCAGCTCCAGATCCCGCCGGGGCCGGATGTTCTTCCCCCGGAGATAGGCGATGGTGACGGAGGCCATGAGGCCCTGGCAGACCAGGATGGCGTCGCAGCCCCGCTCCAGAAGCCGGTCCAGGCAGGGCGGGGCGCTGTTTTCCATGGAGTCCCCGCACACCACCAGCTCCTCCTCCTGGGGCAGGCCGCAGTCCGCCATAGCCGCCCGATAGGCGGCGATCCGCTCCTTGGTGGTGGACAGCCGGGGCAGGCCGCCCACAATGCCGATGCGCCGCTTTCCCCGCCCCGCCAGACGGCAGACGCTGCGGTAGATGGGCTGGAAGTTGGAGACGGAGACGGAGG
>CATLHC010000138.1 GCA_949948775.1 uncultured Oscillospiraceae bacterium
CCGGCAACAGTATCCCCAGCCTTCAGGTCACGGTGGATATTGTCAACGCACTGGGCTGTTCTATGGACGAGCTGCTGTGCATGGACGTGGAGCAGGCCCGGCCTGTGCGGGACAGCTGGCTGGGGGAACTGGTGGCGGATTGCAGTGATGAGGAGGTCAAGCTGATCACCGACACCGTCCTTGCGCTGAAAGCCTCCCTGCGGCGGCTGAACATTACGGAGCGGTAGATTTCTTTTCTCTGTGCTTCATCCCGCTGTTTCGGATCGTCCCTTTACGGGTTTGCATATCTATCAGGAAGATGATATACTAAGGGCATAAAGATGACTGGGAGGGAGCAGATATGACGATCAGACCGTCCACCGCATTGCGCAACGAATATTTGCATATCTCACTTCTGGCCCGTGAGTCCGGCGAGCCGATCTTCATCACCAACAAGGGCGAGGCCGATGGCGTTTATATGAGCATTGAGGCGTATGAGGAGCGGGAGAAGATGCTGGCGCACTGGGCAAGTATCCTGGCGGCGGAGGCGGCGCGTCTGGCTGGGGCACCGGCCGTCACCCGGGAGGCTCTGGACGCCGAGGTGGAGGCGCTGCTGAATGGCAAGGTATAAACTGGCGTACCTGCATCCGGCAGAGACGGACATTCTGGGGATCGTCCGATTCCACGCCGAACAGGTCGGCCCGGCGTCTGCCAGGGAGATCTATCGTTCCATCCGTGAACAGATCGGACGGCTTCAGGATAACCTGATTGTCCCCATCTCCCTGATTTGAACGCGGCAGACCGTACTGGACGCAGATAATAACCCCCGCTGGCAGCCTGTTAAGGGCCTGTCAGCGGGGGCTTTGCTATTGCCGAAAAGTTAAGGTATCCAACTTCTTCCCCAGCCTCAACAACCTGATAAATCGGTCAAGGGCATCTTCTTCGTTGTCAAAATAGACGCGCGATGTATCAACAATGCAGGCCCGTTCGTCAGCCGCAGAAACGCACCATCGTTCTCCCAAATTTTCGATTAACACTTCATTGGGCCTGACTGCGTGGGTGTGAAACCAATTATAGCACTTTAGATTTTCTTCCTTTATGATTTGCATGGCTTCACTGCGATTCATAACGGCCTCTCCTTCAACTCTGCTGATATAGACGGTCCATCCAGTTGTATGACCCACGCCTCCGGAATAGCTTCCTCGATGATCCCCCGGTTCAGGTTGTACCAGCTGCCACACTTGTCCAGGATGATTGCGTCTGTGGTGACCACGTTCTCCAGGCGGGAGAGAACGCCGTCCACGCTGGGGTGCAGCTCCACCCGAACCTGGACGCTCCGCTCCGCCGCCTTGTCCAGCAGCAGCGCCCGGAGGCGGCCGGAGTTGGACACCTGCTGGTCCAGATAGAACAGGGCCTCCTTGACCCCCAGGGCCTCCAGCCGGGCCAGCAGAAGCTCCACGGCCCGCACTGTTTTGTCCACGATGCGGTAGCTCCCCCGCAGTCCGGCCAGGTCCCGGATGGTGCCGTCCATCCCCTCCAGGAGCAGAGAGCCGGACAGGGCCACCTCCAGGGTGATGATGGTGTTGAAGCCGTCCAGCACCAGGGCCTCCGGGGCCTCCCGGAGCCGCTTGCGCTCCCGCGCTTCCAGAGCGGCGCGGGGAGAGGTGATCCGGGCCAGGGCCAGCCGCTGGCGCTCCGAGAGCAGGTGGTGGTTGCCCACGAAGGTGGAGGCGGATTTGGTGTCGTACCCCCGGTCCAGCAGGAACGCCAGCTCCTGGGCAGCGGCGTTCAGCTTGGCCGCGGCCTTAGGGCCAAATTCAATGGTATCTTTCGGCACAAAGCCGCGTTTTACGGTTTCCATGGTGGGCTCAGTCCTTCCTTAAATATATTGCAATGCAACTGAAAGATTTAGTCCATCCACTTTTCAAATCCACCACTGTTTTCCGCCGCATGAATTGCATCGGAAAGACGTTCATAATACCCTGCTCCAGCAGAAATATTACCTACATTTATCATATCTTCAAGCCATATACAATAACAGTCCATTTCCCGGTCATTACAAACTTCGGGATCATCCTCATAATCTCCCGTACCAGGAAAAAACGTACTCGTACAAAGGAATAGTCGATATTGCCTTGGCCCATAGTGACATATTCCTGTTTTTATTATGGTATTGCTTATTTCTTTTACATTCATACCGTTTCTCCCAAACCTGCTTTATTGTTCTGATTATACCATCATCCCTGTCCCGGTTCAATCCGGTTTTTGCCTGCCTTGACAACCTCGTTGGCAAGGTCTACTATAAACGCAGAAAGCGTCGGTGGGCGCTGTTGAACGGGAGGCGGTTTTATGAAGTATGTCAGGCGGATCGTCTACTGCCTGTTGCTGACGGCGGCGGCGAATGCTCTGCCGCTGGTCTGGCTTCTGTACGCCGAATGGTCAGTTTCCGGTGCCGGGTGGCTGTTTCTGCCTCTGGCGGCGGCGTTCCTCTGGGTGAATATCCGGCCCATTCCGAAGAAAGGCCCCACCAGGCGCATCCAGCGGCTGGCGGAGGGCTGTGAGCTGCTGTGGCTGTTCGCGGCAGTCTGCTGTGTAACCTTGTGCGTTCAGGCGGGCTGTCTTTGGTCTATGTTTTCTGCTACGGGAGGCCGGGACGGTGCGGTGTTTGCGATGATCCTGGAGCTGCTTCTGGCAATTCTCTCCCTGTGCGTCATCTTCTGGAACGGCATGATCCGGGTCTACCTCACCTCGGTGCAGCTGGGCATCAAGCACCGGGTTTTGGCAGCGCTGTGCGGGTGGATTCCCCTGGTGAACCTCTGGTATCTGGCAAAGATCATCCGTATCTGCGGGGACGAGGTGGAGTTTGAGACCCAGAAGTGGGAGCTGGATGAAGTCCGGGCAGAGAGCGAGGTCTGCAAGACGAAGTATCCCCTCCTGATGGTCCACGGCGTGTTCTTCCGGGACTTCCGCTACCTCAACTACTGGGGCCGCATCCCCAGGGAGCTGATCCGCAACGGGGCCACGGTCTACTACGGCCGTCAGCAGTCCGCGGCGGCGGTGGAGGACAGCGGGAAGGAGCTGGCGGAGCGCATCCGGCAGATCGTGGAGGAAACCGGCTGCGAAAAGGTGAACATCATCGCCCACTCCAAGGGCGGGCTGGACAGCCGGGCCGCCATCGCTCACTGCGGCATGGCTCCCTATGTTGCGACCCTCACCACCATCAACACGCCCCACCGGGGCTGCATTTTTGCCGAGTACCTGCTGGGCAAGGTTCCCCAGGCCGCCCGGCTGAAAATCGCCGCGGCCTACAATGGGGCCATGAAACAGATGGGGGACCCCAACCCGGACTTCCTGGCGGCGGTGACGGACCTGACGGAGAGCGCATGCCTTGCCCGGAACGAGGAGACACCCGACGCCCCCGGCGTGGTGTATGAGAGCGTCATGTCCTATTGCAAAAAGGCCCGGCATGGCAAGTTCCCCCTGAATATGACCTATCCCGTCGTCAAGCACTTCGATGGCCTGAATGACGGATTGGTGTCGGTGGAGTCGGCCAAGTGGGGGGAGCGGTTCACCCTCCTGGAGCCCCAGGGGAAGCGGGGCATCTCCCACGGGGACGTGGTGGATCTGAACCGGGAGAACATCCGGGGCTTCGATGTGCGGGAGTTCTATGTAAAGCTGGCGGCGGATTTGAAGAGCCGGGGGTATTGAG
>CATLHC010000139.1 GCA_949948775.1 uncultured Oscillospiraceae bacterium
CTCCTGCCCCCCGCGGCGGAGGACGAGATCATGGACGTGCTGTCCGCCAAGATGCGGATCAGCTCCGGGGAGATCGCCGCCATTCTGAAAAAACATGGTGTGTCCGGGGACGCGGAAGCCCTCCAGAACAGCTACCGAAAGCGGCTGGGTCAGCGGCTGATGTCCAGCATCCGGGATGAGAACGGCAGGCGGGAGGTGCTGGCCCGCGGCAGCGAGTACATCGTGATAGAGTGCTGCAGCGACCGGCAGGACCTCAAAGCCATCCGTTACCGCATCCGGCGCCAGATGAAGGGGCTTGACGTATCTTCCGGGAAGGTGCGGGGCCGCATCCGTGTGCTGGATCAACTGCTCTCCCGGTTCCGAAAGGCGGGCTGACCATGGGGCTGAGAGATATGCTCCGGGCCATCCGGGAGTACCCAGCCGCCCGCGCCGAGCTGGAGACCGCCCGGTCTGAGCTGCGGCAGGCCCAACAGGAGCTGGAACAGAGCAGGGAAACGTGCGAATCGCTGTGGTTCACATTGGATGAGCAAAAGGACCACACGAAGTTTCTGTCCAGCAAAGCAGAGGCGCTCCAGGCCGCCCTGGAGGAGTTCTGCCCCCGGCTGTCCACGCCGGAGGAGCTGAAACGGTTTTACGATGCCATCTCCCCCGACATGGACCCCAGCGGCTTCACGCTGTACCGCATGGCGAAGGAGTTGACGGGGATCGATGTGCCGTCCTGTTTCCCTTATGAGGACAACCGGGGACTGTTTGAGGAGATGAGCGGCCACAGCCTCTTGGACTGGCTGACCGCCGTCCACTTCCGGGCAGTGGATTGGGACATTATCCCCGGCAGCACCTACGAGTCCGCCACGCTGCGGGAGGTGGATACCTCTACCTCCGAATACTGTGCGTTTGAAAAGCAGCTCTATGCGAAGGTGCTGGAGCGCATGGGCTTTCAAAGCCTTTTAGAGCCGGAACAGGAGGCGGGCGCTATAACGGAACTGAAGCAGCACAGCCCGCAGCCAAAACGGGGAGGTGAGACACGGTGAGCAGTATCAGTGAGATCAACAAGGACACCTTCTGGGAACTGATCGCCCAGGCAAAGGAGCAGTGCGGCCAGGACCAGGATGCCTTCTGCCAATGGCTGGAGGACCGGCTGATAGAGATGGGGCCGGAGCAGGCCCTGAATTTCGACTATGCCGCCTTTGCGTATCGGGCGGCGGCATACAAATACGGCCTCTGGAGCGCCGCCTCTGTCATGTTGGACGGCTGCACCGATGACGGTTTTACCGACTTCCGGGGCTGGCTGATCGCCCAGGGCCGGGATGTGTACATGGCCGCGCTGAAGGACCCGGACTCATTGGCGGATGTACCTGTCTATGGGGACTGCTGTTTTGAAACGATCTGCTATGTAGGTAATTACGCTTATGAGGAACTCACTGGACGGAACACTTACGAAGATTTTGACCCCGCCGTATCCCGTGCATGGTCGGAGAAGATCGAGCCGGATATTGTGTATGGCGAAGGGATCGGGTATCCCTATACCTGGAGCGAGACTGCCGCCTACCTGCCAAAACTATGCGCTAAATATTTGACGCCGGAGGAGTTGGCACAGAGAATCAGGCAGCGTGACGATACTTGGAACCTCACCAACCCGGAAATCAAAATGGTTCGTGCCACAGAAAAAAAGAGCAAAAAAATCAAAAAGGATCGGGGTGATTCCAGATGAGCGACACCATCACCATCGGGGTGGATCACGGCTACTACGCCATGAAAACAACGCATTTCTCGTTCCCCACCGGGCTGGTGGAATACGACCATGAACCCTACACCCAGCAGGATGTGCTGGAATACGGCGGCAAATTCTATGTGGTGGGCAGCGGGCGGCAGCCTCTCCAGAAGGACAAAACCGCCACCGAGGACTACTACCTGCTGACCCTCGCCGCCATCGCCAGGGAGCTGGCCCACCGAGGCGCGGAACCCACTGCCGCTGTCCATCTGGCGGCTGGCCTGCCCCTCACCAGCTTCGGGCGGGACAAGAAGAAGTTCCGGGCCTACCTCCTCCGGGACGGCAAGCCGGTGTCCTTCCGCTACGAGGGCATCGCCTATACCGTCACCATCACGGAGGCATCCCTGTTCCCCCAGGGGTACGCCGCCGTGCTGACCCAGCAGGAACTGCTGGACGAACCCTCCGTCATCGTGGCGGACATCGGGGGCTGGACGGTGGATCTGATGCGGCTGGACAACCGCATCCCCAACGCCGCCACCTGCCGGAGCCTAGAGCTGGGCATGATCCGCTGTCTGGACGAGATCGCGGAGCAGGTGCGCCGCGCCCTGGGCCTGTCCATGACGGCGGCACAGATCGAGAGCTGTCTCCGGGGTGAGTCCGGCAGCACAGGCGAACAGGTTAGGGAGATCATCCACCGGGAGGCCGGAGCCTATACCCGCCGCCTGCTGTCCGCCATTACCGAGAGCGGCCTGGATACCCGTGCCATGCCCGCCGTCTTCCTGGGCGGCGGGGCGGCGCTCCTGAAGCGCCATGTGTCGGCCACAGACGGCCTTTGCCGGCCTCTTATCCTGGATGACGTATGCCTGAACGCCAAAGGCTACGAGCGCCTTGTGGGCCAGTTGTCGCGGGGTGTGAAGGTTGGCTGATAAACGGCGGTTGAACCTCTCGTTCTCCATGGCCTCGCCCTTCCAGCGGGAGGCGTGGAAACGGCTGTGCGCCATCCCCTCCGGGCAGCGGACGGACGCTGTGTGCCGCGCCGTCTGCCGGATGTATGAGCAGGACACTCTGCTGGAGGCTGTCCGCCAGATCATCCGGGAGGAGCTGCGCGGCGTGGAACTTATCTCAGCAAAAGAAAAAGCAGAGCAGCCGCAGGCCGGGGACGTGGATGACAACGTCCTCGGCTTTCTGCTTGCGCTGCAAAACGATGGAGGTGACGAATGATCTGATCCGCTATTTTGATATGTTCGCGGGGATCGGCGGCTTCCGGGCCGGACTGACCCGCGCGGGCGGTTTCCAGTGTGTTGGCCACTGCGAGATCGACAAGTACGCCGACGCCAGCTACCGCGCCATCCATGACATTGGAGAGGAGGAAAAATACTATCCAGACGCAAGAGAGATCGACCCCAACGATCTGCCCCCCTTTGACCTCCTGTGCGGAGGTTTTCCCTGCCAGGCGTTTTCTAACGCTGGCAAAAGAAAAGGATTCGATGACGCCAGAGGCACTCTCTTCTTTGAAATTGCCCGGCTGGCTGAAGCCCGGAGACCTGCGTACCTGCTGCTTGAAAATGTTCCCGGCCTTCTCACGCATGACCAGGGGAGGACGTTTGCTGTCATCCTCTCCGCGCTGGATGAGCTGGGGTATCATGTCGAGTGGTCAGTGCTTAACAGCGCCAATTTCCACGTCCCCCAATCGCGGAAGCGGGTGTTCCTTATCTGCTATCTTGATCCCCGATGCGCCGGCCAAATACTTCCTGTCTTCGGAGATGACGCAAAAGCTCTTATACAGCTCATCGGCGGGCCGCAGGGATCGAGAGTCTACGACCCGGAAGGGTTAGCCTGCACCCAGACCTCCGGCGCAGGCGGCATGGGCGGCAAGACAGGTCTGTACCTGGTGGACCTGAGCAAAGGTGCGCCGGAACAGACGGATATCGCCCGGTG
>CATLHC010000140.1 GCA_949948775.1 uncultured Oscillospiraceae bacterium
CGGCCCTCTTTCAAGAGGGTCCTGATCCGCTCCGCGTCGCGGGATTTCAGCGCGTCGGAATAATCCGTGAGATGCCGGATCAAAATATCCAGTTCTTTGATGAGATAGTCGCTGTCATCCAAAAACAGCTCCGTCCACATGTCCTCATCCAGACGGGCGACCCGGGTCATATCCTGGAAGCTGCCGGCGGAAAATCCCCGCCGCCGCTGGGCCTCCGGGGATTTGACATAGGCGCTGGAGACGATGTGGGCCAGCTGGGAGGTGAAGGCGATGATCCGGTCGTGCTCCTCCGGCTGGGAAAAGGTCAGTCCCGCAAAGCCCAGATCCAGAAAGAACGCCTGGAGGGTCTCCAGCAGCTTCATGTCCGTCCGCTTGTCCGGCGTCAGGATCATGGAGGCCCCCACATACAGGTCCTCGCTGGAGGCGGTGAAGCCGCCCCGTTCCCGGCCTGCCATGGGGTGCCCCCCGATATAGGAAAAGCCGTATTGCTCCGCCAGTGGGGCGATGGCCTCCACCACAACCCGTTTTACACCGCAGAGATCCACCACAATAGCGGACTTTGCAATCCGCGCTCCGTGAGTGCGGACCCATTCCACCGCCGCGCCGGGACGGATGGCGATCAAAATCAGGCCGCACTGGGGTAAATTTTCATCCGTCAAGGGCGCGTCGATGGCCCCGCACATCCGGGCCAGGGTCATGGTCTCGCCGTCCAGGTCGGCGCCGCAGACGGTGTGGCCCGTGCGGGCTTTGATGCTCTTGGCCATGGAGCCGCCGATGAGACCCAGACCCACAATACCGATGTTCATGGCCTCAGCCCTCCAGGGATTTTACGGCGGCGTGCAGTGCCAGCAGCTTTTTGGCCAGGGGATCAAAGTCCTCGGGCTTCAGGGACTGGGGACCGTCGCACAGGGCGTGGGCGGGGTCGTTGTGGACCTCGATCTGGAGGCCGTCGGCCCCGGTGGCCACGGCGCCCATGGCTAAGGGATCCACCAGCCAGCTCTTGCCGGTGGCGTGGCTGGGATCGATGATGACGGGCAGGTGGGTCAGGCGCCGCAGCACGGGGATGGCGGCCAGATCCAGGGTGTTGCGGGTGTAGTGCTCGAAGGTGCGGATGCCCCGCTCGCAGAGGATCACGTTCTCGTTGCCGCCGGACATGACGTACTCGGCGCTCATGAGCCACTCCTCATAGGTGGCGGACATGCCCCGCTTGATCATCACGGGCCGGTCCTGGTGGCCGACGGCCTTTAAAAGGTCGAAGTTCTGCATGTTTCTGGCGCCGATCTGGATGACGTCCACATCTTTGAAGAGGGGCAGCTGGCTCAGGTCCATCAGCTCGGTGACAATGGGGAGGCCCGTCTCCTGCCGGGCGACCTTTAGATACTCCAACCCCTTGGCCCCCAGACCCTGGAAGGCGTAGGGGGAGGTGCGGGGCTTGAAGGCGCCGCCCCGCAGCATTGTGGCGCCGCTGGCCTTCACCGCCTTGGCGATGGCCACCACCTGTTCCTCGCTCTCCACCGAGCAGGGACCGGCCATGATGGTCAGCGTGCCGCCGCCGATCTGGGTATTGCCCACAGGGATGACCGTGTCCTCCGGGTGGAATTTCCGGTTGGCGTTTTTGTACGGCTCCTGGACCCGCTTCACATCCTCCACAATGTCCAGAGCGGCGATGAGGTCAATGTCCAGCTTGGACGTGTCGCCCACCAGTCCCAGAATGGTGTGCGCCTCACCGATGCTGGTATGGATGATAATGTCTTTCTCCTTGAGCCAGTTGATCAGGCTCTCCAGCTGTTCGCGGTTGGGGTTGTGTTTCAAAATGACGATCATAGCGGTTTCCTCCCAAAGTTCATGTGAATAATACAAAAAACCCGCAGCCGGTCTGGCTGCGGGTCATCATGCACAAATGGTTCAATAGACCAATCTTACATGCGCGCGCTTTCAGCCAAACCCAAATAAGCCTTACCATAAAAATAGGTAAAGCTAAAGTAGCGGTATTCAGCATTGCGGGCAAGATTGATCATGCTGCGGGTTCCTTTCATCTTCGGAATATGTAAAAAGAATAGCACGGCAAGAGAAAAATAGAAATTGACAATTCCCCTAAAAACAAGAGAATGCTGCCGTAGAAATTATGGGGTTTAAACAAAATTACGCAGGAGCAGGCAGACAGCCGGCCATTAAAAGCAGATTTGCCTCCAGGATGTAGCGGGCGTCCTGATTGACATTGGCCCGGGTCTCCATATACCGGCGGTGCAGTTCATCGATGGCAAGGGTCAGATCCCGCCGGGTCTGCTCCAGCTGAAGCGTACGGCCGCAGAGATACTCTGCCAGATATACCCGCAGATGATCCTCATACTCCCGGTGGGCGATGAGACTGTCCGGGTAGTTTTCGTTGTGGGGAAAGGTAAAAGCGTCGGCCAGGTAATGGGTCAGCTTGCCCAAGGTGTAATACTGCCAGATATTCCAGCGGGCGCGCCGCTGGAGCCGCAGGATATGGGCATTGATGTAGGCCTGGGAGTTGGAAAAATTATGTCCTCGGAATTTGTAGGCCCGCAGGGAACCTTTCAGGTAGGTCAGGGGGTTGCAGTCGGGCTGGAAGGAACCGAATAAAAAAGCCCACTCATAGCGCCGGGCACAAAACCCGTGCTTGTACTCCAGCAATGTGGAGGCTAAGAGCTTGTGGCTGCGTTTTTTCACCGTTGCACCTCCGGGAATTGAATTTCAGCGGGTATCAGTATACCATAGCCGCACGGAGGGCGCAAGAGAAAATTTTAGGCTTTTCAGAGAAAGCGGAGAGGCGAGCGCCCGGCCATTGGCGCGGTCCGCCGCGGTAATCTCATACAAAAAACCTCCCCCGGCCGAACAGGCGGGGGGAGGTTTTGCAAAATCCGCACTCAGTGGATAAATCCCTTTGACCACCGCCCTGGCGGAGAGGGGAAATGCCTGGACGGGATCAGACGGAGAACAAGAGCTGGCTGTACACAGGCATGGGCCAGTACCCGGCGGCGGTGAGGACCTCCAGAGCGTCCACAGAGCTTCGGGCTATGTCCATGTCGGGAATCAGGGTGTTGTGGCAATAGCGCATGGCCTCCTCCGGACCGGCGGGCATGTCCTCCAGATCCGAGGCCAGAATCCGGCATTCCTCCATCAGATGGTCGGTGATCTCGGCCACGCACTTGGCGGTGTTGATCTCGTATGCGCAGGGAACATCCATGCGCTTTTTGCTGTCCGCCCGCGCACAGAGGTCGGCGGCGTAGTTGGATACGGCGGGAAGAATGTCATGGCGGATCATGTCGATCATGGTCTTGGCCTCGATGGAGATCACGGTGGCGTAGTTCTCCACGTGGATTTCGTACCTGGCCCGGACCTCCTCCTCGGTATAGATGCCGTGCTTGACAAACAGCTCGATATTTTTCGGAGCAATATAGGCGGGCAGGGCGTCGGCCGTGGACTTGAGATTGCTCAGACCCCTCCGCTCCGCCTCCTGGAGCCAGGCGTCTTCATAGCCGTTGCCATTAAAGATAATCCGCTGGTGCTCGGTAAAGGTCTTTTTCACCAGTTGGTGCAGCGCGGTTTGGAAATCCTCCGCTTTTTCCAGCTGGTCGGCAAACTGCTCCACCTCC
>CATLHC010000141.1 GCA_949948775.1 uncultured Oscillospiraceae bacterium
GAGAACACCTCGGCGCTTGCCTTGTCTTTCTCCTGGCTGGCAAACGTATAACGAACTTCGGCACAACCATCCCGGAAGTCAAAATCCAGCCCCCCGACTGTCCGCTCCGCCAGAGGTGTGTCCTCGTTAAACACTTCTGTGATGTGGCTGATGAACGCATCTTTCGATTCAGCGGCTTCCTGCCCGTCACGAGCAAATCGGAACGACAGCTGACAGTCTACGGCAAAGTTCAGCATGACGGAATCAGGCGCGATCTCTGCCTGGGCGGCAGGGCGCTCCGCTGTTACGACCATGACGTTGTCATAAAGGGCCTTGTATCGCTGGATCTGATCATCCGTAAGAGAGATGAAGTCCTCCGGGCCAACGCCAGCCAGAAAAAATGTCCCGCAGATCATATCGTAGGGGACGCCCCGGTCGTTGGTCAGGGGGCGGTTATAAGGCAGGCCCAGATTCCGCCCCTCCTCATTGCACACCAGGGCCACGTCATCCCGGAAAGGATAGACGGCCTGGATGTGTCCGCCCACGAGCGCCTGCATAGCCTCCAGCGTATCGGGGATTTCCCGCACCTCGCAAGGCTTCATCGGCTCCACTACTAAAATTTTCATGTTCGTTCACCTCGATTTTTCTTCTTTTTTATCTTCTTTCGATAGGTATAGTTAAAATCCGGCTTGGGCAGATCCTCCCTCATCCGGTCAACCTGATAGCAGAAGATGTGGAATTTCCTCTTTTGCGGGAAAAAACGCAAATGATACCGATGCCGCTGGGTGTCGATGCGGAAAGCGTAGAAGGTCTGCCTGCCGGACATCCGCGCCTGGGGATGCTCCTGGCAGAATTGCCGCATAGACTGGAAATTTTTCAGCGGTCCGTCACGCCGCAACGTTTCAACCATATCCCGCAGTTCCGTATCAAAAGCGGGGGATTTCAGGGCATCGTTTCCCCTGATCCAATCGGTTGTTGTCCCGTTGCCGTCAAACACACCCCGCAGGCAGCCCACATGGGCGGCCTCCTGGAGCTTGGTCGTGAACAGCGGAGAGACATCGTCCTCCGGCACATCGAAAAACGGATATTTTTCACCGATCATGGTACTTGTTCCTGTCTTTTTTGGGGTCCCGCGCCGGCGTTTGGGGAACAGGCGGGCGCTCCTGTTCCCGGTCCATCTCCCGCAGCATCTTCAGTGTGTCCCGGAAAGCCAGATACCGCTGGATCTGCCTGGGGTCATCTGTCAGGGTGCGGACCGTCTCCCACAGGGGACTCCCGTGGTGGCTGACATCCTCCTGCACAACGAGGGCAGGGTGGTCCCCGCCCTCGTCCAGCATGACCCGCTGATCCCGGCACTCCTCAGCGTGGCTGTAGAGGCCGTAGGCCACGCCAATGACCTTCATGGCCTCCAGCGCGTCCACGGTGGTATAGACGCTGCCGGTGCTGATATGCACCTCGCCGGTCAAAGAGATTTTTTTACTGGACATAGTGTTTCTCCTCCCATCATGACCTCAGCGGTCATGACTGCCCCGCCGTTTCGGCGGCTTGGGGCGGTCAAAAATGCTGGCGTTGATCCGTTCCGTCTCCTGATGCACCTCCTGAACAGCGTGTTCCCATGCCTTTTTCAGCGCAGACACCGGCAGTCCGTTCTGTTGGTAGCCCTCCAGGATACCGTTGTAGTAGGACTCGGTGGGCAGCATGGGTTCCCGGAAGCGGTCATCCATAATATAGGCCATAACAGACAGGGAGCGGCCCTCGCTGTCCCGGACGGTAACCATCTTCTTGTCATAAAAGCGGGGATAGCCCTCGTAGCGGTCCAAGGACCGCTCACACGACCGTGTGAGGCTCCACAGCAGGCCGTGGACGGTCTCGCCCTCCTTGGGGGCGATGGTGGCGAAGCCGCCCCTGCGGAACAGCAGTTCCCAGCCCTCCAGCACAACCGGCCCCACCACCGAGGCGTCCGGGCAGCGGTACTCCATCTGGCCCAGGTTGATATTGGACCCATAGGCGAAATACAAGGTATTTTCCATATTCATTCCTCCAAAATGACCAGCGCCCCGGCCTTGGCCAGATGGGCGAACATGGCCAGCGCCTGCCCCTCCACACCGGACTCCGGCAGGGGACAGTCCAGGTCGGTGGCCCGGATGAAGTTGCTCCGAAGCTGGTGGATGTAGCTCTCCGTATCCGGGTACTCGGTGGGGTCGAAGGTCTGCTGTCGGAGCTGCTCCATGATCTCCGCAGCGCTGCCCTGGTAGGCGCGTTCGTCAATGCAAATTTTCATCGGCTAAACCTCCTTTAGCGAGTTGATTCGTGCTTTTTTTGCCTTTGAGGCCGTTTGGGGACGGGACCATCGCCATCGCACAATCCCTCCAGGGCCTTTTCAGATATTTCTTTTATGGTAAGTCCCTTTTGCAGATAGCCTGCCGCGCCGCGAAGTTCAAACGTATTAAAGGTGAATTCTTTTCCACCGTTATAGAGATTTTCTGCGATCTTTGCCCCAAAGTCTTTTTGAATCGCCGTCAATTCCTGGCACAGAAGACGGCGAAAATCTGACGCATCGCAAATTCCGTCCCGCTCTAAAGACCCCGAATATCTCAGCCATGCTTTTGTCGCAGCTGGGTCTGGGTTTTGAAACACGCTTTGAATCGTTCTTTTAAATGTTTTCTTATCCAAACCGGCTACCTCCCTGCTTCTCGGTTCCGTTTTTTCCTGCGATTGACCTCATAGCTGTCCTTATCGTGTCGCCACGCGCGGTCACCCTCCAGATGAGCCAGCAAATGGTCTCGTGTGTGCTTGAACTCCTCGCCGTTCAGCCCCAGCCGCACCAGCCAGACCCGGAAGGTAAACAGCTCGTTCTCGCTGTGGGTCTTGCGCATGACGGTGCTGCGCTGGGCGATGGCCTGGGCGGAGATGGCGAGGCACAGGTTGACGTATGCGGCCACCTTCCCGGCGTGGAGGGTAGAATTAAAGCACCGCCATTCCACGGTGCCGCGGTAAAAGACAGAATGCAGGTTTAAGGCGTAGTAGCGCGTCCAATTGTAATGGTCTGTGTTCTCCACATTGCCCTCGTACCAGACCCGCTCCAGCTGGGTGAGGTCATTAGTCTCGTCCGAGGACAGCGTCCGGGCCTGCCGCAGCATGGGTTCCCGCACTTTCTGGCAATAATCTCTCGCACGGATCGGATCAACCTGCAGCGCCTTAAACAGAATATCTTCCTTGGAGTACATAATGCCGATCAGATTCTTCAGGCTCTGGCGGTTGTGGTTGGCTGCGTCCACATGAACATGGATGCCGCAGGAATTGTTGGCCTTAGCCCCGGCTTTACGCACCCGGCGCACACATTCCTGGAGTTTTGGCAGTTCGGCGTAAGTCAGCTTGGGGGTGACCATCTCCACCTGATACTCGTCATCACTGGTGGATCTGTAACCGAAGTCTATTTTCCGCTCCCCACGGATACTGCTGTCGCTCATCAGCTTCCACTCTTTGCCCTCCGGGTCGGTCACACCCCAGGCGTCGTAGTAGGTGCCGCAGTAATGGACGGATGTTCCGAAATACGCGGCCAGCGCCTCGGCGGCCTGCCTGCGGGTGATGCCCGTCATCTCCACCTCCACACCGAAGCATTG
>CATLHC010000142.1 GCA_949948775.1 uncultured Oscillospiraceae bacterium
CCCAGCTCCACATAGCTCAGTCCCTTTTGCCGATCACTTCGTATATCCATCCATACTTCTCCTCTCATTTCCCGACTCCCTTTCTGGACAATTTCCGTCCTATTGGGAGTCTATCTTTTTTCCCTCCGCTCCGCCACATAATTACATTTTTTCCTCGGCGTTTTCTTACATTTTATCACTGGCGCTGACACCGGCTGGCGCAGGTCCGTATAGCCCACCCAGGGCAGGGTGGAGATGAACAGCAGGCTCAGCGCGTCCTCCCCATCGTCCAGGTCCCCGTGGGCCTTGGCCTCCTCCTGGGCCCGGCGGGCGGCGGGCAAAAACTCCTCAAAGGCCCGCATACAGTTGAGGCGGCAGTAGCTGTAGGTGCCGTCCCCCCGCAGCACCGTGTGGGAGGTGTCGCAGGAGGCAAATTCCACCGGCCTGCCCTCCCAAATGCGCTGGCGCAGCTGGGGCACGGCGTTGGCCGCCCGCCCGGCGCACCACAAAAAACTGAGAAAAAAGGGGCTCTCCCCCGCCCGGCACGCCTCCAAAAACCGGGTGATATCCACTGGAACCGTCACCCCGGCGTAGGGGTCCGCCATGGCGTTGAAGTACTCAAAGTGGGCCCTTCGGGGGTAGCTCTCCCAGTCGATGATCCGATAATCCATCCCAATCCCTCCTTTTTCGACATTGTACAATATTTCCGGCCCAAACGCAAACCGCCCCTTGACTTTTTCCCACCGCCATGCTACTATATTTTTATCAATAGTTAAAATTACAGTAGTGGAAGGAGCGCGGACCGATGAGACAAGACTACATGGCCCGGCTGGAGCGCTGGGCAAGGTGGATGCTCCCCCGGCAGGAGGCGGACGACGTGCTGGGCGACTACCGGGACATCGCCGCCGACCCCGAACTGGGCCGGGAGTTGGGCAAGCCCCGGGAGGTGATCCAGCCCCTAGTCCAGAAAAAGCAATACCGCGCCTGGCTGGCGGTATTTGTGGTGATGGCCGTCTGCATCCTGGCGCCCGGCCTCAGCTCTACGGCCATCGGGTATCCCCTTTGGCTCCTTCTTTTTGACGGCTGGGTCGAACGCCCCTACGGCGCCTATTTGACCGGTCTGGGGGCGGCCACCGCCCTGGTGTGGTTCCGCTGGCAGGGGCACAAGCACGGCAGGCTCCCCAGGGCCATCCCCATCCTGCTGGCGGTGTTCCTGGTCTGCATCGGGGCGGTGCTGCTGTTCTGCTGGACCTGCTCCCGGGATTTTGACGCCTTCCTGGAGCTGTGGGGAAGGATGAAGCTCTGGATCGGCCCCAACCAGGACGCGCCCCGCTCCTTTCACCTGTCGCGGCTCGCCATGGCCTACGGCAGCCCCATCCTCGCTTTCCTCGGCGTATACGGGCTGGTAAAGGCCCGGATGGGGGACCGCCGGTGGGCGGCGGTATATGTGCTGGCCGCCACCGCCATGCTGACGGCCCTGCTGGTCCTGGACTGGTCAGGCCGGATATATTGGCCCGCGGACAGCGCTCCGGAGGAGCTGTTCCGGCAGATGCTGCTCCGGTGCTCCGGCATTGCCGCCGTGGGTCTTGTGGGAACGGGGGTGGCGCTGCTGTGAAAAAGCCGTACTTAACCCGGCTGGAGCGCTGGGCAAAATGGATGCTCCCCCGCCAGGAGGCGGACGACGTGCTGGGCGACTACCGGGACATCGTGGGCGACCCGCCCCGCCCGGATGAGGAGCTGCTCCGGGACCTGGGAAAGCCCCGCCAGGTCATCAGGCCCCTGGCCCAGAAAAAGCAGTACCGCGTCTGGCTGGCGGTATTTGTGGTGATGGCGGGGTGCCTTCTCATCCCCGGCGTCAGCCCCCTGCCCGGCGGACCCTATCCCGTGTGGTTTTCCCTGTTCAACTCCGATGGATTTTTGATCCCCGGCGTTCCAATGTACCTTTATTTTATGGCGGTGGGGATCGCCACGGCTCTGATCTGGTTCCGGCCCCGGGAGGAAGAGCCGAAAACGTCCCTGCCCCGGGCTGTCTCCGTGATCCTGGCGGCGGAGCTTGTCCTTCTGGCGGCGGTCTGGTGGATATCCTGGCAGATTACCCTTTATCCGGACGGCGTATTTGCAGATCAGGCTTTTTGGCTTCCCGTCCTCGTCTATGTCGGCCCTTTCACCTATGCCTCCCACATCCTGGCGATCCTGCTGGAGTGGTCCTCCATCCCGCTGATGGTCCTGGGTATTGCCGCGCTGATAAAGGCTCGCACCCGTGACCGCCGCTGGCGGGCGGTGTACGTGATGAGCCTGACTCTGATGATGATGGCGTTTTGTGTGCTGAGCGTGTTCACCTCCATGGACTGGACCGCCGCCTGGGTCCTTCCCCTGCCTTCCAGCGTGGAGATCACCGTGATCGGCCTCATCGGCACGGGGGCGTCCCTATGCTGAAAAAGGACCTCATCGAGCTGTGCCTGCTCCACCTGCTCTCCCAGGGGGACCAGTACGGCTATGAGCTGCTCCGGCGGCTCCATGACACCTTTCCCGATACCCAGGAGAGCGCGGTCTACGCCCTGCTGCGGGGGCTGTGCCGCGACGGCTGCTCGGAGCAGTACACCGGCGGAGCCTCCGGCGGCCCCGCCCGGAAGTACTACCACCTCACCGACAAGGGGTTGGCCCAGTACGCCGCCCTGCTCAAGCAGTGGCAGGCGCTGTGCTCGGCGCTGGCGGCACTGGGCCTCCAATAGAGTTCGGCCCTTCCCCGCGGAGAGGGGCCGGATTTTATTTTTTCGTAACCCTTTCCCCTCCTCTTCGTATATACTAACAGAAGCACCTGTACAGAGGTTTCAAGGAGATGCCTGCCAATGGACGAGCGCACGCTGGTGAGAAAACTGAACAGAGGCAGCAGAAGCGCCCTGGACACGGCGGTGGAGCGGTACACCCCCTATGTCAGCGCGGTGATTCTGCGCGCCCTGGCGGGCCGGGCCTGCCGGGAGGACGTGGAGGAGCTGTGCGCCGACGTGTTTGTGGCTCTGTGGACCCACGCGGATCAGCTGGACCCGGCGCAGGGGCTCCGCCCCTGGCTGGCGGCGGTGGCGCGGAACAGGGCCACCGACTGGCTCCGCCAACAGCGCCCCAGCGCCCCCATCCCCGAGGACGCCCCGGACCCCGCCCCCGGTCCGGAGGAGCTGGCCCAGCGCCGGGAGCAGTCCGCCCGGCTGTGGGCGGCGGTGGACGGCCTGGGTGAGCCCGACCGCACCCTGTTCACACGCTACTACTACGAGGGGGACAAGCTGAAAACCATCGCGGCGGAGCTGGGCCTGAGCCAGACCGCCGCCAAGCAGCGGCTGTTTCGGGGGCGCAAAGCCCTGAAGGCCGCACTGAAAGGAGTGGAAACGCCGTGAAAAGCCGTCTGCAAACCCTGTGGGACCAGGTGTCGCCGGAGGGCGGGCCCTGCCCCCAGCCCAGTCCCTGGGCCGTCCGCCAGCGGGTGGACGTCGCCCTGAACCAAAAGCCCCGGGCCGCCCGCGCCCGGCGGAGGCTGAAGCTGACCGCGCTGTGCGCCGCCGCCCTGGTGCTGCTCACCGGGGCCGCCGCCGTGACGGAGATG
>CATLHC010000143.1 GCA_949948775.1 uncultured Oscillospiraceae bacterium
AAAGCGATATTCTCAATGGTAGCGATAATCTTGCTGATCTCAGTGGAGGACTCGGAGATCTTCTCCATTGCCCTTACCATCTGATCCATGTACTCGGCGCTCTCCCGCACCCGCAAATCGGAGTTCTTGGAGTGTTCCATCGCCTCTTCGCTGCGCTTGGCGTTGCTCTGGGAGTTGGTGGAAATGTCGGCAATTGTGGCGGACAGCTCCTCCACAGCGCTGGCCTGCTCCGTCGCGCCCTGAGCCAACGCCTGGGCGCCGGTAGACACCTGCTCTGCGCCGGAGGAAACCTGCTCGGCACTGAGATCGATTTGGGCCAAGGTGTCGCTGAGGTTGCGGTTGATCACACGCATAGACTTCAAAATGGCGCTCAGATCGCCCACATACAGCTGTTCACCCTTCGTCCGGACGTCAAAGTTGCCCTTGCTCATCTCCTCCAGCAGGCGGCAGGTATCACCAATGACTTCGGAAAGGACATGTTGGCTGGTTCGAAGCGCCTGGCACATCTCACCCAGCTCATTTCTGCTCTCGTAATCCACCTGGACTTCCAGATTTCCCTCACTGAATCCAACCAGGGCCCGGCGCACCTGCTCAGTGGGAACCACGATGCTCTTAATAATGATCAGGGCAATCCGGATCACCACGATGGTGGCAATAACCATGGCCACAACAATGGCGATCATGGCAATGTTGGAAATCACTGCCTGCTGGTCAATAATCTTTTTCTCCTCGGTCTGGAGTCTTGCGGCAAGGGCGTCGCCGGCAGTGGCAGCCTGATTCAAAGCCGGAGTGCAGCTCTCCACAATCATCTCAGCGGCCTTCTGCTGGTTCGTCCGGACTGTCTGTCCGATGGTGGTGGCCTCGGTCTCCCACCCCTTCACCAGGTTGACGAAATTGTTCAGCTCAGTCTTGTCGTCCAAAGGATACAGGTTGTTCAGCTCAGTCAATGTACTCTCCAGTACACTGATCTGCTCGTTGGCTGTATCCACACTGGACACATCGCCGGACAGTACCGCGTCGCGCAGATTGCGGGCGGCACGGTTATACTCAATACGGCACTCGGACGCCAGCTGGGTGGACTTGACATACCGCTCCAGAATATCGGTATACTGGCCCTTCTGCACGCTCATCAGGATCAGCGACGCAATAATGATGACTACGGAGACAGCGATGGTGATTCCGTAACCCATGATCAGGCTCTTCCTGATCTTCATGTTCTTGATCATTTCCGATCTCCTCCTCATTTTCGTACATCTCGGTGATTTTTCTATTTTTATTCTAATCGGCTCCGCGGTTCTACACCACGTCTCCGTATCTTCCCCGCTCCACATCGCCAAATATATGTCCGTCCACCAGCGTGATCACCCTGCGGCGCATAATGTTGACATACTTGCTGGCATGGGTCGCCATGATCACGGTGGTCCCTCTCCGGTTAACTTCGTTAAGCAGAATAATCATATCCCAGATATTGTCGTCATCCAAGTTGGCGGTGATCTCGTCCAGCACCAGAATCGGCGGGCTATTGATCATGGCCCTGGCCAGTTCCACACGGCGGCATTCTCCAATGGACAGCTCCCCAGGGTACTTCTTCTCCGCCCCACGCATTCCCACCAGACCCAATACCTTCCGAATGCGCTCATCCACATGTCTGGAACTCTCGAACCTGCGCCTGCCGATCATGGCGGCAATCCGCAGATTCTCCTCCACAGTGATCCGCCGGGCCAGCGTCTGCTCCTGACACACCTTGCCAAACAAAAGCGCCGTCTGGTTATGGCTCCAGGGAAGAAGCCGCGCCAAATCTTTTCCGTTCAGGAGAACCGTCCCCCGGTCCGGCTTCAGCTTACCGGAGATCAGATCCAAAAGCGTGCTCTTCCCCGCCCCGCTGCTGCCGACGAGAAATACAAACTCCCCCTGCTCTACGGTGAGGTCCACATCCTCTACGCCGATTTCCACACGGTTTGTCCCCCGGCGGTGCTTCTTTGGAATCTTATAATACTTTGTCACCTTTTCCAGCGTAATGGTGGGCATAGCCTGCGCTCCTGTACCGACGTAATTGCGGAGACCGCCTTTCCTCTTGAAATGCGGCGTACTCTTTTGTTATAATACCATTGATCGAGGGTGTCATGCAAGAGATATCACGGATTTTTTGGTGGTGAAATTATGAAAAAATCAGCTTCCTCCAGCCGAACCAGAAGAAACCTGGTTTTGGTCACATTGCTGGCCGTCCTCTGCATCGGCATTGTGGAGCTGGCAGCCTGCTCTTTTTATGAACCCGCCCTTTACGAGCAGGTCACTGCGCCCATCCGCCGGGGCGCTCAAGCGGTCATTCAGGCCGGCGCCCGTACTGCCTCCGCCCTCTCCCAGGCCTCTGATCAGGCCCACCGCCAGGTTTCCCGTCACATCGCCGCAGCAGGGGTTCAGGCCTCTCTCCTCTGGACGCGCCTCACAACTCCAAGAGAGGAGCCGCCCGAGGAGGTCAGTCAGATCGCCGACGGTCCCGCTCTGGCCGGCGACGCCTCCGCCGCTGATCCGGCAGTAACGGAGCTAGACGTAATCAACGGCCAGGAAATCCTGACCGGCGGAACGATCCCTATCGTCTATTACAACCAAAGCAGTGAAACTTGGGCGGAACAGCCCTACGGTACCGACGATATCGGACGCTACGGCTGTGGGCCGGCGGCTATGGCCATGGTGGTCAGCAGCCTGACAGACCAGAACCGTGATCCCCTTGAAATGGCCCAATGGGCGGTATCCCGGGGACATTGGGCGAAGCGGAGCGGCTCCCGTCTCTCCATTGTGATGGATGCCGCAGCCGAATTCGGTCTCTCTGCAGCTCCCTTTTCCGAGCGCTCGCCGGAGGCCCTCCTGGAGGCCCTTCTGTCTGGAGAACTTCTGGTGGCCCTCATGGGACCGGGCCATTTCACCAAAAGCGGGCATTTCATTGTCTTGCGGGGCGTGACCCTCAGCGGGTCCGTCTTGGTTGCCGATCCCAACAGCAGCGAACGGAGCCTGATGGAGTGGGCACCGGAACTGATTTTGGAGGAACTCTCCTCCAGCACCTCTGACGGCGCTCCTCTATGGATCATTTCAAATGCTGCGGACCAATAGAATCAACCGCGCGGAAAAACAGGCGCCGGCCCGGCTTCGGACCGGCGCCTGTTTTTTACTTGTAGATGGACTGCTCCCGTGTTAACTTGCGGTTCAAAACCTGATCCAGCTCCAACAGTTGGTCCAGCAGACGGCGGTTGGCCCCCACCTGGGCTGCCAAGGGCTGCTCCGCCTCCGTCTCCGCCTCCGCCCCGTTCAGCAGCTGGGAAAGCCGCCGGGCCGGCTCCGGGTCCAGAGCATCCCTCTGCTCCTCCAGGGCCTGGCGGACCACACGGAGCTTTCTCACCGGGTCTTCCCGCATGGATACCAGCATCTGAATAGCCACCTGGTCGTCCCGGTCCATGGCCTCCGCCATTTGACGGGA
>CATLHC010000144.1 GCA_949948775.1 uncultured Oscillospiraceae bacterium
TCGGAGGCCCGATGTCCCCGGACAGCGTCCTGCACATGCTTCAGAGGATTCTGAAACGGGCGGGGTTGGAACGGATCCGCTTCCACGACCTCAGACACACATTTTCGGTGCTGGCCCTGCAAAACGGAGTAGATGTCAAAACCCTCTCCGCCATGCTGGGCCACTACTCCGCCGGGTTTACGTTGGACACCTACGCCCATGTAACCACCTCTATGCAGAAGCAGGCGGCAAACACGGTAGGGAATTTTCTCTCCGACACTCTCCAGCCCTAACCGCTCCAAGTTCCCGTATGGGTCACGGCTTGGGTCAACTGTCCACCGCAAAATCCAACCACCCGAAAAAGTACAGAGATCAAAAGAAAAGCCACGGAAATTCAACGAATTTCCGTGGCTTTGGTACGCCCTGAGGGATTCGAACCCCCGGCCTTCTGGTCCGTAGCTTGTCTGGGGAATGGTGGCAGCCTCTTTCAACCTTGTTTGGCACTGTTTGTTCAGCTGATAGAGTCCCTTATTTACCATCCGCTCCGTTGGTTCCGCAAAGAAATTTCCTGTTCTGGGTCAAGTTATGGGTCAAACAGCCCGGCGGGGAACAGGAGGCCGCTTCTCTCTACGCTCACTGTGGCAGCACATTCCGCTTCAAGCTGGTATATGCCAGCAAAATATAGATTGCGTAAATCAGAAAGAAAATCCCCAGCGAAATGAGCACGATGGCTCCGGGACTATTCATTCCTACCATCACTCCCGGCTCGGGGGCGTGAGACAAGTGGAGGATAAAGGGTATGCCGATCAGCACAGGGGGCAAGGCGGGCAGAGCATAGTAGATAGCGAACTGGTGCCCCAGAGCCTTTGCCATCTCCCGCCGGTCCATGCCCAGCTTTTGCAGGAGCTGGAACTGCCGCCTGTACCGCTCTGTTTCGCTGAGCTGCTGGATGGTGAGAATCGTGGCGGCGGTCATGGTCAAGGCCAGGGCCAGATAGAAGAGGGGAAAGACGAACAGGACCGTCTGGACCGCCTCTTCCGCGTTTTCCGAGGCTTTGGTGTGAATCTCATCATAGCTTGGCTCCAGAAGATTCTGTTCTCCCAGTCTGTAATTGATGTCACACAGGACGTCAAATTGGGCCTCCGTCACTGGCTGAGTAGTCTTGGCCGCATAGGCGTGGTGAAACACCGGAAGGCCCTCCGCCGCCTCGTCCGGCACCACGAGGATATACCGCGCCCCGTTGCCCGTGTCGTAATTTTGCAGCAGGTGTTCCGTATGAACCCCGCCGGGAATCAGGCTGGCACCTCCCAGGGAGATGGGCTGGGTGTAGCCGGTCAAGTGCTTTTCCAGGTAGGCCCTACAGTGGATGAGATACTCCCCCCGCTTCAACTCCACCGGCGGGTATCCGGCAATGGCGCGGAGCGCGGCGTAGTCGCTGTACCGCAGCACCGGGTCCCGGTCAAAGTAGCGGTGATAGTCCTCGCCCATGCCTTCCACATAGTCCATGACCCGGCTGTCCTCCGCTTGGTAGACGCAGTAGTGCAGCTCCTTTTCGGCGGAAATATTGTCTTGAATGTAATCGAAATAATCCTGGCTGACCGGTCCGTCGCCGGCAGCGCCGATATACAGGTCGAAGCAGGCGTTTTCCGCCGCACGGCCCGCGAAAAGCCCCCGGAAAACCAACCCGGCCCCCTCGGAGATCAGGGTGGCCGTAAAAATCATGGAGATGGTGGCCATCAGCACACCCATGGTGGCCAGCTTGGCTGTCAGGGTACGAAACACCAGCAGGCTTTGTCCCCGGTACTTCCGGGCGGGCCGCCGGTCGAAGAAGGCGGGTACACCGGAGGCGAAGCTGAGGAAAAATCCGAACAGGAACGCAATGACGCATCCCGCCCCGATGACGCCCAAAATGGCGCCTCCCGCCATCAGCAGACAGGTTCCGGCCACACCCAGCACAATGGAGAAAGAGAACATCCAGCGGCGCACAGTTCCCGTTTGAATGACCATGCCCTCGTTGGCGCGGTCAACATAGATCAGGTCGTGGATATTCGCCCTGCGGATATATTTGCGGCTGCGGCGAAGGGCAAAGAGATAGATCAAGGCAAAATAGAGGACCGTCAGTCCCAAGGCGGGGAGGGAAAAGCCGAATGAGAAAGCGTAGGGCAGGCCGAACAGCGCCAGCACAATGGCGCGGAAGACCTGATAGAGCAGCCCGCCCAGGGCAGTCCCCAGCACCAGGGCACAGCCGCCCACAGCCAGATTTTCCAGAAAGAACAGCCGGGCCAATTGCCGGTTCTCCAAGCCAATGAGCAGATAGAGCCCCAGCTCCCGGCCCCGGCGCAGAAGCATGAACTTTGTGGCGTAGGCCACCAGCCAGCCAAAGACGCACACCACCACCACGCTGGCCAGCACGATCATCAGGGGAAGTACGGAGATACCCTTGGACAAGGTGATGATCTCCTGAGAGAATACCAGCCCGTTAAACGAATACAGCAGGGCCGCGGCCATGACCACTGTGACAAAGTAGACCAGATAGTCCCGGGCCTGCCGCTTGGCGTTGCGCAGGGAGAGCTCAGATAACGTCACTGACATCACCCCCCAGCGCGGCCAGAACATCCAGAATCTCGTGGTAGAACACAGGCCGTCCCCGTTCTCCCCGGAGCAGCTCGTTGAACACCCGTCCGTCCTTCAGGAACAGCACCCGTTTGGCATAGCTGGCGCTGTAGGCGTCGTGAGTAACCATGAGAATGGTAGCGCCCATGTCCTGGTTCATGGTGGTCATGATTTCCAGCAGATTCTTAGATGCCTTGGAGTCCAGCGCCCCCGTGGGTTCATCCGCCAGCAACAGGGATTGCCCAGCCACCATTGCCCGGGCGACAGCGGTGCGCTGCTTTTGGCCCCCGGAAACCTGATAGGGAAATTTCGTCAGGATGTCGGTGATGCCCAGTTTTCCAGCCACTTCCCGCACCCGGTTTTGCACCGTTCCGGGGTCCTGGTGATTCAGGGAGAGGGCCAGGCCGATGTTTTCCTCAATGGTCAGGGTATCCAGCAGATTGAAGTCCTGAAACACAAAGCCCAGCCGTTCCCGGCGGAACTTGGCCAGTTCGCCTTCCGACAGGCCGGCGATACTCACCCCGTCCAGGAGGATCTCCCCGGCGCTGATGGTGTCGATGGTGGAAATGCAGTTGAGCAAGGTGGTTTTTCCGCTTCCTGACGCACCCATGATGGCCAGGAACTCCCCGGCCTCCACATCGAAGCTTACCCGGTCCAGGGCTTTGGTGACATTGTTTTTGCTTCCGTAATATTTTTCAATGTTTTGTACTTGCAGCATATCGTTTGCCTCCTTTGCTTGCGGCTCTATGGTACACCAAAAGCGAAGGCCGTTGTATCGAGGTCATATTGATTTACCTTACAGTTTTGTAAGGTTTTCCTTTGCGGGAAAGGTCAGCGTTACCGCCGTTCCCTTCCCCTCCCGGGAA
>CATLHC010000145.1 GCA_949948775.1 uncultured Oscillospiraceae bacterium
GGAGGACCCCCAGCAGGCCGAGGCCCTGCACGCCGCCCACCAGCGCCTGGTGGACGCCCTGGCCGCCCACGACGCCGACGCCGCGGGGCTTGCCATGCGCGGCCATTTCGAGGTGGTGGACGCCTCCATCCGCCGGGAGCAGCCGGTATAGCAGCTGCATCGTTTAGCCAGGCAAGGCAAAAGGGCGAACTCGCAGTGAGTCCGCCCTTCTTTTATCCATATCCCAGCCCCGCGGGCTCCGCCCTTATCAGCCGGACAGCGCCTGGTCCAAAGCGGCCAGCAGCTTTTCCTCATCAAAGGGTTTGTCGAGAAACGCCTTGGCGCCGATGGCATTAGCCTCCTCAAAGGTGTCGTCGTAGGCCAGGGAAGACACCATGACGATTTTTGCCTCCGGGTATTCCTCCAAAATGGCCTGGGCGGTCTCCAGACCGTCCATCCCCGGCATAATGATGTCCATAGTCACCACATCGGGCCTCACATCGTCATACTGCGCAAGGGCTTCCTCCCCGTTGCGGCAGTAGCAAACCACCTCATAGCCGCTTCCCTCCAGCATCTTGCGGATCTGAACCTCCTGGATGCGGGAATCGTCCACCACCATTACTCGCTTTGCCATGACTTTCGCTCCCTTTTTCCGTTAAAATTGAGCCGATTGCGTCCCATCGCTCCCCTCCCCCGCACCGGGAACGGGAACATGGTGGACCAGCTCGGCGGCCTCATTCCGACCGCTGGAATAGCGGATGATAAACTGTTCCGCATGATTCTTTGGGCTGTAGCTCCCCCAGTGGAAGGAGGGTACGCTGAACCGGGCGGAGATGTGGGTGGCCTTGTACAGCGCGGTGGCGATATGCCCGCACAGCACGTTGAAATACTCCTTGGCCACATCCTCCAAATCCTGAGCGGTGATATGCTCCTCCTGCAGCATGGATTGCGCCAGCCGGGCGAACAGGGCCGCGTCCGCCCGCATGGACAGGCTTGAGCGGAACCCCTGCCGGAAGCCGATATGTACCGTGCAGATATGGTTTCCCGGCGCCGCCTCCCCCCGGGTCAGCGCAATGCCCGCCGAGGCCTGCGTCACTTCCCGGACGATCCGGTCAAGGTCCTCCCTCAGCTTTTCCTCCGGTATGGCTTTATCCACCAGCTCACTCCCTCTCAGACATCAGGCAATGCAGATCTCCCCGTTCGCCAGGCTGGCCCTGACGGGGCGGGTCTCCTGCCGGAAGCGGTAGGAGGCCGGGCCGATGGTCACCGACGCGCCGGGATAGGCCACGTCGCAGGTGAGACGGCGCACGCCGGGGTACTCCTGCTCCTCCCGCTGTTCCTCCAAGTCTTTGTCGAACTGCTCCAGTTTATTTTTGTTTAGGGACAGCTGCATGCGCAGCTTGCCCATATGGGTGAATTTGGCGGGACTCTCAGGCTGACGCTCCGTCTTCTCCAGCTCCTCCTCCAACTCGGCGATCTCCCGCACCAGGATCTCGTGGTCAAACTCCTGGCAGGGCAGCCCACCCAGCGCCACGTCGGTGCCGCACTCGGACCGGGAGCCGATCACCCCGGCGCTGACCTCGTGGGCCGCCCGGATGCTGCCGCCGATGATGGTGCCCCGGCCGGAGCGCACCTCCACCATGCCGTCGCAATACACATCACAGTTGATGATGCAATCGGCGTGAAGATCCTCCATGGCGTAGACGCAGCAGTTTTCCAGATATTTGGCGTAAATGCTGTGGCTGGCCCGGAGCACCGCCCGGTTGTCCCCCTGGGCGCCCTTCACCATAATCAGGTCGCTGCCCGCCTCTACGGTGGCCGCCTCCACCACGCCGTCCACGGTGATGCTCCCCATGGCCCGGACAGTAAAGCCGGTGCAGATATCGCCGTGGACGTGGACGTCCCCCAGGAAATTGATGTGGCCAGTGGAGTAGTCCACATTACCCTCAATCTCCAATACGGGCTTCACCTGAAAAGTCCGGCCATTGAACTCCACATGGCCTGTTTTCGTGGCCACCAAGGCGTCCCCCTCGCCGCTGAGGGCGGTATTGCGTCCCTTGGGGGGCACGGCGGGCCTCCCGTCCCGGGCGGGCAGGTCCTGGCCCAGCACCGATTTGCCCGCCTCGCCCTTGGTGGGGGCGATGATGCGGCAGATGGTATCCCCCTCCTCCGCGTTCTGGATGAAGCTGATGGCGGCGTAGTCCACCCGATTGTACTCATCCACCACCAGTTTTCGCTCCGGCCTGCGGGAAAACATGTCGACAACGCGCCCGTCCTTGCCGTGGACGGCGGCCTTTCCCCGAGCGGCTAAGTACAGCCGGAAATACCGGTCCGGCCGGTGAGGAAGGGCGTCCAACAGGGCCTCATCCACGCCGTATTTTACCTGCTTTTCCCCCAGGGCCTTCATCAGCATCCCCCGGTCCAGCTCTTTTCCGCCGCCTGTCGGCGGATAGGCGAACACCCATGCCGTCAGCCGGTCATTGGTCACAAAGACCACCGCCTGGGCGTCCAGATTCGGGGATGGGGGCGGTTTCTCCCCCTTCGCCGCCGTCTCCCGCTTCTTCGGCCGGACCCTTCCCAGCCGCTGGTTGGCGGAGGCGTTCACGGTCAGCAGCAGCCGTGCCAGCTCCTGCTTGGCCTGCGCGGCGGAGACCGGTCTGTCCTCCTCATCCACACCCTCAAAGCGGAAGGACGGCGCGCTCCGCTGTCCCACCTGCGCCTTCCACAGCCTCCACAGCTGATTCACCGCGTGGCCCGCAGGCAGCTCCAGCCGGAAGGGGTCTGCCGCGTTCTCGGCGGGCGGGGGCTCGGGCTGGGCAGGCGCTTGCTGGACAGGCGCCCGCTGGGCGGGCGTCTGCTCCTCTTCCCGGTCCTCTCCAAACAGACAAGACAGCAGCGAGGTCTTGTTTGCCATACCGGAGCACCTCCTCACAGCGCTTTACCAGTCGCCGTTACTTTATTATTATACCCCATAGGAGACCGCCGTTTCAAGAGCGGCGCGCATATTTTTTGTATTTCCTCCCGATCCTCCACAGCGTCCGTGCGCTCCGCCTTTTGATCACGCTGTGTCAGGGCCGCACCAGCTGCCCGCGTTCCTCCCCGGCGCCCTGGATTTTTTTGATCCACTTTCCGCTGCGCAGGCGGGAGATGCACCAAACGGCCTTGATCACATGGTCCAGCCGCAGGCAGAGGAACACCCAAAAGGGCGGCCAGTGCAGCACCAGCCCCGCCAGATAGCCCAGCGGCACGCTCACCACCCACAAAAACACCACATCGGCGATCATGAGGAACCGGGTGTCCCCGCCGCCCCGCAGCACACCCTTGGTCAGAATGGAGGCGGGCGCCATGAACACCGTGATGAATCCCACCGCCCGCATCAGCTCCATGGCCACGCCGTAGGTCTCGGGCAGGATGTTGTAGCTGCCCACCACCAGGGGGCTGATCA
>CATLHC010000146.1 GCA_949948775.1 uncultured Oscillospiraceae bacterium
CTCACGCTCAGGAAAAAGCCCCCACCGACAGGTGGGGGCTTTCCTCATTTCTCTTCGTCCAGCTCAAACTCCGGCCCAAACTCCAATGTACTGGGCGCCTGGACCGCACTCAGCTCCGGCTCCAAGGCGGGCTGAGGCTTCACGGTGGTGCACCGGCCATTGAGAATACCGCCGTCCTCCACCACCAGCGAGGCGGTCTTGACATCGCCGTCCAGACTGCCGGAGGACTCCAAACGCATATGCTCTCTGGCGTGGACATTGCCCTCCACACGACCGGCCACACGGACCACGTCTGCGGTCACAGGCCCTCGAATCAGGCCGGACTCCGCCACAATCACCGCGCCGGTCATATCGAATTCGCCTTCCACGATACCTTCCACCTGGACCACGCCCTCACCCCGGAGGGTGCCGGTAAATGTAATGCCCTGGGCAATGACGGTGCTGCCCGTCCGGGCGGGAGCAGGAGCGCTCACCGGCTCCTCCTGAGGAAGCGTTGGAACATCCGCCTGTGGCTCAGTTTTCTGCATTCCAAAGAAGCCCATCACGATCTCACCTTTCCTTTGATTTGTTTCCCTTACTCTACCACAGACAGCGCTAAATTTCAAGTCCAAATGTTTGTCCGTTTCCGCCGAAAATGGTCTGTGCCAACGCTTTGCTACCGCTCTATCAGGCGGCGGCGGAACAGGGCGACCGCCAGCGCCAAAATGGCCGCGGCCCACGCCGACACCACGAGCAAATGACCGGGCAGCGCCGCCCAGTCCCCCGCCAGCGCGGCTTTGGCCCCCTCCGCCCCGTGGACAAAGGGGAGCGCGTAAGCCACGGCCTGAAACGCCCCACCCACCAGGGACAGGTCAAACCAGATACCCGCCAGCCACGCCGTGACATTGGTCAGCAGCGCCCCGCATACGCCGCCCACCTGCTTATCGTTGAACAGCGTGCCGCACAGCAGGCCCAGCGCGATAAACAGCAGGGCGGACGGGATGAGGACAGCTACGACCGCCGGCAGGTTCCAGCTCAGGGGCAGGCCCAGGGCCACCGCCGCCGCCAGGCAGATGACGCTCTGCCCCACCGCCATGGGAAGCAGGGGCAGCAGGTAGCCCAGCAGGAAGTCGGCCGCCGTCATGGGCGACGCCGCCAACCGGGCCAGGAAGGAAGTGGACCGGTCCTTGGCGATCAGCAGCCCGGAGAACAGCGCCAAAAACGTCAGCCCAAACAGGGCGATGCCCGGGGCCAGGGTCTTGAGCTCAAAAATATGCACCGGGACATTGCGCTGGATGGTATCCATCAGCACCAGCAGCACCAGCGGGAAGCCCAGCCCGAAAAATAGGGTCAGAGGGTCCCGGAGCAACTCCTTCATGTTCCGCCTGGCAAACGCTCTCACTCTCATGAGGCGGCCTCCTCTCCTGCCAACGCCACAAAGGCGTCCTCAAAGCTCTCGCACCCCGCCAGGGCCTTCAGCTCCGCCGCCGTGCCCACGGCCCGGAGACGGCCCGCGTTCATCACGCCGATGCGGTCGGCCAAAGACTCTGCCTCCTCCAGATAATGGGTGGTCAGGATGATGGTGGTGTGCCCCTTCAGCCCTCGGATGACACCCCACAGCTCCCGCCGGGCCAGCACATCCAGACCCAGGGTGGGCTCGTCCAGGAACAGCACCTCCGGCTGGGACACCAGGGCCATAGCGATGGACAGCCGCCTTTGCCAGCCGCCGGACAGGGTCTTGGCCCGGGCCCTCGCCCACTGCTCCAGGCCCAGCCGCCCCATCACCTGCTCCACCCGCTCCCTTGGGCGACCGTAGATGCCGGCCATCAGCTCTAAATTTTCCGTCACGGTCAGGCCGGGCGCCACCGCCGTCTCCTGGGGCGAGACGGCCAGGATTTCTTTGGCGGCGTGGGATTCGGCGCGGACGCTGCGGCCCATCAGCTGCGCGTCTCCCTGTGTGGGTACGGTCAGACAGGACAGCATCCTAATGGTGGTGGATTTCCCCGCCCCATTGACCCCCAGCAGGGCGAACAGCTCCCCCGCCGGGATGGACAGCTCCAGCCGGTCCACCACCGGTTGGCCGCCGTACTCCTTGGTCAGACCCAAAATTTCAATGGCATTCACTTCTGCTCCTCCTCCCGCTCCTGCTCCGCTTGGGCCTTCCGGGCCTGCCGGATGGACTCGTCCATGAAATCGATCATGCCGTCGAAGGCCACAATGGCAATCCCCTTTTTCTTGTCCGCCATCAACAGCAGGTTATCCCCCGGCTCAATCTCGAACAGCTCCCGCACCTCCTTTGGGATGACGATCTGGCCCTTGTCTCCCACCCGCACGGTGCTTAAAAATTGATCCCGCGGCAGCTTCAATTTCATAGCGGCTCCCTCCTGAGTACAATTCCTTTCTTTTGATCCGCCAGCAGCATGACATTGTCCCCCGGCTTGAGCGCAAACAGCTCCAGCACCTCCTTGGGCATGACGATCTGGCCGTCGCCTCCCACCCGCACGGCACCGAGAAACTTACCCGGTGGCATTTTTACCTTCATTTCAACTCCTCCTATTAGTTATACTTTTCCCACTTAGTATAACTCCTAGAGTTCGCGCTGTCAAGCGGCAATTTTCGCCCGTTCTGTTTTCCCCGCGTGGCGCATACAATGCAGGGAGGTGAGCAAAATGCGAAAGAAGAGGACAACCCGGTCCTGGGCACAGGGCCTGCGGACCGGCGCGGCAGTGCTGGTGGGGGCGCTGGCGGTATGGATGGCGTGGCTGGTGGGCGACCCCGCCGCCGCCTTTGAGCAGCTCAAGGAGTGGGCGGGCAGCGCCCAGGTCTCCCTGGCCCTGCTGTCGGCGGAGCTGGGTCTGGAGGAACATCCAGACGGCCTGTCCCGCTGGGATAGGATGGTCCTGGCCCAGTCCTCCCTGCTGGGCGGCGTGCCGCCCGCAGCAGCGGAGTCCTCCCCCGCCTCCCCTCCCCCGTCGGAGAGCAGCGACCTGCTGGAGCTGGACCCCGCCGGGGAGGATGAGGAGCCCAGCGGCTCCCCCGCTCCCTCCGCTGAGACCCCCGAGGGTATCATCCCCAAAACCATGGTGGCGGGTTCCTCCGCCAAGTATGTCACATCGGGGAATGTGTCCGTCTACAACCACACGGATTACACCATCGATATCCCCGCCCTTATCGAGAACGCCCCCCGGCTGTCCGCCGCCGGAGAGGGTCCCAAGGTGCTCATCTACCACTCCCACGCCACCGAGGCCTACACCCTGGAGGGGTCGGACGTATATGACCCCAGCGGTGATCACCGCACCCTGGACACCAACTACAACATGGTCCGGGTGGGGGAGGAGATGAAGGCGGTGTTCGAGGCGGCGGGTATCGGCGTGGTCCACG
>CATLHC010000147.1 GCA_949948775.1 uncultured Oscillospiraceae bacterium
GAACCGCTCCCTCACCGGCATGCTGGTGCCCATCTGCTGCTACATCGTCATGGCGGTGTCCCTGAACCTGACGGTGGGCATCCTGGGTGAGCTGAGCCTGGGCCACGCGGGCTTTATGAGCGTGGGCGCCTTCTCCGGCGTCATCGCCGCCATGAGCCTCCAGGGCGCAGTCCCCTTCGGCTGGGTCCGGCTGGTGATTGCCATCGTCGTGGGCGCGGCCATGGCCGCCCTGGCGGGCTTTGTGGTGGGCGTGCCGGTGCTGCGGCTCCGGGGCGACTATCTGGCCATTGTCACCCTGGCCTTCGGCGAGATCATCAAGGAGCTGATCAACTGCCTACTGGTGGGCCATGATGAAAACGGCCTCCACATGGCCTTTAACATCAGCGGCACGCTGACCATCGACGATTTGGGCATGAGTCCCGGCGGCGTGGCCATCATCAAAGGCGCCCAGGGCGCCACCGGCACGGAGAAACTGGCCTCCTTCGGCGCGGGCTTCCTCCTGGTGATGCTGACGCTGGTGATCGTGCTGAACCTGGTCCGCAGCCGCACCGGCCGGGCCGTCATGGCCATTCGGGACAACCGCATCGCCGCGGAGAGCGTGGGCGTCAACGTCACCAAGTACAAGATGATCGCCTTCATCACCTCCGCCGCTCTGGCGGGCGCGGCCGGCGCGCTGTACGGCCTGAACTACAGCAGCCTGGCCGCCAGCAAGTTCGACTTCAACACCTCCATTCTGGTGCTGGTCTACGTGGTGCTGGGAGGCCTCGGCAGCATCTGGGGTTCCATCATCGCCGCCGCCGTGCTCTATATCCTGCCGGAGGCACTGCGCCAGTTCTCCGACTACCGGATGCTGGTGTACGCCATTGTGCTGATCCTGGTGATGCTGGCCACCAACAACCCCACGCTGAAAAATTTCTTGGGCCGGTTCCGGTTCGGACCCCGCAAATCCCACAAAAAGGAGGCCGCCTGACATGTTCTCGAAACTCGTTCCCGTTCCCTCCGGCAGCATGATCCCGGACCGTGACATCGGCAAGCGCCCCATTCTGGAGTGCATCAGCCTGGGAATCACCTTCGGCGGGCTGAAGGCCGTAGAGGATTTCAACCTCACCATCGGCCGCACGGAGATCGCCGGCCTCATCGGTCCCAACGGCGCGGGCAAAACCACGGTCTTCAACCTCCTCACCAAGGTCTACCAGCCCACCAAGGGCACCATTTTGCTGGACGGCACCGACACCCACGGCATGGACACCATGAAGGTCAATCGGGCGGGCATCGCCCGGACGTTCCAGAACATCCGCCTCTTCCAGGATTTAAGCGTGGAGGACAACGTAAAGGTGGGGATGGACACCCAGATGCGCTACAACATGTGGAGCGGCATCTTCCGCCTGCCGGGCTACTGGAAGGAGGAGCGGGTGGCCCATGACCGGGCGCTGGAATTGCTGTCTCTTTTCGGCATGGAGGGTCTCGCGGATGTCAAGGCCGGCTCCCTGCCCTACGGCGCCCAGCGCCGCCTGGAGATCGTCCGGGCGCTGGCCACCAATCCCTCACTGCTGCTGCTGGACGAACCGGCGGCGGGCATGAACCCCTCGGAGACGGCAGAACTGATGGAGAATATCCGCAAAATCCGGGACACCTTCCAAATTGCCGTGCTGCTGATTGAGCACGACATGAACCTGGTCATGAACATCTGCGAGGGCATCTGCGTGCTGAACTTCGGCCGGGTCATCGCCAAGGGCAGCCCGGAGGATATCCAGAAGAATCCGAAAGTCATCGAGGCGTACCTGGGCAAGCAGAAGGAGGCGTGACATGGAAACGATTCTGAAAGTCGACAACATCAACGTCTACTACGGCAGCATCCACGCCATCAAGGGCGTGTCCTTCGAGGTCTCCCAGGGGGAGATCGTCACGCTGATCGGCGCCAACGGCGCGGGCAAGTCCACTACGCTGAATACCATCTCCGGCCTGCTGCGCAGCAAAACCGGCTCCGTCACCTTCCTGGGGGAGGATTTGGGCAAGGTCCCTGCCCACAAGGTGGTCTCCCGCGGCCTGGCCCTGGTGCCGGAGGGACGGCGGGTCTTTCTGCAGATGACCACCCAGGAGAATCTGGAGATGGGCGCCTACACCCAGAGCGGCAAGCCCGACACGGCGGACCTGGAGAAGGTCTATGAGCAGTTCCCCCGTCTGAAAGAACGGCGCAAACAGGTGGCGGGGACTCTCTCCGGCGGCGAGCAGCAGATGCTGGCCATGGGCCGGGCGCTGATGAGCCGCCCGAAGCTTCTGATGCTGGATGAACCCTCCATGGGTCTTGCCCCCATTTTGGTGGAACAGATCTTCGAGATTATCAGAAGCCTCCACAACGCGGGCACCACCATTCTGCTGGTGGAGCAAAACGCCCAGGCGGCGCTGTCCGTGGCGGACCGGGGCTACGTACTGGAGACCGGCAAGGTGGTCTCCTCCGGCACCGGCGCGGAGCTATTGGCGTCTCCCGCCATCAAAAAAGCCTATCTGGGCGGCTGACATACGGCGAAAACGGAGGGTCTCCGCAAATGCGGAGACCCTCCGTTTTCATACGCTCTATGTACTTTCCGCACCCAGGGTCACACAATGAGGAAGAATTTCACCAGGAAGAGAATGGAGATCACATAGGTGAGGGCAGAGACGTCCTTGGCCTTGCCGCTGAACACCTTGATGATGGTAAAGGAGATCAGGCCCAAGCCGATGGCGTGGCCGATGGAGCCGGAGACGGGCATGCCGATGAGCATCAGCGCCACGGGAACCATCTGGTCCATATCGTCGAAGTCCACGTTCTTCAGCCCCATCAGCATCAGCACGCCCACGTAGATCAGCGCCGCGGAGGTGGCGGCCGCGGGAATAATGGCCGCGATGGGGGCGATGAAGATGCAGGCCAGGAAGAGGATGCCGGTGGTCAGAGCGGTGAGACCCGTGCGGCCGCCGGCCTCCACACCGGAGGCGGACTCCACAAAGGTGGTGACGGTAGAGGTGCCGCAGCAGGCGCCGGCCACGGTGCCCACGGCATCGGACAGCAGCGCCTCCTTCATGTTGGGCATGTTCCCCTCTTTATCCACCATGCCGGCCCGGGAGGCGGTGCCCACCAGGGTGCCGATGGTGTCAAACATGTCGATCATGCAGAAGGTGATGACCAGGGTGATGGCGGTGAACCAGCCGATGTCCAAAAAGCCCTGGAAGTTGAACTTGAACAGCGTGGTGGACGCCATATCCGCGAAGGGAGGCACAAAGGACGCCGTAGCCAGGGCGGCAAAGGGGTTGGTCCC
>CATLHC010000148.1 GCA_949948775.1 uncultured Oscillospiraceae bacterium
TGAAGCAGGACCGGGAGGGCTTCGTCCTCCCCAAGTCCGTGCAGGACGCCATCCCCATCCGCCGCCTCTGGCCGGATGGGATTTTTCAGTTCGGGAGCAAATTCTCCAAGACCATCCGCTTCTCGGACATCAACTATGCGATTGCCTCTAAGGAGGATAAGACCTCCATGTTTTTGGGCTACTCTGAACTGCTGAACGCCCTGGACACCGGCTCCACCACCAAGCTCACCATCAACAACAAGCGGCTGAACCGCCAAGACTTCGAGCAGAAGATCCTTCTGCCCCGGCAGGATGATTACCTGGACGGCTATCGGGCCGAGTACAACGCCATGCTCATGGACAAGGTTACCGACTCCTCCAATAGTGTGGTGCAGGAACGATACATCACCCTGTCCGTCCACCGCAAGAGCATCGAGGAGGCCCGCACCTTCTTCGACCGGGTGACAGCGGACGTGACCACCCGTCTGAGCCACCTGGACGCCCACAGCGAGGAGCTGGACGCAGTGGAACGTCTCCGGGTGCTGCATGACTTCTACCGCACCGGCGAGGAGACGGAGTACCACCTGGATCTGCGGGATCTCATGCGGAAGGGCCACAGCTTCAAGGACACCATCTGCCCGGACAGTTTGGAGTTCAAGAAGGACCACTTCATCATGGGGGACAAGTTTGGCCGGGTGCTGTTCCTCAAAGAGTACGCCAGCTACATCAAGGACAGCATGGTCTCCGAGCTGACGGCCCTGAACCGCACCATGATGCTGTCCATTGATGTGATCCCCGTCCCCACGGACGAGGCCGTCCGGGAAATGCAGAACCGGCTACTCGGTGTCGAGACCAACGTCACCAACTGGCAGCGCCGGCAGAACAGCAACAACAATTTCTCCGCTGTTGTCCCCTACGACCTGGAGCAGCAGAGAAAAGAGACAAGGGAAATGCTGGACGATCTCACCACCCGTGACCAGCGGATGATGTTCGCCGTGGTCACGTTGGTGCATCTGGCGGACAGCAAGGAGGAACTGGACAGCGACACGGATGCCCTCCAGTCCGCTGCCCGGAAGCACCTGTGCCAACTGGCCACTCTGAACTGGCAGCAGGCGGACGGGCTGGTGACGGCGCTCCCCCTGGGCCTGCGGCGGATCGACGCTCTGCGCACCCTGACCACCGAGGCTCTGGCCGTCCTCATGCCATTCAAGGCCCAGGAGGTGCGGGATCAGGGCGGGGTGTACTACGGGCAGAACGTGATCTCCAAGAACCTCATCATCGCCAATCGGAAGGAACTGCTCAACGGCAACGGCTTCGTCCTCGGCGTGTCTGGCTCCGGCAAGTCTTTCACCGCCAAGCGGGAGATGGTCAACTTGGCCTTGTCCACCGATGACGATATCATCGTAATCGACCCGGAAAGCGAGTACCGGCCCCTCATCGAAGGGCTGGGCGGCGAAGTGGTGAATATCTCCGCTACCTCCCCCAACCACATCAACGCCATGGACATGGAGCAGGGCTATGGTGACGGCGAGAACCCGGTGGTGCTGAAGTCCGAGTTCCTGCTGTCCCTGTGTGAGCAGCTCATGGGGGACCGGCTGTTGTCCGCCAAGGAGAAATCCATCATCGACCGCTGCACCGCCAGCGTCTACCACAGCTACATCAAGGGCGGCTACCAGGGCAAAGCCCCCACCCTCCAGGACTTCCACGCCGAACTGCTCCGCCAGTCTGAGCCGGAGGCGCGGGATGTGGCACTGGCAATCGAGCTGTTCACCGAGGGCAGCCTCAACACCTTCGCCAAGCCCACCAACGTGGACACGGACGCCAGAATCCTCTGCTACGACATCCGGGATCTGGGCAAGCAGCTCCTTCCCGTTGGTATGCTGGTAGTGCTGGACAGCGTGTTCAACCGGGTCATCCGCAACCGGGCACTGGGCCGGAACACCTGGGTCTATATCGATGAAATCTACCTTCTTTTCCAGCACGAATACAGCGCTAATTTCCTGTTTACCCTCTGGAAGCGTGTCAGAAAGTACGGGGCCTGCTGTACCGGCCTCACTCAAAACGTGGACGATCTGCTCCAGTCCCACACCGCCCGGACCATGCTGGCCAACAGCGAGTTCCTGGTCATGCTGAACCAGGCGGCCACAGACCGGGCGGAGCTGGCGCGGCTGCTGAACATTTCGGACAACCAGCTCTCCTACATCACCAACGTGGACTTCGGGCGCGGCCTCATCAAGTGCGGCAGCGCCATCGTGCCGTTTGTGGACAACTTCCCCAAGAACCGGCTCTACCGCTTGATGACCACCAAGCTGAGTGAGACCAACGTCGCCTGAATTTCCGGTTTTATTTTCTGTTATTCGTATGCCAGGGACACCAAATCATGTGGTCGTCCACCATCCCGACAGCCTGCATAAACGAATAGACAATGGTGGACCCCACAAATTTGAAGCCCCGCTTTTTCAAGTCCTTGCTGATCTGATCGGACAACGGGGTGGATGTAGGCAGCTCCGCCATGCTGTGTGGGGCGTTGATGATAGGTGTGTGATTGACATAGGCCCAGATGAATCGGTCGAAACTGCCGTATTCTTTTTGAATTTCAAGGAATGCTTTTGCGTTGCCAATAGCTGCGTTGATCTTGCCCCGGTGTCGGATAATCCCGGTGTTCGCCATAAGGGCTTCGATCTTTGCGTCATCATACAGCGCGACCTTTGGGGGATCGAAGTTGTCAAAAGCAGCGCAAAAGGCTTCCCGCTTTTTCAGCACCGTGATCCATGCCAGTCCGGCCTGCATCCCCTCCAGGATCAGCATTTCAAACAGTTTATTGTCATCGTGGAGGGGCTGGCCCCATTCGTTGTCGTGGTAGTCAATATATATCTGGTCGGGGCCGGCCCATTCACATCTGTATACCTGTTCCATTGACGCTCCCTCCTTTGGAGGACAGTGTACCATAAAATGACGGAAAACGCAAAAGTGAGGTGAGAGAGTATCGCAAAAATCAAAGAAAAACGCACAGTAAAGGGCAGATTGAAGGAAAAAGTCAAGGCCACGCCCAAGGTACTTGTCCGCCGTGGGCTGGACGATGGTACGGAACGCCTGCGGGGCCAACTCCGGGAAACCGCCCAGCGGGGGCAGGCCAGCGACTACGGCGGCGACCGGATCGAGGACACCGCCGCCCGTGTAGCCTATCAGGCGCGGCGTGGGGTGGAATCTCTTCTGAAGAAGAAAAAGTCCGCCAAGGGCCAGGAGCAGACTGAAGGATCGCGCACCACCGCAGACCAACTCACACAGGAGATCCCGGCAGATCCA
>CATLHC010000149.1 GCA_949948775.1 uncultured Oscillospiraceae bacterium
GGTGAACGTGGACATTATCCTCCAGTCCATCGGCCGCAGCGACACCAAGGACATCAGCTTTACCGTGGCCAAGGGCGACATGGAGCTGGCTCAAAAGCTGCTGGAGGACAACCGGGACAGCATCAAGTTCGACCACATCGACGTGTCGGACAACATCGCCAAGGTGTCCATTGTGGGGGCGGGGATGATCAACAACCCCGGCGTGGCCGCCACCATGTTTGAGGCGCTGTTCAACGCGGGCATCAATATCAACATGATCTCCACCAGCGAGATCAAGGTGTCGGTGCTGGTGCACATCAGCGACGCGGACCGGGCGGTGCAGGTCATCCACAATCGCTTTTACGACGAGTTCAACGGCGCGCAGTGAAGGTTGGGCGGACCGGGCTGAAAGAGGCTCGGTCCGCTTTTGTTCTGTCGCGGTAAATTGCCCATTTACAAGCTTCGACATCATTGGTATAATATCAATAAGCGACGCATTTTGTGTACAAAATGCATGACGCTGCGCCATAATCGAAACCGGCTGGCCGGTTTCGTGCCGCAATGCGGCTCCCAAGCCGTTTTGCGGCGTGGGAGCGGTTCCAATTCTGCCATGTAATGTAGGCCCATTCTGAGGAGTGACCAAAATGAAGCGTATCATCTGCCTGTTTTGCGCGCTGCTGCTTCTGCCGCTGACGGCCTGCGGCGCGGAGAGGGACCCTGAGCCGTCCCAACTTTCCACCATGCCGCCTGTTTCCGCCGCGCCGGAGAGCCGGCAGCCCCTCCCGACGCCCAGCCCGGCCCCCGCTTTCTACCACCCGCTCACCGGCCTGCCCTGTGAGGAGGACCTGGCGGGGAGGCGGCCTGTGGCCATCATGCTCAACAACCTGAAGGCCGCCCTGCCCCAGCAGGGCAACAGTCAGGCGGACATCATCTACGAGCTGGTGGCGGAGGGGGGAATCACCCGGATGCTGGCGGTGTATCAGGACCCGTCTCAGCTGGGCCTGGTGGGTTCTGTGCGCTCCGCCCGGCAGTATTACTGGGAAATTGCCCAGGGGCACGAGGCGGTGTTCATCCATGCCGGAGGCAGCCCGGAATTCTACGAGACCAAGAACAGCAAGGGGCTGTTTACGGTGGATGGAGTCAACGGCTACTACTCCAGCCGGGACGCCGGGATGTTTTGGCGGAACCGGGATCGGGTGGCCGGGCATCATTACGATTTTGAGCACTCCCTGCTCACCTCCGGCGAGGCCGTCGCCGATATGCTGGCCCAGCGGGAGCTGGAGGAGCACAGCGCCGGTTACGCCTATGAGATGACCTTTGCCGACGACGGCACGCCGGTGGGCGGCAGCTCCGCCAAGACGGTTACCGTTCCGTTCTCCGGCTATAAGACTGGTGTGTTCCGCTATGACCAGGCCCAAAAGCGCTATCTGGTGGAGGAATACGATGAGCCCTACATAGACGGTAACGACGGCAGCCAGGTGGCGGTCACCAACCTGATCATACTCCAGACCACTTATGTGGTGTTGGATAACGAGGGCCGGGTGAAGGTGGGCCTGGAGTCCGGCAGCGGCTGGTTTGCCTGCGGTGGAAAGATGATCCCCATCAAATGGGAGAAGGGCGGCGCGGACCGGCAGTTCCGCTATTTCCGGGAGGATGGCGCGTCCCTGGCTCTGGGCCGGGGGAAGAGCTATGTGTGCGTCATTCCCACCAGCCGGTCGGTGACGGCGGAGTAGAGGACGGCGATTTGTCGAAAAAATTTCCAGCATAGCGTACTTTGCGGGGTGCAAACTACCTTTGTGCAGTAAAAACGGATGGAGCGCTCAACGCGCTGCTCTGGTCAAAGGAGGTTCGTACCGTGTTCCTGGATAAGATTGCCCTGGCGCTGGCCGTAATCGGCGGGCTGAACTGGGGGTGCATTGGGCTGTTTAATTTCGACCTGGTGGCTTTCATTTCCGGCGGCTCCGGCACCTGGTTGGCCCGGATTATCTACACCATTGTGGGCCTGGCGGCCCTGTGGTGCCTGACGATGCTGTTCCGCCCCGAGGATACCCGGACCAGGCAGAGCCGCGCCTGACAGCAGGATACCCTGTAACGCGAAAATTCCCGACGCGAAAGCGCCGGGAATTTTTTCATTTTAGGTCCGTACGGAACTTCCCATTGGAGGCCAAGATCACCCCGTAGCCCACCCGGTTGTGGATTCCCCCGGCGGTGCCGGGGTTAAACAACCACACGCCTCGGTCGGGCATGTTCAGCGCGTCATGGGTGTGGCCAAAGCAGGCCACGTCCACGCCCTTTTCCCTGGCCGCCCGGGCGAGCTGGCCTGTGCCGCTCTTTACGCCATAGCGGTGGCCGTGGCACAGCAGAAACTTGACGCCCCCGGCCTCCACGATCAGCTCATCCGGGGCCTTGTCCCAGTCGCAGTTGCCCCGCACCAGTTCCATGGGCAGGTCGGGATAGACGTCCGTCAGGGCCTGGCCGTCCCGGTAGTTGTCGCCCAGGAAGAACACCCGCTGGGGCCGCTCCTGTTCGATGGCGTCCACCATGGGACCCAGACGGCCGTGAGAGTCTGAGAACACTAAAATTTTCATATAGTTCACCATTCCTTCCGACCAACATATACTGACAATGAACGGAGGGATCACTTATGCCGAATTTTGACGAGCTGCTCAAGGGAAAAGAGGCCGCCGGACTGATGAAGGACCCGTCTAAGCTGGAAAAGCTGCGGGACGCGCCGGAGACCCAGAAAATATTCTCCATGCTCAGCCGCAGCACCGGGGACTTGGAGTCGGCGGCGCAGCGGGCCGCCAAGGGGGACACCGCCCAGCTGGCCGACGCCATCCGCCAGCTGATGCAGGACCCGGAGGGGGCCAAACTGATCCAGAAGATGAAGGAGAACTTCAAGTAAGCTGAAAATACCATGCCGAAGGGGGGAGGGCCCATGAGCGAGCTGGAGGAAAAGCTGGAAAATATCCTGGGCAATCCCCAGGCCATGTCGCAGATCATGGCCCTGGCCCAGTCCCTGAACGGGCAGGGGGGAGGCGGTCAAGGCCAAGCCCAGCCCCAGGAGCAGAGCCAAGGGGGAGGAGGTCAGGGCCAAACTCAATCCCAGGAGCAGAGCCAGGGCCGGGAGGGAGGCCAGCCGCCGACACAGGAGGCGCCGGTGCAGACCGGGGAGGCGCCCGCGCCGCCGGTCCCTCCGGCGGTCTCCGCCGGTTTGGGCGGCGGGCTGGAGGGGATGCTGGGCGCGCTGAACAATCTGGA
>CATLHC010000150.1 GCA_949948775.1 uncultured Oscillospiraceae bacterium
GAGGTAACTTCCCCCACGGATATCGAGGGTTACACGCCCGAAACAGGCACTGTGAAGGGGACTATGCCGGATGGGGATACGAATATCACCGTCAAGTATTCCCTCACATCCTACACTTGGACCATCAGGTATGTGGATGAGGAGAACAAGGCAATTCCCGGTTCCACTCCCGAAATAATCGAGTTTAACCTGGAAACTATAAAGACTCTGAAAGCCCACCACGTTCCCTCGTTTGACGGTTATACCACCAGCACAGTTATTGTGGAGCCTCCTTCCGGCAAGCTCGGAAATAAGGAAGATGTGGTTGTCTACCGGAAAGATCCTGTCAAACCGGTGGAAACACCATTTACGGTAACCTTTGTGGACGGTTATGACAACCGTATTATTGAAACCCTGAACAATGTCACCGCCCTTCCTGAGCAGGGAGCGTACCCTGCTGCTCCCGGACACAAGGGATACCGGTTCGACTACTGGAGCGCTCCTGTCAAAGACGAGGATGGCAACTATACCATCACCGCTCGCTATGTCCGGCAGATAACGGTTACCTGGATTGACGCGGACGGTCAGCTTATCAAGCGTATCACTATTGATGTAAACTCAGGCTACAGCAGCCAGTATCCCGCAAACCGTGACCAGGACGGCCATTGGGGCTCTCCGGTGACGGATGCCAACGGGAACATCACAATCCAATGGGTCCTTGGCCATCCGGCCACCCGCACAGTCACCTGGCTCTCCGGTTACGGTACGAACCGCGTCCTGCACAACGATGAGATCCCCTGGGATACCACGGACGTTCCCGCCCGGTTGTATCCCCGCGATCCCTACCGCAGCGGCTACACCTTCCGCAGCTGGGGCACTCCGGTGATCGGGGAGGACGGCAATATCACCATCACCGCCCGCTGGCGGGCAATCCCCGACGGCGATGATGATGACAACCGGCCTACCGGCGGCAACACCGGCGGCGGTACCACCACCATTCCCGACACCCAGACGCCTCTTGATCCCGGCACCACCATCATCGATCAGGAAGTGCCTCTGGCGGGAGCCGTGGGCCTGAACGACGCGGACCACTTCGCCTACGTCATCGGCTACGAGGACGGCACCGTCCGCCCGCTGAACAACATCAGCCGCGCGGAGGTGGCTACCATCTTCTTCCGTCTCATGACGGACGATTACCGCCAGGCCAACTGGTCTACGGTCAACTCCTTCACTGATGTGAAGGAAGGCGACTGGTACAACAACGCCATCTCTACCTGCGCCAGAGCCGGGGCTCTGAAGGGCCGCGGCGACGGCAGCGTCTTCGATCCCAACGCCAACATCACCCGTGCGGAGTTCGCGGTGATCGCGGCGCGGTTCCTGGACAGCAGCTATGTGGACGACGGCAAGGGCGACTTCGCCGACACGGCGGACCACTGGGCCGCCAAGGAGATCCGTCTGGCCGCCAAAGCCGGATGGGTCAACGGAAACGGCAACACCTTCAACCCGGACGCCTATATCACCCGTGCGGAGGTCATGGCCATCGTCAACCGTATGCTGGACCGGACTCCCGACAAGGACCACATGCTCCCCGATATGAAGAAGTGGACCGACAATCCGGAGGACGCCTGGTACTACGAGGCGGTACAGGAAGCCACCAACGAGCATGACTACACCCGCGACGAGACGGCTGTGGAGTCCTGGACCCTGGTGAAGGAACACCGGGACTGGGCCGCTCTGGAGCTGGGCTGGGCCGCCAACGGCGGCGCATCCGCTCCTCAGGGCGAGACCGAGACCCAGGGACTCCCTGACGGCATCTGAAAACACAAGAGCTATTCCTGATTCATAGCACCCGGGCCCGGAGATTTTATCTCCGGGCCCGCTCTGCGTGTCCAAAAAGTGGCTTTGAACCGTCGAACATTACCGATTCTCAACTGCATCGACTATATCAGCCTTTTCCGCTCCTCCATGGCCCGCAGGGCCTGCCGGGTGTCCGCATCCTCCAGCTCCCGGGCGGGGCACTCGAACAGCAGCAGGTCCTCCTCGTGGCGGCGGATGACGCTGCTGCCGCCGTGGTCCTCGGTGAGGGCCAGCAGCTCCGGGAAATAGGCGGCGGGAAAAATGCAGGGATTCCCACGGACGCCGCCGTGGCTCAATCCCACCAGCTTGTCCGGGTGTTCCCGGAAAAAAGCCACCTCCGCCGCCACCGTCTCCCGGCACAGCATGGGCTGGTCCGACACCTGGAACAGGGCAGCCTCGCAGTCCCCCAGGGCCTCCAGCCCCAGGCGGATGGTATGGCTGATACCCCAGTCCGGGTGGGGATTCCGGACGGGAATGAAGCCAAATTCCGCCGCCAGATCTTCCACCTCCGGGTACTGGGTCACAACGGCCACAGCGGAAAATTCCTCCGACGGCACCGCCTCCAGGGCGCGGCGGATCAGCGTCTTTCCGTCAAAAAGCGCCGCCAGCTTATTCTCCCCGAACCGCCGGGCGTCCCCCGCGGCCATGACCACACAGCCGATATTCATTTTCCTATCGTCCCTTCTCCGGTTTTTGCAGATTGCCGTGCCAGCATTTCATGCGGATTCCCCCATAGCAGGGCGCAAGACCCCGGCGCCCTGCTTCATTTACTATAGTATACCCCCGTGCCAGGTATCCAGTCAACCGGTGCGTTATCTAAAGGAGTGTCTAATCGCGCAGTTAAAGGAAGTCAAAAAGAGAAAAGGGGACAGAAGAGCCTGGATGTCTGGAACGATAGAGGTGCTTTTGAAACCCGAAGCGGTTATAGGCCCGTACGAAAACAGCTAGATAGTGTCTACACAAGGTGAGGGGATTGTGATAGAATGGAGGCATCTTAAAAAGGCAGGAGAGAAAAAGATGGAAGCATCTTACCACAGACATGACATAAGCGATAACGTATGGTCGTTGCTAGAACCCCATCTGCCGGGACAGCGCGGCCAGTGGGGAGGGATCGCCCAGGATAACCGGCGTTTTATCAATGCGGTGTTTTGGGTATTGCGAACCGGGGCACCCTGGCGAGATTTGCCCCCTGATTACGGGAAATGGGGCAGTGTTCATCAGCGGTTCATCTGTTGGCGCAGAAAAGGTGTTTGGGAAAAACTTCTGGAAATTCTGATTGACGAACCGGATTATGAATGGCTGATGATCGACGCCAGCCATATCAAAGTGCATCCCCAGGCGGCGGGAGCGAAGGG
>CATLHC010000151.1 GCA_949948775.1 uncultured Oscillospiraceae bacterium
TCCCCGTCACCCATCGGGGGCGGAGCCGGAGCTTCCACGTGGTCACCGCCCACACGGCGGACACCCCGGACGGCCTGCCGGAGTATTTTGACGACCTGGCCCGCCTGCCGGGGACGCTGGTGCTGCGCATGGGCCTGTCCCGGCTGGAGGTGATGGTCCGGCGGCTGGTGGAGGCGGGCAGACCGGCGGACACCCCCGCCGCCGTGCTGTCCGGGGGGAATTCCCCCCATCCCGCTGCGGTGCGGGGGACGCTGGCGGACATCGCCGCCAAAACCCGCGCCGCAGGTGTCCGGCCCCCGGCGGTCATCGTGGTGGGGGAGACGGCGGCGCTGGACCTGACCGCTTCCGCGGGAGTGGTTTTTCCTGGGGGATGCCTCGAATGAGCGGTTCCGACAGGGAAACCTTCCCTACACCCCCTTGCAAAACCCGAAAAAAATGGTATACTATTGCAAAGCTTTTGTATCTGCCCCGGCAGGGGCGAGTCAGAACACAAGAATAGAGGGGAACGCATATGGAACGCATCACCATCGCCTCCGTCTTTGCCGACGGGGAGCAGCTGGGTGGCCGGACCGTCACCGTCATGGGCTGGGCCCGCACCATCCGGGATATGAAGACCTTCGGCTTTATCGAGCTGAACGACGGCTCCTGCTTTAAAAACCTGCAGATTGTCATGGACGCGGGCGTGCTGGACAACTATAAGGAGATCGCGTCCCAGAACGTGGGCGCGGCCCTCATTGTCACCGGCACCGTGGTGCTCACGCCGGAGGCCAAGCAGCCCCTGGAGGTGAAGGCCGCCTCCATCGCAGTGGAGGGCCCCTCCTCCCCCGACTATCCCCTGCAGAAGAAGCGCCACAGCGTGGACTATCTGCGCACCATCCAGCACCTGCGGCCCCGGACCAACCTGTTCTCCGCCGCCTTCCGGGTGCGCTCCGTGGCCGCCCACGCCATCCACTGCTTCTTCCAGGACCGGGGCTTCGTCTACGTCCACACCCCCATCATCACCGCCTCCGACTGCGAGGGCGCGGGGGAGATGTTCCAGGTGACCACCCTGGACATGGACAACCCGCCCCGTCTGGAGGACGGCGGCGTGGACTGGTCCAAGGATTTCTTCGGCAAGCGGGCCAACCTCACCGTGTCCGGCCAGCTCAACGCGGAGAACTTCGCCATGGCCTTCGGCAAGGTATACACCTTCGGTCCCACCTTCCGGGCGGAGAACTCCAACACCCCGCGCCACGCCGCCGAGTTCTGGATGATCGAGCCGGAGATGGCCTTCGCCAACCTGAGCGACGACATGGACGTGGCCGAGGCCATGATCAAGCACATCATCAACACCGTGATGGACAAGTGCCCCGACGAGATGGCTTTCTTCAACTCCTTCGTGGACAAGGGGCTGGCGGAGCGTTTGCAGCACGTGGCCTCCTCCGACTTCGCCCGGGTGAGCTACACCGACGCGGTGGAGATTCTCAAGAAGAACAACGACAAGTTCGACTACAAGGTGGAGTGGGGCTGCGACCTCCAGACCGAGCACGAGCGGTATCTCACCGAGCAGGTGTACAAAAAGCCGGTGTTCGTCACCGATTACCCCAAGGACATCAAGGCATTTTACATGCGCCTCAATGACGACGGAAGGACCGTGGCCGCCGCCGACTGCCTGGTGCCCGGCATCGGGGAGATCATCGGCGGGTCCCAGCGCGAGGAGCGCATCGACGTTTTGGAGAAGCGGATGGCCGAGCTGGGGCTCAAGCCGGAGGACTACTGGTGGTATCTGGACCTGCGGCGCTACGGCTCCTGCCGCCACGCCGGGTTCGGATTGGGCTTCGAGCGGATGGTCATGTACCTGACGGGCATCGGCAACATCCGGGACGTGGAACTCCACCCGCGCACCGCGGGAAATGCGGAATTTTAATTAGAAAAGAGCACGCACCGTTTTCGCGGCGCGTGCTCTTTTTGTCACTGGAAGCTGTCCAAAATCGCCTGGACCTCCGGCCAGAGACGGGCGGGGTTGTCCAATTCCCCATCGACGCTGACCTCGTACATATTCCCGTCCTTGATGAAGAAGCTGATGCAGGTGCTGAATCGCTCACCCTCCACCGCCGTGCGGTCGATGGTGAAGGACTCCGCTACACACCCGTTGGGCATCTGATAGCTCTCCAGCTGCTCCATCACGGCGTCAGGGCCTCCCCCGTATAGAGACCCCACCTCCTCCGGGTCCTGGCCCCAGTGTTCCGTCAGAATCCGCAGCCAGATCTCGGCACGGCCGTCGGGGGATGTGCTCATCACGTCGCTGCCCCAGACGTTTTGCTCCTCATCATGGTAGATCATCACGGTGTAGCCGCCCTCCCAGCCCTGGACCCATGTGCAGGGAATGTTTTCCCCCAGGTAAGAGCGCACCTCGTCAAAGGTGGAAAATTTCCGGTCTACCCGGCCCTTCGGATTCTCCTTCTCCGCTTCCCGGAATGCGTCGCCAAACCGGCTCACGGGGTAGGTGGCCAGCTTGCCGGTCACAATGTAGCCGTCGAACCGCCCTTTGCCGTCGATGTTGGGTTCCAGGTGGGGCACCCGGGCTTGGTACGCCCCCGCCCCCGCCGTCCCCACCAGCACCAGACACAGGCAGGCCGCCATCAATCCCCACCGCCAAGAGGCGGTTTTTTTGTGTTTCCGCATCGTTCCAGCCTCCTCGATCAAATCGTCCCCCACGTCGGTGACGCCGTTGAACAGCTTCACCGCTTTTTCCTCGTTGTTCACAAATAGCCCTCCTTTTCCAACGCCTGCTTCAAGCTCCGCCGCAGGCGGAGCATCTTCTGCGCCAGCCGGTTGGGGGAGATTCCCCGCTCCGCCGCCAGCTCCTGAAGCTCTACGCCGTACCAGTACCGCCGCAGGAACAGCGTCCGGTCCTCCTTGGACCGTCCCCGCAGCCAGGAATCAATGGCCGCGGCCAGCTCCTTGTCCTCCAGCTCCCGTTCCACAGTCACCGGGCCGGGAACGCACTCCGCCAGCTCGTCCAGCAGGGCCGCCATGCCGCATTGCCGTTTTTGGGCCCGGTCCCGTTTCCAGGCGTTCAGCGCCAGGTTGCGGGTCACCTTTCCCAGCCAGGCCCCCAGCCGTTCGGGCCGCTGGGGCGGGATGGCGGTCCACGCCTGGTGGAGCGCGTCG
>CATLHC010000152.1 GCA_949948775.1 uncultured Oscillospiraceae bacterium
GGGCGGCGGGGTGAGCTACGCCATGGTCAACGAGGCGGGGGCGTCGGTGTACTCCGCCTCCAAGCTGGCGGCGGAGGAGTTCCCCGAGTTCGACGTGAATTTGCGCTCGGCGGTGTCCATCGCCCGGCGGCTCCAGGACCCGCTGGCGGAGCTGGTGAAGATCGACCCCAAGTCCATCGGTGTGGGCCAGTACCAGCACGACATGCCTCAGGCGAGGTTGGGCGAGGCCCTGGACAATGTGGTGGAGGACTGTGTCAACGCCGTGGGGGTGGACGTGAACACCGCCTCCGCGCCCCTGCTCACCCGGGTGGCGGGGCTGAACGGCACTACGGCGAAAAATATTGTGAAGTACCGTGAGGAGAACGGGCCCTTCACTACCCGGAAGCAGATTTTGAAGGTGCCCAAGCTGGGACCCAAGGCTTTTGAGCAGTCCGCGGGCTTCCTGCGGGTGCCGGAGAGCAAGTCCCCGCTGGACAACACCGCCGTCCATCCGGAGAGCTACGGGGCGGCGGAAAAGCTGCTGGAGCTGTGCGGGCACGGCATGGCGGACGTAAAGGCGGGGAAGCTGGGGGATTTGAAAGGACAACTGTCCGCCTACGGCCAGGAAAAGGCGGCGGCTGAGTGCGGCGTGGGCGTGCCCACCCTTCTGGACGTGGCCTCCGAGCTGATGAAGCCGGGGCGAGACCCTAGAGACGAGCTGCCCGCCCCGGTCCTGCGCACCGACGTGCTGGATATGAAGGACCTGAAGCCCGGCATGGAATTGCGCGGCACTGTGCGCAACGTCATCGATTTTGGCGCGTTCGTGGACATCGGCGTCCACCAGGACGGTCTGGTGCATATCAGCCAGATCTGCGACCGCTTCATCAAGCACCCCTCGGAGGTGCTCAGCGTGGGGGACGTGGTGACGGTGTGGGTGAAGGAAGTGGACGAGAAGAAGAAGCGGATCTCGCTCACCATGCGGAAGGACAAACTTACTTTTTCTTGACTTACTTTTTCTTGAAAGAAAAAGTAAGCAAAAAGAACTTTAGCTCGCTTCCAAAGGATTGCGTGGTTTTCAGTTTCCGCCCGGTGACGGAGCCGTATCAAGTCACTGGACACCATTATTTTCAAAATTTTTTAAAAAACCCTTGACTGTCAAGGAACTTGACAGGTTAGCATGGCCCTGGGAGGTGGTTTCATGACCATCAAGGAGCTGGAACAAAAGACGGGCATGACCCGGGCCAACATCCGATTTTACGAGGGGGAGGGGCTGCTCACCCCCAAGCGGCTGGACAACGGCTACCGCGACTACTCGGAGGAGGACGCCCGGACCCTGGAGAAGATCAAGCTGCTGCGGCAGCTGCAATTGGACATCGACACCATCCGGAAGGTGCAGCAGGGGGCCCTGACTTTGGAGCAGGCGCTCTTTGTCCAAATGAACAAGCTGGAGGGGGATAAGCTCCTCGTTGAGCGGGCGGCCCAGGTGTGCCGGGAGCTGGAGCGCTCCGGGGTGGAGTATGCCGCCTTGGACCCTCAGCCCTGGCTGGGAAAGCTGCAGCTGGAGCCCGCGCAGGGGGCGCAGGAACTCCCCCCCGCCCCGCCGGGGGAGGAGGAGCCGGAGGGGGAGGTCCACTGGGCCTGCTGGCATCCCTGGATGCGCTGGCTGGCCCGGGGACTGGATATGGCCCTGTACGACGCCCTCATCAATCTGGTGTGGCTGCTGATCTCTCGGGACCAGGGATTTGCCCGGTTCCAGGCGGCCAATGTCTTCATTGTGACGCTCTGGGGTATGGCCATGCTGGCCCTCACTCTGGCGGTGGAGCCCCTGTGGCTCCACTACTGGGGCTGGACGCCGGGAAAGTGGCTGTTCGGCCTAAAACTCCGGGACAAAAACGGGAACAGGCTGTCCATTGCCCAGGCCAGGGAGCGCAGCTGGCGGCTGGCCCGGGACGGCTACGGCTGGTACATCCCTATCTGGAGATCGTGGAAGATGTGGCAGTGCCGGAAGCTGGGCCTGGAGGGCCGGGACTGCTGGTGGGACGGGGAGGAGGACTACCGCTACACCAAGGAGGAGCGGCGGTTTGCCGGGCGGCTGTATGTGCTGGCCAGGGTGGCGCTGAGCGCGGCGCTGTTTACGGCCATGCTGTGGAGCTATCTGCCTCCCTGCCGGGGGCCGCTGGACTTGCCGGAGTTTTCTCGGAACTACAACCACTGCGCGCGGGTGCTGGAGTACGGGGGGACTGAGATCCCTACCCTGGACGGCGGAGGACGATGGAAGGAGCAAGAGGATCCGATGGGCACGGTTTCCATTGATGTTTTTGGAGACACCACGGTGTATGACCAGCCGAAATTCACCCTGGACGGGTATGTCACAGCGGTGACCCTCCACATGGAGAGCCAGGACACGCTGGTAAGCAGCGGCTGGCGGGAGCTGCCGGTGCTGCTGTCCCTGTGCCGCTCCACGGGTGAACTGAATTTGTTCAACATCCTGTCGGCCCAGCAAGAGGGGGCCCGGCTGCTTGTCCGCTGGGAGGATCTCGAGGAGGACTTCCTGGGCGTGCACATCAGCCAGCGGGTGGACTACACCGGCTATACCTACAGCACCGGCTCGCAGTTCCTGTGGCCGGAGGATGGGGACGTGCCCCGCCACTGTGAAAAAACGGTGATCATCTCCCTCATCGAATGACAAAAAACGGCGTGAAGGAGCGATTGACATGGCCGGAACACTCTATCTGGTGCCCACCCCCATCGGAAATTTGGGGGATATCAGCCGCAGGGTGGCGGAGACGCTGGCGGGGGCGGACTTCCTCGCCGCCGAGGACACAAGGGTGACGGTGAAGCTGCTCAACCACCTGGGGCTGAAAAAGCCCATGGTGACCTACCACCGCCACAACTGCGACACCGCGGGCCCCGCCATCCTGCGGCGGATCCAGGAGGGGGAGAGCTGCGCCCTGGTGACGGACGCGGGCACCCCCGCTATCTCCGACCCAGGCGAGGATTTGGTGGCCCTGTGCGCCGCCGCCGGGATCGAAGTGGTGTCCATACCCGGCCCCTGCGCCCTGACGGTGGCGCTGTCGGTGTCCGGCCTGCCCA
>CATLHC010000153.1 GCA_949948775.1 uncultured Oscillospiraceae bacterium
TCTGCCGCTTTTTAATCATTGATAGAATTTAGCTCTGGTATATTGGCCCCTAATTCATTGTTTTCTGCTATGCAAAATTTGAGCAGGAAGTCTGCGCTTCCGGGTGTCATATTTTCCTGTCTGTACTTTGCTTTTTCCGCTATGAAGGAGGGCCATCCAGCTTTCTGGACGGCCCTCCTTGAGTACTGTTCTCTTATGCATAGAAGTTGACGCTATTGGGTATTCCAACGAACATGTAGCAGTAGGTGATGCCGTCGTACTGGGTCACGCCTACACCGATGCAGTCGCATCTGGGGTCAATCATCGTCTCGAAATGACCCGGCGAGTTGATCCAGTTGTCGACGGCGCACTGGGCAGCATCGACTGTACCGGTGAACACGGTGAGGTTGTCGCCGAAGCCGTAGGGATATCCGGCCTCGGCAGCGGCCTGACCCTCTTCTGGAGCGTGATGCCAGGTGTAGCGCCGGTTGGAGCAGGCTTGGGCGGCGTTCATCAAGGCCTCGCTGACCGGCAGTTCCGACACTCCGTTGTCCTTTCGAGTCTGGTTGATGAGCCGGATTATCTCCTGCCGAATTTCCATATTGTCCGTTAGGCTGGCTCTGTTCCCGCTGGCGGGTGCTTCCAGCGCAGCGGGGGCTGTGGAACCGACTGTCAGCGTCATGCTTCCGCACTCCCCGGCGCTGTTGAAAGCGGTGATCTCCGCGGTTCCCTCCGCCTTGGCGACAGCTACCCAGAAGGTCAACACCTGTTCCACCGCCACTATATCTGGACTGCTGGAGATGACGGTGTAATCCGTACCGATGGGACCGATGATGAGTCCGCTGCGCTCTCCCATCTCCAGGGTACTGCCCTTGTAGCTGCTCACCCGGATAGCCTGGGTCTCCGCTGCCGTAGCGGGGATGGCGAGACCAATGGTGAGGGTGGCCGCAGTCAGTGCGGCGGCAATGCGCTTTTTCATGTTGGTCATACATTTTCCTCCTAATTTTCAGTGCTTTGTGGGGCTTTTGCAAGCAACACAATACCGAAATAGGAGGCGAAAGTCGATAGGATAAACGGAGAAATACAGAGGTGAAAAGCAAGCGAATTACACAGTGCTTCGTTGTGTTTGTGGACGGTCTCTTTCGGTGAGACAATTTTCTTGACCACATAACCAGCCACAGACAGACGTGGAACACGTGGAAACACTGGCTTCAAAGAGTGCCGGAGAGCAAATGAAAAGGAGCAGAAACGGCTATAAACCATCAAAAATTGCTTAAAAAATCTTTGCAGACCTCTTTGTATATAGCGGCGCAGTTTTTGAGCTGTCCAGCCCCTGCGCTCCTGAACGGCAAAAAAATTTCTCCCAGGCTGTGGTACTTCCCCCTCCCCCGCCGTTTACTAAGTGAACCGGCGCCAATTCAACCGAAAAGGAGGAGAGCTCTTATGCTTGCGATCTGCCTCGCCATGCTGGAGACCGAGGAGGACCAGCGGCGGTTCACGCGGCTCTTTGAGGCTCATGAAAAGAAAATCTACGCGGTGGCCCTCCGGGTCTTGGGAGGCCCCAACCGGGCGGAGGACGCCGCCCAGCAGACCTGGCTCCAGCTCATCAAAAATTGAGAACGAGTGTCCGCCCTGCCCTGAAGGGAGACGGAAGGCTATGTGGTCACCACAGCCAAGAACTGCGCCCCGAACATTCCCCGCTTGGATCTGTCAGGGGGATTGATACAAGCCCTCTCACAAGTCCGCGCCGTTGGAGCGGATGATATCTCGGTACCATCGCCCGCTGTCCTTCAGCATCCGGTCCCCTGTGGCGTAATCCACATAGGCCAAGCCAAAGCGGGGGTCATAGCCCTCCGCCCACTCGAAGTTATCCGTCAGGGACCACTGGAAATACCCCCGGACATTCGTGCCCTGGTCAATGGCGCGCTCCAGCGCCCGGAGATACCGGGTCAGGAAGTCGATCCGCAGAGGATCGTGTACGGCGCCGTCCAGAAAGACCCGGTCCGTACAGGCCAGACCGTTTTCACTGACCACCAGCGGCAGACCGTAGCGTTCCGCTAAAAACCGCGGGCCCCACTCCAGGGCCTCCGGGGTGATGGGCCAGCCCAGGGCGGTCCGCGGGAAGCCCGCCGGGAAGGGAAGCGTCTCCGGCCCGTTTTCTCCCGCGTGGACGGGTGCGCCCTGATAGAGGTTGAGCCCGATGAAGTCCGGCTTCTCGTATTCTTCCCCCAGGCACAGGGGATCCAGGGCCAGGGTGTGGGAGAAGGTTCTGGGCCCCAGAGGAAGGGCAAAGGTCCCCTGCCGGGCCGCCTCCACGTCTTCGGGAGCCTGACTGGCGGGATAACAGACCGCCCCCGTGGAGGCGACACCCACCAGATTTCCGCCGTCCGCCCGGTGCAGAGCCTTCTGTCCCAGAGAGTGCGCCTGGCAGAAGGTCTCCCAGCAGGCGCTGAGGCTGTCGTCGTCCAGCTTCAGGCCCGGGGCGTGTTCTCCCGTCCCATAGCCCATTCCTATGAAGCACTGGGGCTCGTTAAAAGTGAACCACCGGCGCACCCGGCCCCGAAACAGCTCCGCCATTTTCTCCGCGTAGGCCTCAAAGCGCCGGGCGGTCTCCGGGTTCTGCCAGCCGCCCTGCCGCTGCAATGCCTGGGGAAGGTCCCAATGGAACAAAGTCACCCAGGGCTGGATTCCCTCCTCCAGAAGGCCGTCCACCAACTCACTGTAGCAGTGCAGCCCCGTCTGGTTCCAATGCCCGTCGCCTTTGGGGTCTACCCGGGGCCAGGCAATAGAGAATCGATAAGCCTGGAGGCCCATCTCCTTCATGATGGCGATGTCGTCCCGCCAGCGGTGATAGGCGTCGGCGGCCGTGTCGCCGGTATCGCCCCATTTGACCTTTCCGGGGGTGTGGGAGAAAACGTCCCAAATGCTTTCTCCCCGGCCGTCCTCTTTCACAGCGCCCTCAATCTGATAAGAGGCGGAAGCGGCGCCCCAAATAAAATCCTTTGGAAATCCCATGGATCAAGCTCCTTCTTCGTTATATAGATAAACGCAATTTGCCAGTTCCCCCAGGCGGACGAGAG
>CATLHC010000154.1 GCA_949948775.1 uncultured Oscillospiraceae bacterium
GGTCGGACGATGGGTATTCGCCCCCCTGCTTCAATAAAAGGGCCTCGATCACAGCCGGGGGCGGGCACCCCGCCTTCTCCGCCAGCCGGAGAAACTTGGAGCATTGAGCGGGGCTTAAACAGTATTTTGTGAGCACGCCGCCCTCCAAAATCGGCCACGACGAAAATTCTCTGCCTCCGGGCCAGCCGGGGCCTTGCCCAATATTGGGCGTCCAGGAGCCGCCATGCCAAATCGGGTACTCGCCCTCGCACCATTCCGGCGTTAGCCCATCCTCCAGACCGAGGAATTGGAATGTCGGTGTCTGTGAACGCTCCGAGCACCGCCGCATAGTCCAGCCGGTCATTTGATGATAGACTTCCCATGACGTTTTCCCAAACAGTGATAACTGGAAACAATCCGTCAGTTGCACCCCTCATTTCTTTGATGATCCTGATCGCGTGAAAAAACAGGCTTGATTTTACCCCGGCCAGCCCAGTCCTGTTCCCGATTTGAGATAGGTTCTGGCAGGGCGAACCAAAAGTAAGTACATGGACGGCGGGAATTTTCCCACCGTCCAGCTTGGTGATGTCCCCCAAATGCTCCATATCCGGGAAGTGGCGCCGGGTGATGGAAATGGGGGCCTTTTCAATTTCGCTGGCCCATAACGGCGTGATCCCATGGTGGCGGGCCGCCAGCGGGAACACACCGATACCGTCAAATAGACTGCCTAACGTGATTTTACCCATGTGGTCAATCGCGTCTCATGGTGAGATTTCATTCTCACCGGGGGTGGTAGACATGAGCCGGTACAGTTCGGTGTCCTTGGGGATGGTATTGGAGAAAGGCACCAGGGAGCCGCCGATCCGCAGCAGGCCGTGGCCCGCCTCGGCGTTGGTGATGTACCCCATCTGCGTGTCGGAGATGTGGAGCAGCTTGGCGAGCTCCGCCCGGTCGGTGGCCGCCTGGTTGAACAGCAGCAGAAATTCAGAGTTCGCCAGCATGAGCCGGGCCGTCTCGGATTTCAGACATTCCTCGATGTTCTGCGTGGCCGCCGTCATGGGGGCGGCGTACTTTCTGAACCGCTTCCACGCCCGGTACAAAAACTCCCCGGAGTAGTGGTATTTGAAGTACAAATACACCTCATCCAGGAATACCCAGGTGTATTTCCCCCGCTTGCGGTTCTCCATGACGCGGTTCTGGATGGCCTCCAGGGTGACGACCAGGGCGGTGGGGCGAAGCTGCTCCCCCATCTCGTAAAGGTCCAGCACCACAATCCGGCTGTCCATGTTTACGTTGCCGGGGTGGGCGAACACATTCAAGCTGCCCTCGGTAATCAGCTCGGCGGCCAGGGCAATTTCACGGGCCTCCGGATCCACCTGCCGCATGACTTCATTTCGCCAGTCGGTCAAAAGCGGCATGGGAGCCCGGCCCCGGTTGCTGAAATAGTTTTGATACACGTTGGCGGTGCAGCGGTCAATGATAGATTTATGGCTGCCGGACAAGCGGCCAACCCCCATCTGCTGCTCCAAAATGCTGGTGATGATCTCGGACTTCATGGCAATGGGATTCTCCCCGTCCCCATAACCCTCCGTCACTTCCAGGGGGTTGATGTGGTGTCTGCTGTTGGGGGAGATTTCAATGACTTCCCCGCCCAGGGCGCGGGCCAGGGGCCCGTACTCACGCTCGGCGTCGATGATGATAATATCATCCCCGGTGGCAAGGGCCACGTTCTGGATCGTGGACTTCATAGCCATAGATTTACCAGAACCGGACACGCCCAGATAGAAGGCATGGGGGGAGATCAGCCGTTTGCGGTCACAGATCAGCAGGTTCTTGCTGATGGCGTTCACCCCATAGGACAGCCCTCCGGGGTCCTGTATCTCCTGGACGCGGAAAGGCATGAGGACGGCGGTACTCTCGGTGGTCAGGGTACGCATGGCCTTCACCCGGCGCAGGCCGTAGGGCAGGACGGTGTTCAAGCCGTCCTCCTGCTGGTAGCGCAGGACGGAGAATTGGCAAAGGTGCTCCCTTCCGATGGAAAGAAGGGCGTCGGTGTCCGCGTCGAGCTGTTCCAGGGTGTCCGCGATATGCACCAGCGTCACCACGGCAAACATCATGCGCTGGTCCCGTTCGGTGAGGTCGGCCAAAAACTCCTTGGCCTCCCCACGGAGCTGTTCCAGGTCGTAGGGAATGGTAGCGGTGAAATTGTTTTTGTCGTTCTGCCGCTGCTGCCAGCGGGTGATGTCCGTTTCAATGCCCATGATCCGGCTTTGTATTTCCTTCACGGCCTCGTCGGTGGGGATGGGCAAAATGTCGATGGACAGCATGAGGTTCCGGGGAAAGTCGGACAGAGCGGAGATCATGCTGTCCTTGATATAGCTGGCGTAGTCCTTGAGGAACAGGACGCGGCCCACCTTGTTCCCCATCTCAAAATGTCCCGCCCGGAACCGCATACCGTCCGGGCAGATCAGGTCTTTGAAGTCCATGCCCCGGCGAATGGCGGCGGTCTGGTCGAAGGTGAAATACTGTTCCTCACCGGGGCGGAAAAAATCATGGAGGATGCGGAGCCGGTCATGGTTGGACACAGGCCGGGCCCCGCTGTCCAGCCGCCCGAAGCTCTTGGACAGGTTGGCGTCCACCCGCCGGAAATAGGCGCGGGTTTCCTCGATCTTCCGCTGGGGGATGGACAGGGTGATGTACTTCTCCTGGACGAGATTGTTACTTTCAGCCGCCCGCTGGGTGAGGATGGCGTTGGCCTCCCGGCGGTACTTGTCCAGGCCGTCCCCCCGCTCCTTCATGAGCATGGTACGTTCAAAGTCCACGGGGTTGAGGCGGCGGTTGATGATGGTGACTTTAGCGGCGGCGTCGGTGGGCAGGCTGTTGAGCACCCCGCCATAGGACAGGAAGATCCCGCGCTGGTCGTCCTCGGAGGCGGCGGCGTAGTTCACATCGGTGAAGCGCCATGTCCGGCTGTGCTTGCGGCCCACCAGCCAT
>CATLHC010000155.1 GCA_949948775.1 uncultured Oscillospiraceae bacterium
AGAAGAAAACACCCAGGTTATCCAACCTTTGTTAATAAAAAATTTTTCCATATATTCAGGAGGACAAACACCATGTCTAAAGTCATCGGTATCGATCTCGGTACAACCAATTCCTGCGTAGCCGTCATGGAGGGCGGCGAGAGCGTCGTCATCGCCAACGCGGAGGGCAACCGCACCACCCCGTCGGTGGTGGCCTTCTCCAAGACCGGCGAGCGCATGGTGGGCCAGGTGGCAAAGCGCCAGGCCATCACCAACCCCGACCGGACCATCGCCTCCATCAAGCGGGAGATGGGCTCCGACCACCGGGTGTCCATCGACGGCAAGAACTACACCCCCCAGGAGATCTCCGCAATGATCCTCCAGAAGCTCAAGGCCGACGCCGAGAGCTATCTGGGCCAGACCGTCACCGAGGCGGTCATCACCGTCCCCGCCTACTTCACCGACTCCCAGCGCCAGGCCACCAAGGACGCCGGCAAGATCGCCGGCCTGGAGGTCAAGCGCATCATCAACGAGCCCACCGCCGCCGCCCTGGCCTACGGCGTGGACAAGGAAGAGGACCAGAAAATCATGGTCTACGATCTGGGCGGCGGCACCTTCGACGTGTCCATCCTGGACATCGACGCCGAGAGCCGGACCATCGAGGTGCTGGCCACCGCCGGCAACAACCGCCTGGGCGGCGACGACTTCGACGAGTGCGTCATGAAGTATCTGGTGGCCGAGTTCAAGAAGGCCGAGGGCATCGACCTCTCCGGCGACAAGGTGGCCATGCAGCGCCTGAAGGAGGCCGCCGAGAAGACCAAGATTGAGCTGAGCGGCGTCACCTCCTCCAACGTCAACCTGCCCTATATCACCGCCGACGCCACCGGGCCCAAGCATCTGGACGTGACCCTCACCCGGGCCAAGTTCAACGAGCTGACCGAGCATCTGGTGGAGGCCACCATGGGCCCCGTGCGTCAGGCCATGAGCGACGCTGGCCTCAGCGGCAGCGAGATCTCCAAGGTGCTTCTGGTGGGCGGCTCCAGCCGCATCCCCGCCGTTCAGGACGCCGTGAAGCGGATCACCGGCAAGGACGGCTTCAAGGGCATCAACCCCGACGAGTGCGTGGCCATGGGCGCCGCCATTCAGGCGGGCGTCATCGGCGGCGACACCTCCACCAGCATGCTGCTGCTGGACGTCACCCCGCTGAGCCTGGGCATCGAGACCATGGGCGGCGTATGCACCAAGCTCATCGAGCGCAACACCACCATCCCCGTGCGCAAGAGCCAGATCTTCTCCACCGCCGCCGACAACCAGACCAGCGTGGAGGTCAACGTCCTCCAGGGCGAGCGGGAAATGGCCGCCGCCAACAAGAGCCTGGGCCACTTCCACCTGGACGGCATCGCGCCCGCCCGGCGGGGCGTGCCCCAGATCGAGGTCACCTTTGACATCGACGTGAACGGCATCGTCAACGTCTCCGCCAAGGACCTGGGCACCGGCAAGGAGCAGCACATCACCATCACCTCCTCCACCAACATGTCCAAGGACGACATCGAGAAGGCCGTGAAGGAGGCGGAGCAGTACGCCGCTGAGGACGCCCGGATCAAGGAATCCGTGGAGACCCGCAACAGCGCCGATCAGATGGTCTATCAGGCGGAGAAGACCCTGGGCGAGATGGGCGATAAGCTCCCCGAGAGCGACAAGGCCAGCGTCCAGAGCGCCATCGACAAGCTGAAGGAGACCCTCAAGGGCGAGGACACCGCCGCCATCAAGGCGGACACCGAGGCCCTCCAGCAGGCGTTCTTCGCCGTCAGCGAAAAGCTGTACCAGCAGGCGGGCGGCCCCCAGGCCGGTCCCGGGCCCGACATGGGCGGCCAGCCCGGCGGGGATGCCGGCGGCCAGCAGTTCTACGACGCGGACTACAAGGTCGTGGACGAGGACGGCCAGGACAAGTAAGCAGAATACGCTTCAAATGGGACGGGGATGTGTGCCCCGCCCCGTTTGGAGTGTTTTGCGAGAGATTGGATGTGAGAGACTATGGCCGAAAACAAGAGAGACTACTATGAGATCCTGGGCGTTCAGAAGACCGCCACGGACGCGGAAATCAAAAAGGCCTACCGGAAGCTGGCCAAGGAGAACCACCCGGACATGAACCCCGGCGACAAGGGCGCCGAGGGGCGCTTCAAGGAGATCAACGAGGCCTACGAGGTCCTCAGCGACGCCGGCAAGCGCTCCCGGTACGACCAGTTCGGTTTCGCCGGGGTGGACCCCAGCTACGCCGCTCAGAACGGCGGCTACGGCGGCGGGTTTGACGGGGGCTTTGACTTCGGGGACCTGGGGGACATCTTCGGCAGCTTCTTCGGGGGAGGCTTCGGCGGCGGGACCCGGTCCCGGACCGGCCCCCAGCGGGGGGACAGCCTGCGCATGGGACTGACCATCTCCTTTGAGGAGGCGGCTTTCGGGTGCGAGAAGGAGGTGTCCCTGGAGCGGGTGGAGCAGTGCGAGACCTGCAAGGGCTCCGGCGCGGCCCCGGGCACCAGTCCGGAGACCTGTACGGGCTGCGGCGGCTCCGGCACCGTACAGCAGCGCCGCCAGACCCCCATGGGGGTCTTCGCCACCACCGGGCCCTGCCCCAAGTGCGGCGGCAAGGGGAAGGTCATCTCCACCCCCTGCAAGAGCTGCGGCGGCTCCGGACAGACCAGGAAGCGGAAGACCGTGAAGGTCACCATCCCGGCGGGCATCGACGACCGGCAGATCATTTCCCTCCGGGGACAGGGCAACGCCGGGCGCAACGGCGGCCCTGCCGGGGACCTGCAGATCGTCATTACCGTCCAGCCCCACCAGCTTTTCCGGCGGGACGGGGCCGACGTCTACTGCGACGCGCCCATCACCTTCACCCAGGCGGTGCTGGGCGGGGAGCTGGAGATCCCCACCATTGACGGCAAGGTGTCCTACACCCTGCCCGAGGGCACC
>CATLHC010000156.1 GCA_949948775.1 uncultured Oscillospiraceae bacterium
CCACCTCCACGGTCACTGCGCTTCCGCCGGCGCCGTAGGTGATCTCCACATCGTTCAGGCTCACGCCGCTGGGCAGCTCCACGGTATAGTTCACCGGGTACTTGCCCTCGGTGCTGATGTGGGACACGCTGGCGTTGAGCTTCGGGGGGGCATCCTGCAAGATGGCCAGGATCCTGGGGTTGGCCCGCACCCGGATGGTGGCGGTGACACTGGAGTTGACGATCATCAGGTCCCGGTCCTCCAGCATCTCCAGCCCGGAGAAGTTGACGGGCAGGCTGGGAAAGTTGCGCCCCTCCCAGTTCTCGTCCCGGGAGGTCACCCACAGCCACAGGGACAGGGAGATGAGCACGGAGAGGACCACATAGAGTATCTTGCTGTCAAGGATCTTCTTTCCCATTCAGATCATCTCCCTTGATGCCCTTGAGCACGCTGGACAGCCGGGCGGCGGCGGTGGGCCTGCCCTCCTCCTCGGCGGCGGGCATCAGCTCCAGGCGGAGCATCCGCTCCAGGGTATCCGGCGACAGGTGCCGCTTGAGCATCCCGTTCACCGCCACCGAGATGGACCCGGTCTCCTCGGACACGATGGCCACCACCGCGTCCGAGTTCTCGCTGACGCCGATGCCCGCCCGGTGGCGCATCCCCAGCTCCCGGCTCAAATTCACGTTGCCGGACAGCGGGAGCATACAGCCCGCCCCCACAATCCGCCCGCCCCGGACGATGACCGCCCCGTCGTGGAGGGGGGCCTTGTTCCAGAACAGGTTCTTCAAAAGCTCGGCGGACACCCGGCAGTCCAGGACGGTGCCCGTCTTGAGCACGTCGTCCAGCAGGGTGCGCCGCTCAAACACCATCAGCGCCCCCACCTTGTCCCGGGACAGGGCGGCGTAGGCCTCCACCGTCTCCTTGACGGCGTTTTCCAGATCGTTGCTGTAGCTCTCCGCCACAAACAGCTCCTTGATCTTGCCGCTGCCCATCTGCTCCAGAAACCGGCGCAGCTCGGGCTGAAACAGGATGATGAGGGCGATGACGCCCAGCTCCATGGCGCTGTTCAGCAGCGTGCGGATGACCCGCAGGGGGATCAGGTTGGCCAGGGCCATGGCCAGCATAATCAAAGCGATGGCCTTCACCACCTGGCCGGACCGGCTGCGCCGGACGAAACGGAACAGGTGGTAGATGCCGAAGGCGATGATGGCCATATCCACGATATCCTTCAGCTTGATGAGCCTGAGGTATTCCGGCGCCTGCTGCAGCGTCTGCAAAATCGTTTCCATGTGCGCCCGCTCCTTCCTGCCCCGAAAAATGCGCGTGACAAATCATTGCCGCACTGCGGCATTTTGAACATTATATCCCATCTGCTTGAGATTGGCAAGTGAATCAGGGAGAATTAAGAGAAAATTCACGCGGCGTCCACAAAAAAATCGAAAAGGACGCGGCCTCGGCCGCGCCCTTTCCGCCCTATGTTTTCGCCGTCCCGGCCAGCTCGCACACAACCTGCGCCGCCCGGTCCACCTGATCCGGGCGGTTAAAGGCGGAAAAGCTGAACCGGACCGTTCCCGTATCCTGGGTCCCCGCCGTCCGGTGGGCCAGCGGGGCGCAGTGCAGGCCCGCGCGCACCGCGATGCCCCGCTTGGCCAGCGCCTCGCCCACCTCTTCGCAGTCCATGCCGTCGACCACCACGGAACACAGGCCGCTCTGATTCCCGCTCCCTCGGAACACCGTCACACCGGGAACGCGGCCCAGCCGGTCCATCATGCGCCCGGCCAGCGCCCGCTCGTGGCGGTGGATGCGGACCGTGCCCGTCCGGCTGACGAATTTCATCCCCGCCAGCAGGCCCGCCGCGCCGCACACGTTGTGGGTGCCCGCCTCCAGCCGGTCGGGAAGGAAATCGGGCATCTCCTGCCGGGCGGACAGACTGCCCGTGCCGCCGTAGAGCAGGGGCTGGGCATCCACGCCGCACAGCAGCAGGCCCGTGCCCTGCGGCCCGTACAGGCCCTTGTGCCCCGGCATGGCCACAAACGCCGCCCCCCAGCCCTCCAGGTCTATCGGAAGGATTCCGGCGGACTGGGACGCGTCCACGATAAGGGGAACGCCCCGCGCCCTGCAAAGCTGGGCGATGCGCTCCACCGGCTGGATAAACCCAAACACGTTGGACACATGATTGCAGATGACCGCGTCCACATCGGGACCCACCTCCCGCTCAAAAGCGGCGTACACCCCGTCGCTGTCAAACAGCGGCCCTGCGGCCACCCGCACCTTCACCCCAGGGATGGCATAGAGGGGCCGGGTGACGGCGTTGTGCTCATAGCCGGAGATGACCGCCGTTCCCCCCGGCCTGACCAGCGACCGGATGGCGATGTTCAGTCCGTGGGTGGCGTTGGAGGTCAGCACCACTCGCTCCGGTTCGCTGACGCCGAACAGCCGCGCCGCCTGCTCCCGCATCTGATACATCAGCTTCGCCGCCTCCATGCCCGGCGCGTGTCCTCCCCGGCCGGGGCTGGCCAGGTGGCCCATGGCCCAGGCGGAGGCCCGGGACACCGCCCCGGGCTTTTCCAGCGTGGTGGCCGCACTGTCGAAGTAGATCATGATTTCACCTCGCTGTACTCCCCATCCGCCGTCTGGAGGAACACCTGCTTGGGGGCCATATTTTCCCGGCGCAGGACGGTGAGCGCGTCGGTGAGCCTCCGCTCCGGAATGCGCACACAGTACCCGCATCCCTCCTTGGAGATCACCTTGGGTGAGCGCTGGACCCAGCCGGGAATACCCACCCGCTCCAGCACCTGGGCGGTGCGCTGGGCATAGGTGAGCGAGCGGCAAATGATGAGATAATAGACCATTGGCCCACCATTCCTTTCCCCTTTTTCTCGAGGAACGTCAAAACGCTCCTCTCAAGGCCATCATATGCCTTGAGCGGAGCGTTGGTGAGAAAAGTATCTTCGCCCCGGTT
>CATLHC010000157.1 GCA_949948775.1 uncultured Oscillospiraceae bacterium
TCGCCGCTCAGACTGCCGTCCTGACAGGCGGTCTCGATCTCTCCGGCGATCTTCAGCAGCTCGGTTTTCTGCCCGTCCGTCAGGGAGAACCCGATCATGATTTTCGTGACCTCGAATATTTCCGAGTCAAAATCCTGGTATTTGCTTATGGTACACATCTCCTTTCGCACTGTTGGCATAGCCACAACGATACCCAAACCAGAGAGAAAAAGCCATTCACGATACCCAACAAAAATCCACTGTCAATCCCCAGCAATACCAACAATCCCCGGCTATGCCGCCTGTCTGAGAGCAGCTTTGCCGTCCTCCTGCCGGAACAGGACATCGATGTCGGAGAACTTCTGGGTGCGGTTGAATTTCTCCGTTGCCTTTCCTGGTATGGCTTGTAACTCCAGCATCCTGGCCCACAGGTCCGGGTGGTGGTCGTAGAGGTGGCGCAGTTCCGGCAACTTGGCATTGGGACAGAACCAGCAGCCACCCCGGTCGGTAAAGGCATAGACAGGCGAAAGCAGCCCCGCTTTCTCGCAGAGCTGCCATGCGTCCTGTTCTGTGAAATTGTATTTTGCCAGCAGAGACACCTGCCTGCCGCTCTCCAGCCGCAGCAGCCGTTCCTGCTCGTCCTGGGCAATGCCGATGTATTGGACCGTTCCGGGCGGCAGGTTTTTTTGATAGCGCTGGATGGGCCGGATCTTGCAGTCACGCTGGACGGCGCACTTCCCGCACAGAGGGAAGGAGCGCACCATGCCCTTTTTCGGGCCGCGGGTGACCCGCCCGGTGAACAGATCCACATAGGTCTTGGCAGAACGCAGGACGATGATCCTGACCCCCATCTCCTCCAGCCTTGGGATGGCAGTTTCATAGATGAAGTCCCGATGCTCCGGTACCTCGCCGGAGATGCCCTTGTCGAACATCACTTCGCAGTAGACCGCCTCATCCAGAGGCACCCCATGCTCTTTTGCAAGCAAAATGGTGGCCAACGAATCTTTCCCGAATGAGCATGAGGCGATAAACTTGGGCCGCTCCACTGTCACCGCTCCTGTCTGGGCGCTTTCTTCTTGGAAGCGGTCTTTTGGCCGGACTTATCCTTTGCCGGAGACTGCTTCTGTGCCTTGTCCTTTGTGCCGAAGATCGCATCCTCCAGCCGATCCAGCCACGTCATGTCCGCTTCCTCAGCTTTACATTCGATTTTCCTGATCTTGCAGCCAAACTCCTCCAGCGCCTCCTGAACACACTGTACACTGTAGGTGGAGAAGCTCTCCGCTTCAGCCTCGTTTTCGTCATGGCAGTGAAAGGTATATTCCAGATGCACCATACGGCCATCAAAGCGGAAATTCAGATCGCTGGAGACATAGCCGCTGCCCAGGGTATTGTCCTGCTCATAGACTTCCTTAACGTGCTGCACAAACTGCTTCTGCACATCCGGGAGAAGCAGCATATTGAATTCGCCGGAACCGTCAAAGTCCAGCCGGAAATGTATTGTGGTCTGAACATCATAATCCATTCCGTCATCCATTGGAGCGGTCACCTCCCACAGCGTCCACCAATGCGGCGGCCCGGTCGGTCTGCTCCCAGGGGGCGTCTTGGTGAGTGAAGTGGCCATAGTTGCAGAACTGCGCGAAGATGGGACGGTCCAGCCCCAGGGCGGAGATCATCCCGGCAGGAGTCAGGTTGAACACAGCCCGGACGGCCTGCGCCAGCACAGCTTCCGGGTATTTCCCGGTCTGGTGGGCGTCGATGTCCACAGCTACCGGCTCGGCCCTGCCGATGGCGTAGGCGAGGCTGACGGTGCAGCGTTCCGCCAGACCAGCGGCCACGATGTTCTTGGCGATGTACCGGGCCATGTAGGCCCCGCTGCGGTCCACCTTGCTCCCGTCCTTCCCGGACAGCGCCCCGCCGCCATGGGGGGCCAGCCCGCCGTAGGTGTCCGCCATCAGCTTCCGGCCCGTCAGGCCCGTGTCAGCCTCAAAACCGCCCAGCACAAACCGCCCGGAGGGATTGATAAAAGCCTCCGTCTTGTGGTCCGGGTACAGATCCCGCAGGGCGGGGACGATGACGTACCGCGTGACCTCCCGGCGCAGTTCGTTCATATCCTTGTCCGCGTCATGCTGGCAGGAAACCACCACAGCGGCGATCCGGTGGGGCTTGCCGTTCTGGTACTCCACGGACACCTGGGCCTTGCCGTCCGGCCCCAGGCCCTGGATGGTCCCCGTTTTTCTGGCGTTGGTAAGCAGCAGCGTCACCCGGTGGGCCAGCGCCACGGGCAGGGGCAGCAGCTCCGCCGTCTCCGAACAGGCAAAGCCATACACGATGCCCTGGTCGCCGGCGCCCATCTGGGTCTCCTGAGCCACAGCGCCGGCGATATCGCCGCTCTGGTCATGGGTGATGACCTCCACCTCATAGTCCGATCCATAGCCAGTTTCCCGAACAGTCCGGCACACGATAGCGGGGATGTCCGGCAGCTCGGCGGCGGTGATCTCCCCGGCCACGATGATCTTCCCGGCGGTGGCCATGACCTCACAGGCCACACGGGCGGCGGGGTCGTGCTTCAGGCAGGCGTCCAGGACGCTGTCGGCAATGGCGTCGCACAGCTTGTCCGGGTGGCCCTCGGTGACCGACTCGGCGGTCAGAATGTAGTTATCTCTCATGGTAAATTCCCTTCCTTTTTGCAGATTTTGTGCCCTGATGGGCTTGGAGCGGTTCCTTGCACTGCGGCAGATCAAAGCCCAGGGAGCGGATCTCCTGATCGGACATTTCCAGGGTGTCATGGAGGATGCCGTACAGCTCGGCGCTGTCATACCGCTCTCCCATATAGCCGATGATGGCCTCCATCAGTTCCCGCTGGGGTTCCAGGGCCTCCGCCGCATGGGCCAGTGCGTCGGCGTAGCCGTGGAGCCATGCGGCGTTGTAGCTGTCCTGGTTCGGCTCCTGATTGG
>CATLHC010000158.1 GCA_949948775.1 uncultured Oscillospiraceae bacterium
AAGCGGCGGATGTTGTTGTCCGTGAGAGCTTACAGGCAACCGAGGCGGCGGCAAAGCTGACCCTGGAGGGCATGAAAAATGTTGCCGCCCTGCTGCTGGCGATTGCCAAGCAGGACATGAAAGTTGTGGGCGAGACAACGGCCAAGCGGCTGGCCAAGGACTCCGCCCCCGCCGTTGTCATCCCCATCAAGGCTGAGGACAGGGCCAAGTTCCAGAAGCTGGCCAAGGAGTTCGGCGTCCTCTACTTCATCGCGCAGAAGAAAGGGAACGACAGCGGCATCCTCAATGTTGTTTCCAATCAGAATTACGCCGCCCAGTTGAACGCCGTTATGGAGCAGTTGGGCTATCCCATTCCCCAAAAGGAGCAGGAGGAGGAGCCAAAAAAAGCGAAGTCCCGCGCTCCACAAAAGAAATCCTCGCCAGAGCGCGGGAATGGCTTGAATCCGTCTCAGACGGCTGCGGAGAGTGTTGACTCTCCCACGAAGAAGAAGCTGGATCAGTTACAGCGGCTGGCGGCACAGTCCCGCCCCGGCCAGGAAAAATCGAAAGGAAAGGTAAGGTAACAGTATGCCAAGTTTAAGTGAAATCCTCAATTCCAAGGCAGAGAGCAAGCAGCAGCGCACCGAGAGCCGCAGGGCCGAGCGTGAGCAGTTGTCCCAAATGCGGGACGCCTCCCTGATGGCCATCACCACGACCCCGGACTGCTACACGCAGTACCTGGTTTTGCAGGGGGACAACATCGGCCTGAGCGCCGGGAACATCGCCCTGGCCCTGTCCCAGATGGTGAACCCCACCAAGATCGGCACCACCGACTTCTGGCACAAGCAGGGCCGGTATGTGATGGACGAGGAAATGAACAAGGGGGCCTCGGTTTTCGTCCCGCCCCGTGATCGGAACTTCCGGGGCTACCTCATGGGCAGCTACTACGACGTGAGCCAGACCACCGGCAGGCCGCTGAAAGAGAGCGTCCCGCTGGCCGAGGGCAGCGAGAGGATGAACACGGCCTTTGCCGCCCTGCTGGACGCCGCCCCCGTGGGCTTTGTGGAGAACACGAAGCTGGACGCGCCCGCCCGCTACAATGAGCGCAACTGCGTATTGGAGATCAACACGGAGTACAGCGCGGGGCAGGTGTTCGCCGCCCTCGCCACCGAGATCAGCTATGCCCGCATCCATGACCGGGGCATGAACCGGGACTATGACCGGGAGTCGTTTCAGTTGACGGCGGAGAGCATCGGCTTCATGGTTTGCCGCCGTTTTGGGGTGGACTGCCCCCTGCCGGACACGGCGGGCGTGGAGAAGTTTTACGGCTACTACACACCCGATGAGCGGGGCAAGTCCCTCGACCTGATGCGGCAGGCCGCCCGGAACATGGGCGACACCGTGGAGCGGAGCATCCAGCCCCGCCAGCAGGAGCATACCGCCAGCCGGGGCAGCAATAACCGGCAATACGGCAGGCGGTAATCAGGCGGCACGATCCGGGGTATGCCCCCAGCCCCGCGGATTTTACACCGTCGTTCTTTGTCCGTCAAGGCCAAGACAAGCCGCGCCGCCCGCGTCGCGGTCGGCGCGGGCCTTGACAGCCAAAGCCCGCCGGTGCTTTTGGTAGTTAAGGGGGGGCATACCCCAAAAACCGGCTGAAGCCGGTTTTTGCTACTATGGGGAGACGGGCGCGTTTCCCTGAAAAGCACAGCGGCTGACGGTGGCAGGGATGGCGGGCGCGTTCGCGCCCCGGAACCGGCAAAAATGCGTTTCACGGTGAGACGCATTTTTATTTTTCGATGAAAGGAGGAACCAGCAATATCAATGTAGCTTATCACATGGACTGCACCGACGTTTTGTGGGAGCTGCCGGAAAACGCCTTTGACCTGGCTGTTGTCGATCCCCCATACGGCCTCAATATCCGGGGCGATATGGGGCGGCGCAGGGGCCAGCCCCGCAAATACAAGCAGGTATTTTGGGACGCCAAGCCGCCTCCCCCGGAGTATTTCCGGGAGCTGCGGCGCGTGTCCAGGCATCAGGTAATCTGGGGGGCCAACCACTTCATCAGTATGCTCCCCGCCGCAGACAGCCACTGCTGGTTGTGCTGGGACAAGAAGTATTCCCCGGAAGTCTCCTTTGCGTCCTTTGAGCTGGCCTGGACGAATTTTGACCTGACCTGCAAGCGGATCGCGCTGTCCCCGGTACAGCCCAACCGCATCCACCCCACGCAGAAGCCCATCGCCCTCTATGCCTGGATATACGCCCTGTTCGCCAAACCGGGCGACAAAATTCTGGACACCCATTTAGGCAGCGGGAGCAGCCGGATCGCCGCCTATGACGCTGGGCTGGACTTCACCGGCTATGAGATAGACGGCGACTATTTTGAGGCGCAGGAAAAACGCTTTGCCGCCTATGTACGAGAACACCCACATTAAAAAACAGGAGGTTTTTGCATGAAAAAACACCGCAGGCTGTTTGCCCTCGCCTCCGCGCTTATGCTGGCGTTGGCCGCTTTGCCCTGCACGGCGCTGGCGGCAGACGCGGAGGGCGCGGAACCGGCCCAGGGCGCGCCGCCCCCCGCCGTCCTCTATCCCGCCGAAGTGCGGACGAGCGAGGAAAACGGCATGATCCGGCTGGAAAAGGTGTATGTCCTGTCCACCCGCGACGATCCCTCCGCCATCCCCACCGGGGACTTTGACCGGGAGGGCCGTCACTACACGCTGCTGGACGTTCTGAAGAACGACCTGAGCGAGACGGACGCCAAGGACTACATCGAGGTTGTCACCCTGGACAGCAGCACCAAGGATATGGCCGAGATTATCAAGGTGCTGGAGCCGGAGCGCGAGATCGCCACCGAGGACGGCTACACCGGCATTTTGAAGCCCGACTACACCAAGATCACCGTGGAGGCCGCTGGCTATAAGAACAACAGCTGGACAGTATCGGCATCCCG
>CATLHC010000159.1 GCA_949948775.1 uncultured Oscillospiraceae bacterium
TCGGGTCTTGTCAATACGGATAGAGAAAAAAGTTGCTTATTCTTTCGAGGTTACAGTGTCGGACTGAATAAGGCGCAGCACCTTGTCTGTGAAGGTTTCCCGGCTGGTTTGGCTGAAATGGAAGTAAATATCAAACGTCGTGCCGCCAACAGTCTTTACCATATCGGGCGGCGTGTCCGGGGCGGGTGAGGCGTTGCCGCCCTCCATCATGGGCCGGGGAATGGTCTTGCCCTCTCTGCTGGTGTCGTCGCTCCCCTCCGGGGCAGGGGTGGTGCTGGTGATCGTCATGCTGGGGTCATTTGTCATAGGCTCTCCTTTCATCGTTCATCAAAAGATAATCCAACGTGAGCGCCATTTTGTCGCCCACGTTGGTGTGGGGGAAGGGAATGTATCAGCCCCCCTTTGAGGACTGTCCGCAAGCCCCTTGATTGCAAGGCTTTCCAGCCTCTAAATGTCCACGCCTGCGGCGCTCCCGTTCGCTGGCAGCTTTCTTCCTCCGGCGCACAATAGCGGCGCACTCGTCACAATACTTCCCACAGTTGGAGCGCGGCACAAACATCATCCCACACTCGGCGCAGGGCCGCGCCTGTCCACGGTGGAGCAGAGCGGCGCACAGCCCCTTGTCTGCTGGCAGGACGGCGGTGCGGAACCACTTACAAACAAGGGAATAGCTGATACTCTGGACACAGACACACGGCTCCCAGCCGTCATCAAGAGCAAGGCAGTTGCCGCCGTCATAATTGCAGCAGTCATGTGCCAGCCGCCGGACGGCCCGGTACTGCTGGTAGGTCAAGTGGGGAATGACCTTCACCGTTCCACCTCCCGCCGTTTCTGCCGAGGCTGCTCCTGCTGGTGTATGACAGCATCGGCGTTCCGCTTCACCTGTTGGAGTCTCCGCAAATCGTCCCGGATAGGCTTATACTGCTCATACTCAGCCTTGTACTCCTGTTCCAGTCTCGCCTGCTCCTGTTCCCACGCATGAGCGGGGATTTTACCAGCAGGGGAACGGTGCTTGTCCAGCTTGCGGCGGGCCATGTGGAACGTCCGCAACTCGCCTTCATGCTCCCTCTCAAACTTTTCCCGCTTGCCCTTCCACTTGATACCCTGCAACTCGTCATAGATGGGCTTGGTGTCCCGGTAGAGGTCAACGAGGCGAAGTAGTTCCTTCAATTCGTTCAGACGTTCATGCTTCGCTTTCATGGACGTGTTGATGGCCTCCGCCCGCTCACCCTGGGCGGCGATATGGGCCTCCAAATCTTCCAGAGTGGCAATGCCTCTCTCGGTCAGAAAATTGACAGCTTCGGCAAAATCTTTGAGGTTCCCAATCTTGGCGTTGCGGCTCCATGCTCCAGCGTTCCGGCCCTCATAATAGTCGGTCAGCAGGGCGGCAAGGTCGGGGGCCGGGGGCTGGCTCAATTCTTCTTTTATGGCCTTTATCCAATTCGTCAGACCAACGATTTTCTTGCGAATATCCCGCAGTAGATTGTTGGCCTTTCTTATCCAGCGGTTGAAATCGCCCTTGTCGGTGGTGATACCCTTAGCCTCCATCTGGCGGACGGCCACACCCTCATGGACGGTGGGCAGCAGGTCAAGCCCCTGCCGCTCATAGGAGCGGTGGTCGATGCGGCACGTCAGCCCCTTTTCCTCAAACTTGGCATTGACCATAGCGGCCCACGCCTCCCGCCAATGTTCCAGCGTTTCCGAGCTTCCCCAGTCGGTAGTGGGAACAGCGTCAAAGAGGGGCTTGCCGTCCTCTCCCATGATGCGGTTCCCGTCCTCGTCCAGACGGTAGCGGCGGCGCTGCTTACAGCCCCACTTGCCGCTTTCCTCGATAGGCCGGATAGGACAGAGAACATGGAAGTGCGGGTTTGGAATACCGCCGTCCTCCTTGTCCGGCTGGTGGATGGAGAAGTCAGCAATCATGCCACGGCCCACAAGTTGCTCGGACACAAATTGCCTTGCAAGAGCGATGTTTTCCTCCAAAGAAAATTCGTTCTGCAAGGCAATGTCAAAGCTATATGCAAGCTGGGCTTTCTTGCCGCGCTCGGCCTTCTCTACGGCGTTCCAGAGGGTAGCGCGGTCTTGGTACTCGGCGTGGGCCTGGGGCGGCAGGAGAATGTCTGTGCAGACCACGCCGCCCTTGCGGGTGTAATCGCTGACCTCGCCATAGTATTCGCTGTAAAGTTTCTCCCCGGCTCGATAGGCGGCGGACGTGACAACGGACTGCCCCGCGCTCCGTTTGACCTGGGTAACGTGGAAATGAAACAGGGCCAATTATCCGCCCTCCTGCTGGTCGGCGGCGTGGCTCACCAAGGCGGCAACTTCTGGCAAAGAAAAGACCTTTTCCATCAAAAGGAAAAAGGACCTTTCGCTCATGCTCCTGACCTCCGGGGCCACGCTCTCAACCGCCGCCCCACGAGTGATAAGGCGGTGGTTTCGCTTCTTCCTGTCCCCCTGCTGGTAATACTTGATGCGGTTCTCCAACCGCTGGCCTTTGTGCTGGTACTGCTCCAATTTGACGGTGGCCTCGGCATACTCCTTTTCCAGTTCTTCGCGCTTCTTGTTCACGATGATTGACCTCCTTTTTTGCAAAATAAAAGACCGCCTACCTGCTGTGTCGGGTAAACGGTCAAAGGTGACAGTATTCGGCTTTAGCCTCGCTGGAAAGGTACAGACGCGAAGCGGGTGTACCTTTCTAGCGAGGGCGCAGGGATAGCCGCGAAGCGGCGCAAGGGGTGCAGCCCCTTGTACGGAGCGTAGCGACGCAAACGGCCCGGACTTTTGCAAGTCCGGGCCATAGCCTCGCAGAGCGCACGATACATGGTCGCAGACCATGTATAGAAGTGCGCCCTTTGTTCCAAAGGGATTTTATAAGTCCATCATTGATGGGAGAATTTTGTTGAACATATGGCGCACCTTATCAA
>CATLHC010000160.1 GCA_949948775.1 uncultured Oscillospiraceae bacterium
CCTCATGGGCTTTTCGCTGCTTCTGGTCCTATTTTACGCCGGTTCCATGCGCCGGGCGGACTTTCAGCTGGATATCACGACAGTGGGCTTTTACCCCGTCGTGCTGTTTGGCGCTGTGACTCTGAGTGTATTTTCCTCCTATGCCCCCTCCTTGTCCCTGCGCTTTTTGTTCTACCATATCTCCGCCGCCCTCTGCGTGGTGGTCACTGTCAGCGCCGTCCGCCATGTGGAGGATTTAAAGCGGCTGGCCGCCGGAGGCGGTGTCTGCGTGCTGGTATCCTCGCTCTACGGCGTCTACCAGCGGATCCAGGGCGTGGAGGTAAACCGCTCCAATGTGGATCTGAAAGTCAACGCCGGAATGCCCGGCCGGGTGGACTCCTTCTTCGACAACGCCAACACCTTTGCTGAGGTGCTGATTTTACTGCTGCCGCTGGTGCTGGCCCTGATTCTCTGCTCCAAGCACCTTTACAGCAAGCTGCTTGCCGGCGGCACTCTGGTAGTGGGCGTAGCCGCTCTGGGCATGACCTACTCCCGGGCCAGCTGGGTGGGGATCGCCTGTGCCATGGCGGTGATGGTGTTCTTATGGCGGCCCAAGCTGATTCCGTTGTGTGGGGTGCTGTGTGTATTGTGCATCCCCCTGCTTCCCACCACCATCTGGAACCGGATCCTCACCATCGGCAATTTCTCGGACTCCTCTACGATGAACCGGCTGCCCACCCTTCGAGCGGCCATTGCGGTGATCGCCAGCCGTCCGGTCCGGGGCGTAGGATTGGGCACAGCCGTGCCCAAGGTATTCATTGCCGACTGGAACCTCTATCATGCCGACTTCCCCTACGTGCACTCCCACAACTTTTACCTGGAGGTATGGCTCCAAACGGGAATCGTGGGCGTTGTCAGCTTCATTGGGGCGATGCTGTGGAATATCAAGCAGGCGGCCCGCACCGTCCGCCGCTGCCAGAACTCCGCCGCCCGTACCATCACCTGTGCCGCCGCTGCGGCCCTCTGCGGCGCCATGGTCTGCGGTCTGGCAGATTATCTCTGGAATTATCCCAGAGTGATGGTGATCTTCTGGTTTGTATTTGCCGTGGCCTTGGCAGGCACAAAACTGTGCCGCCTGGAAGATATGAAAAAATAATCCTCCTCTCCAACTTGACTTTGAACGGAAAATCTGTAAAATAGAACAAGATGAGGTGCTCCTCATCTCCATTTGAGTGGAACTGTTGGGATTGCCCAAAATACTGACAGGAATGGCCGGTATGTTGCGATGCGGCCTCACCTCTATCACAGTATATGGAGAGCAGTCTCAACAACCAATGGACAAAATCAAATGGCCGGGATTAGCGCAGTTGGTAGCGCGGGTGGTTTGGGACCATCAGGCCGGGAGTTCGAGTCTCCCATCTCGGACCACGCCGGAGCAAAGTCCGCTTTGCTCCGGCGATTTTTTACAAAGATCGCCCTCTGCCCTGTTCTCTTGCTCCGCCCCTCCAAATCAAACCCGCTGCGCTTTTAATCAATCTCACTGGTCCGCAAAATTGAAAAAATAGTAAATCGCCAGATCTGGGGCAGCCCTGCAAACCACCGCTTGGAGAGAAAACCCTAAATTTTTGCGATCGAAGGGGTTCCCCTCACCGTGCCCGTTGACGAAAGCGAATTGATAATCTTGGTGGCATTGAAAGAGATTGACCGTGCTCTTATCGAGCTTTTACTGGATAATATCCGAAAAAGGCAGGGAACGCTCACTTATAAAGAAGCGGCGGAATCCCTCAGCCAGCGGCTCGGACGCCAGATCAACCCCCACTATGGTCTAGCCGCCTCCTTAGGTGCCATATCCACCCTCTGTTTTGAACTCGGTCTCCCCCTGATTTCCGCACGGGTCATATATGCAGAAGCCACAAGCGCCAAAAATGTCGGCAAAGGCTTTTACCCTCTCGCCTGCAGCCTTAAGCCGGAGTACAGCGCTATGGACCCTGTGGACGTTTGGAAGAGAGAGCTGAGCTTAGTCCGCGCATGCGGGGACTGGGATCGGCTGCAACAGTACCTTGACGGCACTTATGAAAGCTCAGCTCCCACCATTTCAACCGTCCCAACCGTGAAAAACCCATTTGTGGAATGGTTAAGCCAGACTTCCCCCTTGGCGAAGGTCTCCATCAGGAAATACGCCGGTGCGGTAGGGACCGTCTCCTCTAAAATGTACGAAAGGGGACTCATACAAAAGCCACTTGAAAATATGCCGCTGTCCGAGTTGGATCGCGCCCTTTCTGTTATCATGAGTGATATGGAATTTATTACTAGAAATACCCGCAACAACCACATGTACAGCAATGCTTTAAAACACTATCGATACTATGTTCATGCGGTTTGCGAACACGGCGAAAACGTGGAATATCTCGACAGCATTAAGAACAACTCCGCAATTCCAGAAACCCAGCGGACGGCGATCATCCAATCGCGGGTCGGACAGGGCGTTTTCAGAAAGCTGCTGATGGAAAAGTACAGTGGAAGCTGTATCATCACAGGACTCGATCACCCCAAGCTGTTGGTCGCAAGCCATATTAAACCATGGGCCGTCAGCACAAATGCAGAACGCCTGAGTGTGGACAACGGCCTCTTATTGAGCGCCACTTACGACCGGTTATTTGACTGCGGTCTCATCACTTTCAAAAAAACGGGAAAATATATCTCTCACCCCTGATCGGCGATCAAAACATACACCGGCTTCATCTCTCCCGGGATATGCGCTTCGACCTTCGCATAAGCGGCAGTATGGGCGAATACCTCACTTATCATAACGACGTGCTATTCTTAAAGTAAGTGTATGCCTTCACAAAGGACCGCCTGTCCACTCGGATTTCAAAAAGCACACCTATCCGATCCGGCTTCCGCCCATCGCACAGACCC
>CATLHC010000161.1 GCA_949948775.1 uncultured Oscillospiraceae bacterium
GCCCCAGCTTCTCCGAGAGGATGCCCGCCTGCTCCCCGGCGTAGTCCGAGGTCTTCAAAATGTCCTCCATCCACCACTTGTTGCAGCTGGCGGCGGAGAGCATGCAGCCCATGAGGTGGTATCCGCCGTCCGCGTGGGCGAAGGAGTGGAGGGCGTTGTGGGGGTCCACGCCGAAGGTTTTGCTGGAGATGAAGATGGTCCCGGAGGTGCCCAAGCTGATGTTGCAGCCTCCGTCCCCCACGGTGCCCGTGCCCACGGCGGCGGCAGCGTTGTCCCCCGCCCCGGCGCAGACCGCCACGGTCTCCGGCAGGCCCAGGGCCCTCGCCATGTCCGGATTGAGGGTGCCCACGGCCTCATAGCTCTCAAAAACCTTTGCCATCTGGGATTCCAGCAGTCCGCAGAGCTCCAGCATCTCCGGGCTCCAGCGCTTGTGCTCCACGTCGAAGAGAAGCATCCCCGAGGCGTCGGAGACGTCGGTGCAGTGGACGCCGGTAAGGCGGTAGTTGATGTAGTCTTTCGGCAGCATCACCTTGTCGATTCTGGCGAACAGCTCCGGCTCGTTCTTCCGCATCCAGAGGAGCTTAGGGGCCGTGAAGCCCGCGAAGGCGATGTTGGCGGTGTACCGGCTGATTTTTTCCCGGCCCACGATCTTGTTGAGGTAGTCCACCTCCCGGGCGGTGCGGCCGTCGTTCCAGAGGATGGCCGGGCGAAGGACCCGGTCCTCCCCGTCCAGGGCCACCAGCCCGTGCATCTGCCCTCCGCAGCCGATGGCCGCAATCTGGGTCCTATCGCAGTCCGCCGTCAACTCCCGGATGCCAGTCACCACCGCTTCCAGCCAGTCCGCCGGGTTCTGCTCGGACCAGCCAGGCCTGGGAAAAGACAGTGGGTATTCCCGGGAGACGATGTTTTGGATTTGTCCCTCCTCGTCCATCAGCAGCAGCTTCACGGCGGAGGTGCCCAGGTCGATTCCTATATACAGCATGTCGTTTCTCCTTATGTCCGCCGGATGGAAACGCTGGCGGCGCTCTTTCCTGTCAGCCGGGCGGTGCGGGCGTCCGGCTGGCCCAGGCCCGCGTACAGGGTCCAGGTCCCGCTGCCGGGAATCCGCTCTCCGGCGGCGTTGACCACGGTGAAGGCCGAGGGCTCTATGGGAACGTCCACCGTCTTGGCCTCCCCCGCCCCCAGCTCAATCCGCCGGAAGCCGCAGAGGATGGGATTGGGCGGCGCGTCGGGGGACGCCTCGTCCTTCAAATAGAGCTGCACCACCTCCTGGGTGGCCCGCCCGCCCTGGTTCTCCACTGTGACCCGGGCGGAGGCCTCCCCGGCGGTGACGGCGGTGACCGCCGCGTCGCCATAGGTCAGGCCGTAGCCGAAGGGATAGAGGGGCTCGCCCCGGTAGTAGCGGTAGGTGCGGTTAGTCATGGCGTAGTCGGTAAAGGCGGGCAGCTCCTCCAGGGCCTCGTCCCGGTAGAAGGTCACGGGCAGCTTGCCGGAGGGGGATGCTTTGCCGAAAATCAGGTCCGCAATGGCCCGCCCTCCCCCGGCGCCGGGATACCAGCCCAGGAGAATGGCGTCCGCTTGGGTCTCGGCCTCGCTGAGGTCGATGGCGCTTCCCGCCAAAAGGACCACCAGCGTGGGCTTCCCTGCCGCCAGCACATGCCGCATCAGCATCCGCTGGGGCGAGGGCAGGAGAAGATCCTCCTTGTCACCGGAACCGGCGGCGTTGCCCTCGTCGGGCTGTTCGCCCTCCAGAGTCTCGTCCAGGCCCAGGACCAGGACCACCACGTCGCTGTGCTTCACCACCGCCATGGCCTCCGCCATGCGGTCGCTGGCCTGTGCCAGGGGCTCTACCCGGTCCCGCCAGAGGTGGCAGCCCTCGGCGTACAGCACCCGGCCGCGGCCCTCCATGGCGTCCTGGATGCCCTCCAAGACGGTGACATAGCGGGAGGCGGTGCCGTGGTAGTTCCCCACCAGAGCCGCCCGGCTGTTGGCGTTGGGACCGATGACCCCGACGGTGCCCACGGTCTCCGGGTTCAGGGGCAAAAGCCCGTTGTTTTTCAGCAGCACGCAGGACTCCAGAGCGGCTTTGTGGGCCAGAGCCAGGTGCTCCGGGCACTCCACCGCTTCATAGGGGATGGAATCGTACTCGCTGCCCTCCCCCAGGACGCCCAGGAGATACCGGGTGGTAAAGAGCCGCTCGGCGGCAATTGTAATATCCTCCTCGGAGATCAGCCCCTCCCGCAGGGCCAGGAGCAAACAGCGGTAGCAGTCGCCGCAGTTCAGGTCACAGCCGTTTTTCAGCGCCAGGGCTACGGACTGGGCGGTGTTCTCCGTGACCATATGTCCGGTGTGGAAGTCCCGGATGGCCCAGCAGTCGGAGACCACATGGCCCTGGAAGCCCCAGCGGCCCCGGAGGATGTCTTTCAGCAGCGTCTCGCTGCCGCAGCAGGGCTCGCCGTTGGTGCGGTTGTAAGCGCCCATGACGGCCTCCACCCCGGCGTCCTTGACACAGGCCTCGAAGGCGGGGAGATAGGTCTCCTCCATGTCCTTGGGGGAGGCCACGGCGTTGAACTTGTGCCGCAGGCTCTCCGGCCCGCTGTGGACGGCAAAGTGCTTGGCGCAGGCGGCGGATTTCATGGTTTCGCCGCTGCCCTGGAGACCCCGGACGTAGGCCTTGCCCAGCCGGGACGTGAGGCAGGGGTCCTCGCCGTAGGTCTCGTGCCCCCGGCCCCAGCGGGGGTCCCGGAAGATGTTGACGTTGGGGGACCAGAAGGTCAGGCCCTTGTAGATGTCCCGGTCGTCCTGGGCGGAAAGGGCGTTGTACTTGGCCCGGCCCTCGGTGGC
>CATLHC010000162.1 GCA_949948775.1 uncultured Oscillospiraceae bacterium
ACGGGTATGCCGCACAAAGGAAGCCTCACGGGCGCAATTCCGCCATGCGGCAGCGGGATGCGGAGGGCGCACTGCAAGCCTTGCGGCTTTTCGTCCGGCGGACAACTCCCCGTCCCGCCGGCACTTCTACACACGCGTTCCTACTCTGCCTGTTGGGGATAGTTTACCCCATCTGCGGGCAGATTGCAAGGGGGATTTCGGAAAAGCGTGTCCTTTCTTAAAGGGAATTTAATTATTTTACCCCTTGCGGCTTAATCGGCTTATCTGGTAACATAATTGTTACAAAGGGAAAGAAGAAGGAGTGGTGCGCCATGTACACGGTGCTCATCTGCGACGACGACAAGGACATTGTCTCGGCGCTTGAGATTTACCTGACCAGCGAGGGCTATAAAACAGTGTCCGCCTACAACGGGGAGGAGGCCGTCCGGGCGGTGAACGAGGGGAATATCGACCTCATTTTAATGGACATCATGATGCCCCAGCTGGACGGCATCCGGGCCACCGCCCGCCTGCGGGAGTCCGGGGGCAACATCCCTATCATCCTGCTCACCGCCAAGAGCGAGGACTCCGATAAGGTGCTGGGGCTGAACATCGGCGCGGACGACTACGTCACCAAGCCATTCAACCCCATCGAGGTGCTGGCCCGGGTGAAAAGCCAGTTGCGGCGGTACACCACCCTGGGAGGTAAAGTGACGGCGGAGGAGACGGACGGCGCTTTGCGCAACGGCTCCATTGTCATGGATGACCAGGCCAAGTCGGTGACGGTGGACGGCGAACCGGTGAGCCTGACCCCCATTGAGTACAACATCCTGCGCCTGCTGATGAAGAACCTGGGCCGGGTGTACTCCACCGCCCAGATCTATGAGCAGGTGTGGAACGACCCCGCCCTGGGCTCGGAGAACACGGTGGCCGTCCACATCCGGCACCTGCGGGAGAAGATCGAAATCGACCCCGCCAATCCCCGGTATTTAAAGGTAGTATGGGGCCTGGGCTATAAGATGGAGAAAATGCAATGAAGCTGCGGGAAAATTTAGCGGTGAAGGCCCTGGCCTTCACCGCGGCTGTGGCGGCGTTCACCGCCACAGCCATCATGGGTTGGTACCAGCTGGCCAATTTTGACGCCCTGTGGACCGACGCCTATTACGACAGCACGGGCTACACCGGGGGCTATACCCGGACCTATCTGGTGCGGCAGGACTACTTTATGGTGCGCCGTCTGGTGGACCTGAAGGATGCCCAGGCGGCGGGGGCGACCTTGGATCTGTTTGATAAGCGGACCATCGAGCGGTATGAGGCGGAGTTTGACGCCGGGGCCACCAACCTGCGCTGGCAGCTGCTGGACAAGGACGGCAAGGTGATCTACGGCAACACCCAGGAGGACAGTACCAAAGTGGATATTGCCTACGGGGTGGATTACCGCCGGGGCGGGAACCGGACCCAGAGCGTCAGCGCTGACTGGGGGTACTTTGACCCGGAATACCCGTCCAGCGCCGTGAATGCCGGGGACTTCGACAGCGTCTGCTACAGTTCAAGCTGGCGGGACCTGCTGCCCATCTGGGTGGAGATGCTAAGCGACCCGGAGGCGGAGGACGCGGGGCGGTACGAGATGACGGACCGCAATGGCGACCTGGTCGCCGTGACGGAAAACCAGGTGCTGGCGGACGAGAACGGCAATACCAAGGTTCTCCGGGTGGTGGACGCAGAGGGCGATCTGTACATTTTTTATCCCACTATCCAAGCCTGCCTGGAGGCCAACCAGTTTGGTTACATCTTCGATCCCTACGGCCTGGAGTGGGCGCTGACCCAGGAGGCCGCCGCCGAGTCGGAGGCGAGAAACGCCAGCCTGATCTTGTGGGTGGACGACGCCCTCCGGGTGGATGATCAGTACAGCAAGGCGGCCGCGCAGCTGGCCCATTGGCAGGCGGACCGGGAGTGGTATCTGACGGGCACCATCGTGCTGGGCACGCTGGGCCTGCTGCTGACGGTGTACCTGTGCTGCGGCGCGGGCCACAAGCGGGAGGTGGAGGGCATCTACCTCAATTGGTTCCACCGCATGCCCGGCGATGTGCTGTTGCTCCTGCTGTTTTTGGGCGGCGTGGCCTCGGTGGGCTTGAGCGTAGTGGGTGTGCATGACCTCTATGGGGACGCGCCCATGTTCATGCAGCTCGTCTGCGTGGGGCTGGGGGTGGCCGCGGCGGCGGCCATGAGCCTGGCGGCGCTGGTGACGGTGTGCGCCCGGTGCAAGGCCCACACACTCCTGCGCAACACCTGGACCTGGAAGCTGTGCGCCTGGTGCGGGAAGCTGCTGGTGATGCTCTGGAGCTGGTGCGGGGAGCTGTTTCGAACCGTGGGGCGGGCCGTCCAGGCCGTTCCCCTAATTTGGAAGGCGGTGATAGGCTGTATGGCGTACCCGATCTTCACATTGGCTACCATCCGGTGGGCCGCCGGGCCGTGGCTGCTGGTGAGTTTCCTGGCGGCGGCCTATCTGTGCACCTGGGCCTACCAGTGGAAGCGCATCCGCCACGGCACCCAGGAGATCATCGGCGGCAACCCCAACTACCACCTCGACACCCACCGACTGCTCCCGGATTTGAAGGGCCACGCCGACGAGCTGAACAACCTGGGCCACGCCATCTCGGCGGCAGTGGAGGACCGGATGAAGAGCGAGCACTTCAAGGCGGAGCTCATCACCAACGTGTCCCACGATTTGAAAACGCCGCTGACCTCCATCATCAACTATGTGGATCTGCTGAAAAAGGTGGACATACAGGATCCCAAGGCCCGGGAA
>CATLHC010000163.1 GCA_949948775.1 uncultured Oscillospiraceae bacterium
GTGCAAATCAATCTTGAAGCCGGGCTTGTCGTTGCCCTCGATCATCATGGGGGCCTTGGCGTTCATGACGGTGGAGCCGGCCAGACCGCCCCGGATGGCCTCAAACACCAGCTGGGGGTCCACGCCGGCCTTCTGGGCCAGGGTCAGGGCTTCGGCCAGAGCCTGAATGTTGCAGGCCACGATGATCTGGTTGGCCAGCTTGGTGGTGTTGCCCGCGCCCACGTCGCCGCAGCGGACCACGGAGCCGCCCATGGTGTCCAGCAGGGGCTTGAACTTATCAAAGACCTCCTGCTTGCCGCCCACCATGAAGGACAGGGTGCCGTCGATGGCCTTGGGCTCGCCGCCGGACACGGGGGCGTCCAGCATCTCGATATTCTTCTTGGCCAGCTCCGCGGCGATCTCTTTGGAGGCCACGGGGTTGATGGAACTCATGTCGATGAAGGTGGCGCCGGGCTTCATGAAGGAGGCCACGCCGCCCTCGCCCAGCATGACGCTCTTGACATGAGGGGAGTTGGGGAGCATAGTCATGACCACGTCGCAGGTCTCGCCGATCTCCTGGTTGGAAGCGGCCTTGGCGCCTGCGGCGACGACCTCGCCCACGGCGGCCTTGTTCAGATCGCTGACCAGCAGATCGGTGTAGCCGCCCTTGAGGATGTTCTTTGCCATGGGCTTACCCATGATGCCCAGCCCGATGAGTCCGATTTTCATACAAATCCCTCCAAAAAATTATGATTACTGCGGTGAATTCTTATCAACTGCACTTATTATAAGCAGTTGATTCCCTCCCCGCAAGACGCAGAATGACTAAATTCTCACCCAATTTTTTTACTCATTCGTGGTAATTTCAATTTTTGAAACTTTTCATTTCATTATCCGCTTTTTCTGAAATCTTTCATGCGGCCTATTTTGCCCGGCCGCTTGCATCCCGCCTCAGGCCGTGGTAAAATCCACCTATCACACAAAATGGGAGGTCTACTTTATGAAATTCATCACGCAAAGCGGCGCCCCCGCCGGCCCCATCGGCCAGGGCACCTGGTATCTGGGGGAGCACGCCGATACGCTTCAGCGGGAGCTGTCCGCCCTCCGGGCGGGGCTGGAGCGGGGTATGACGCTGCTGGACACCGCCGAGATGTATGGAGACGGCGCGGCCGAACGGCTGGTGGGTCAGGCCATCCAGGGCTATGACCGGGAGAAGCTGTATCTGGTCAGCAAGGTCTATCCCCACAATGCGGGGCGGAAAAACATCTTCCGCTGCTGTCAGGCGTCCCTGAAGCGGATGGACGCCGAGTATATGGACCTGTACCTGCTCCACTGGCGGGGCGGCATCCCCCTGGCGGAGACGGTGGAGTGCATGGAACAGCTGAAGGAGGACGGGCTGATTCGGAACTGGGGCGTGTCCAACCTGGACGCGGACGACATGCGGGAGCTGTTCTCCGTCCCCAAGGGCTCCAACTGCGTCACCGACCAGGTGCTCTATCACCTGGGCAGCCGGGGCGTTGAGTACGACCTGCTCCCCGCCCTGCAAAAGCGGGACGTGTCCGTCATGGCCTACTGCCCCCTGGCCCAGGCGGGGCGGCTGCGTCAGGGCCTGCTGACCCACCCCGCCGTGGCCGAGACCGCCCGGACCCATCACGCCACCCCCTCCCAGGTGCTGCTGGCCTTCCTGCTCACCCGGCCCGGCGTGATCCCCATCCCCCGCTCCTCTCGGGCGGAGCACACCCTGGAAAACGCCGGAGCGGCGGACCTGCGCCTCACGGAAGAGGACCTGGCCCGGCTGGACGCGGCCTTCCCCGCCCCCACACACCGGGTACCGCTGGACATGCAGTAAGCCTCCGGACCGCCGGAAAAAGGGCAATATTCCATAAAAAAACCGCAAATTTTCTATTTCCATTTTCGCCCGATCCATGTATAATTAGGTGCGGCACTGGAAATATCCTGAGTATTCCAAAGGACATCGAAATGAAAGGGAGCGCGTCTTATGTCTATTTTGGTCTGCGGCGGCGCCGGCTATATCGGCAGCCACACCTGTGTGGAGCTTCTCAACGCAGGGTACGACATCGTGGTGGCGGACAACCTGTACAACTCCTGTGAAGAAGCCCTGGTCCGGGTGGAGAAAATCACGGGGAAAAAGGTCCCCTTCATCAAGGCGGAGCTGTGCAACGAGAACGAGGTGGAGGCCCTGTTCGCCCAGCACCCCGGTATCGACGCCGTCATCCACTTCGCCGGTCTCAAGGCGGTGGGCGAAAGCGTGGCCAAGCCCCTGGAGTATTACTCCAACAACCTCATCAGCACGCTGTATCTGCTTCAGGCCATGCGCCGCCATGGGGTGAAGAATTTCGTGTTCTCCTCCTCCGCCACAGTGTACGGCGATCCCGCCGTGGTCCCCATCCGGGAGGATTCCCCCACCGGCGGCACCACCAATCCCTACGGTACCTCCAAGCTGTTCCAGGAGCGCATCCTGTCCGACATCTGCGCCGCCGACCCCACCTTGAACGTGGCCCTGCTGCGCTACTTCAACCCCATCGGCGCCCACGAGTCCGGCCTCATGGGCGAGGACCCCAACGGCATCCCCAACAACCTGGTGCCCTATATTGCCAAGGTGGCGGTGGGCCAGCTGGAGAAGGTCCACGTCTACGGAAACGACTATCCCACCCCCGACGGCACCGGCGTGCGGGACTATATCCATGTGGTGGATCTGGCAAAGGGCCATGTGGCGGCGCTGAAAAAGCTG
>CATLHC010000164.1 GCA_949948775.1 uncultured Oscillospiraceae bacterium
CCGTGGAGGAGCAGCCCGAGCCGGAGGAGGTCCCCGCTGAGGCGGAAGCCCCGGCGGCGGAGCCGAAAAAGGCGGCCAAAAAGCCTGCCCCGAAAAAGGGCGGCAAACGCAAACAATAACGCATGATCGTAAGACGATCACTAGGAGGTAACTATGAGTATGGGTGAAGCTCTCGGCATGGTGGAGACCAAGGGCCTGGTGGGCGCCATTGAGGCCGCCGACGCCATGACCAAGTCCGCCAACGTCTCCCTCATCGGCTATGAAAAGATCGGCTCCGGCCTGGTCACCGTGATGGTCCGCGGCGACGTGGGCGCGGTGAAGGCCGCTGTGGACGCCGGTTCCGTCGCCGCTGAGAAGGTGGGCGAGGTGGTCTCCGTCCATGTCATCCCCAGGCCCCACACCGACGTGGAGAAGATTCTGCCCAAGGGCCTGTAATAAGGTGGTATGAACCATGGAGAAGCAAACCTATGAGATGTTCGTGGCCCTGGTCACTAGGCTGGTGGTCGAGGAGCTGGAGAAGTTCCAGCGCTCGGTGCCCATCGGGGTATCCAACCGGCACATCCACCTGGACCGGGCGGACATGGACATCCTGTTTGGGCAGGACAGCGAGCTGACCTTCAAAAAGGAGCTGGGCCAGCCGGGCCAGTACGCCGCTGAGGAAACCGTCACCCTCCATGGACCCAAGGGGGAGCTGGGCCGCGTGCGCGTGCTCGGCCCCCTGCGGAGCGCCTCCCAGATGGAGATCTCCGTCACCGACGGCTTTGCCCTGGGTGTGCGGCCCCCCATCCGGGAGTCCGGCAAGATTGAGGGAACGCCCGGCCTGACCATCGTGGGCCCCAAGGGGACCATTGAAAAGGACACCGGCACCATCGCCGCCCTGCGCCACATCCACCTGGATCCGGAGACGGCCCAGCGCATTGGCGTGAGGGATAAGCAGATGGTGAAGGTGGAGATCGGCGGCCTGCGGGGCGGCATCCTCCACAATGTGCTCATCCGCGTGTCCGAGCAGTTTGCGCCGGAGATGCACATCGACGTGGACGAGGCCAACGCCTTTGGCGTGAAGAACGGCGACCGGGCCTACATCATTGTGGACTAGGCAGAACCTTTGAGGGTGGAGAACGGATATGAGCCATGACATGGCGGCGTGCAACGACACTCTGCTGGAGTTTGAGCGCCTCATTGAAGAACATCGAAACAACCCCTGGACGGGGCCTTTGCGCACCGGCGTGGATTTGGGCACCGCCAACATCGTGCTGGCCGTGGTGGACGGGGAAAACCGGCCCGTAGCCGGTATCACCTACCCTTCCACCGTGGTGCGGGACGGCGTGGTGGTGGACTACATGGGCGCGGTGCGCACCGTCACCCGGCTGAAGGCCGAGCTGGAGGACCAGCTGGGCGTGGGGCTGGACGCGGCGGGGTGCGCCATTCCCCCGGGCATCGTGTCCGGGAGCGTCAAGGCCATCGGCAACGTGGTGGAGGCGGCGGGATTCCGCCTCACCAGCACCGTGGATGAGCCCACGGCGGCGGCCTCCGTGCTGGGTATCACGGACGGGGCAGTGGTTGACGTGGGCGGAGGGACCACCGGCATCAGCATTTTGAAGGACGGGAAAGTCATCCACGTGGACGACGAGCCCACCGGCGGCACCCATATGACGCTGGTGCTGGCGGGCTTCCACGGGTGCGACACCCACGAGGCCGAGCTGATGAAGCGGGACCCGGCCCAGGAGCACAGCGTATTCCCGGTGATCAAGCCGGTGGTGGAGAAAATGGCCGCCATCGTCAAGCGCTGCCTGGCGAAATACCCGGTGGACACGGTCTATGTGGTGGGCGGCGCCTGCTGCTTTACCGAGTTTGAGACCGTGTTCCAAAAGTATCTGGAAGTACCCGTGGTGAAACCGGCGGCTCCCCTGTTGGTGACGCCGCTGGGCATCGCCATGAATTGCACCGAATAAAGGCGGTGAAGTCCATTGACCGAACAAGAGCGTAAAGACATGGCCCTCGCCCTGCTGGCCGACGAGCTGGCGGAGCGGGTGCTGCAAAAGCTGGTGGACCGGCAGAAGCGGGCGCTGGTGGTGGTCACCGGCGCGGCCATCGGGGTCCCCACGGCGCTGGAGGGCCTGAAGGAGCTGCGGAGCGAGGGCTTTACCTACCATGTGCTCATGACCCGCAGCGCCATGTACGTGACGGGGGAAGAGGCCGTGCGGGCCGCTCTGGAGCCGGAAGAGCTCTGGGTGGAGTCGCCGGACCGCCCGCCCGAGGTGGTGGCCGCTGAGTTCGACACCATCCTGGTGCCCGCCCTGACGGTGAACACCGCCGCCCATCTGGCCTGCTGTATGTCGGACAGCCCCGCCGGGGCTATGATCCTCAGCGGGCTGCTGAAAGGCAAAAACGTGGTGGTTGCCGTGGACGGAGCCTGCCCGGACAACCCGAAGCGGAAGGAATTGGGCTATCACATGGCCCGCCCCCTGCGGGACGCGCTGCATGAGAACCTGGAGAAGCTCCAGGCCTACGGCGCCCGCCTGACCTCCGCGGAGGACATGGCAAAAGCTGTGCGCAAGGCGATTTACAGCTTCCTGCCCGCGCAGGCGGCGAAGCCCGCCGCCCCCGCCAAGGCGGAACAGCCCGCAGCCCAGGGCGGCAAGGTCATCCGCCCCGCCATGACGGGGAAGATCCTCAGCGTGAAGGCTGTCAATACCGCCCCCCGGGG
>CATLHC010000165.1 GCA_949948775.1 uncultured Oscillospiraceae bacterium
TGCAGAATGTTTGATCAAGATACTTTGCATGTTATAGAAGCTGATTTTCAAACTCTAAATGGCCTCAAAATCGACTTGATTCACCGCCTGGTTTTATGGCAAGATTTCAGTTAGATAAATTCTAGTTTATCCGTCAAATCCCTTTAGAACCCTGATATGTCAAGGCATCCCACAGGTTAAATGTCCAAACCTTATGTAATTTCCCTTGTTTTTGCCCTTATGGGCTGAAACAAGGGAAACTTTTTTTACTCCCCGCAGACTACCTTATCCAGCAGTCGGGCGGAGGTACGCTTGGCCTCCCTCGTGGCGTGGGCGTAAATGTTCATCGTGGTACTGACATCGGCATGGCCCAGCAGCTCCTGCACGTCCTTGGGAGCCGCCCCGTTGGACAGGAGGTTGCTGGTGAACGTGTGCCTGAGCATATGGAAATGGAAGTCCTCTAAGCCCTTTACTTTCTTCTTTGCCTGACGGCACATGATACTCACCGTACTCGGCGTTTCAATGGCCCCATCAGGCCGGAGGCATACAAAGGAAAGCTCCCTATACCCCTCCGGCACATCCGCCGTCCTGGGCAGGGTGTAGACCTCATAATAGGCCCGGTCTTTCTCCCTGACCTCGGTGCAGTAGTTCAGGCTGTAAAGCTCCCCATAGCGCAGGCGGTTCCCGATCTGCTCCTTTTTGGCCCTCCGCAGGATCGCCGCCAGCGTGTCGCAGAAGTCCACGGTTCGGACTTTCTTCCGCTTGGTGGCCCCGATCTCCGTCTTGTGCCTCGCCCCGTTATAGCGGATGCTCCGCCGCACCGTGAGGTACTGTTCGTCCAGGTTGACGTCCTGCCAGGTGAGGGCGCAGACCTCCCCAATGCGAAGCCCGGTGTAGTAGGCGATCTGGATGGGCAGCAGGGCCGGGTTGTCTTTCTTTTTCAGAAAGTCCTCCAACGCCCGGAACTGTTCATGGGTGAGGGTGGGCACAGCCGGGGCGTCCCCGTCCTCCTGGGAGAACAACTCGTATTCCTCTTTCTTCCCCCGCCAGACCACATACTGCATGGGGTTGAAGCTGATGAGCCGCTTGGGGAACACCGCAAAGCGGAACGCCCCTTGCAGGACTGCTGAATACTGCCGTAAGTACCCTTTGCTGAGCGCCTTTGCCGCTGTCCCGTCCGGGTTTGTCCCGCCGAAGCTGAGCAGGTCGATGTAGGCTTGCAGATGGTCGGGGGTGACGCTTTTCAGCTTGCGATTTCCGATGGGGTGCTGCTTGATACGGTTGACCGTCCCCTGATAGGCCATCACGGTGCCGTTGCTGAGATTTCCGGGCTTCAGTTCTTCTTCCACCCACATATCCAATAGCTGTCCCACGGTGGTGTTTTCAGACTTTGCCACGAATTTTTTCGCCTCGTAATCCTCCATCGCCTTGCGGAGCAGGGCCTCCGTCTCGGATTTGCTCTCTGTCCCGGCGAACTCCCGCTGTACCTGCCGCCCGCTCTCGTCCTCCACATAGAAGCGGTAGTACCACTTTTTGCCCTTTTTGCGTACAGAACCTTTTGCCATAGATGAAATGCTCCTTTCTATCCGTGGCAATCGGGCCTGTGACGTATGATGTGCGTTCCATCATTTCTGCCGGGTTTTCCCGGCATATTATGTTGTCAAGGTGCCACGGAATCATTGGCGGCGTTCAGCCGCACCTGGGCGTCATGCAGGATGTTATACAGGTAAACTGTATCTACCCTGGTACGCCCTTTGTCGAAGATATGTAACAGCCCGTCCAGGAACCGCTTCATATCCTCGATAGGAGCTTCCATCTCCCGGCGATAGACCGGCACGATGATGTCGTCAACGTGGATGGTGTATTGCTGAATAGATTTTTTGAGGGCTTCATCCCCAGCCAGCCGGTCGATTTCGTTCAGCGTCCTGCCGTAGTGCTGGGCGGTGATAGAGAACAGGTCGATCAGCAGGCAAAGTGTGGACGTGAGGAACCGCCGCTGGACTTCCGGCTGTACTGTCCTGCTTACAGCGTCCAAGAAGCTGTTCAGATGGTCTAAAACCTCTCCCTCGCAGATGGTTCGGCCATCCTCATCTTTGACTTCTTTTTCCTCGGACAGACCCGTGAGCCATTCCGGGGTGGTTTGCAGGGCGTCCGCCAAGCCGTTGATGATCATGCTGCGGTTGGGATTGACCCCATCCGTTTCATACCGCTGGATGGTGGACTTGTTGACCCCCACCCGCCGTCCAAGCTCCGGCATGGAGATACCGATCTCGTTCCTACGCTCTTTGATACGTTTGCCGACCTCTTTTGGAGTGAGCATTTCTGCGTTATCCAAGAAGTTCACCTCCTATCGAGTGTGAGTATAACACAGTCGGATTTGAATTGCAACCATATTTTTCATATATTTTTAAAATTATTTTTTGAAACGACTTAAAACAAGTTGACAAGCAGCGGCGGTTTAAGTATAATAACGGTGTTGAAGTTGCGAAATAAGTTCAACAGAAAGGGGCGTACAGAATGAGCGCAGTTAAAATGGGGCTGACCATCGAGGAAGCCGCCGAATGTACGGGCATTGGGCGCAACACCATGCGGAAGCTGGTGGACTGGGGCAAGCTGCCGGTGCTGAAGGTGGGCCGGAAGGCCATCATCCGGCGGGACACGCTGGAACGGTTTATGGCCGCCAACCAG
>CATLHC010000166.1 GCA_949948775.1 uncultured Oscillospiraceae bacterium
AGTTTTCCAAATCAAGCTCCCTTCTGCGGGTAATCCGCATTGGGCGGGACTGTTCCTTCCAGCCAAAGGGTACATTGCAGCGTCCCGTCCTCTGTCAGAACAAAAATCAGCGCTACTTCGCTGGTGTCATCTCTGACGGTAAAATGTCCCACGCCGTTCTCTCCGGTGCTTGCGTCTATCACAGCTCCCTGGCCAAAGGAAAGTGTCATAGCGCCCTGCTCTTTTTGCTGCGGGTCAACCAAGGTCAGCCGCAGTTCGCCGCTTCTCGGCAGGCCGGAAACGCTGACAATCCCTTCACTGTCCACTTGACAGTGCTCGCTGGCGGCCTCCGTGGAGAAACAGGCGGCGCTGCCACGGAGCGCGTCTCCGTTTTCGGTTTGAAACAAAGCTGCAATAGAAAGCCCTTCTTCCTCTGTTTTCTCAAGAGGCGCTGTGCCCATGCCGGTACAGCCGGCCAGAAACAGCAGCAGCAACAGCGCGATTCCCACTCTTTGCGTACACATCACAGGCGCCTCCTTTCGGTTGGCTTCTATGAAGGAAGCCTTGCCATCAGTATAGACGCCATACTCAAAAACAACTTAAAAGAAAGGAGACTTTCTTAAATTTTTTGCTCTTGACCCTCTGTCATCCTCTTCCGGGAAACCCGGCCATAGAGGAACAACGCCAAACCGATGGAAAGAATATCCGCCACCGGCTGCGCCCACACAAGGCCGGTGATGCCAATCGCCGCCTGCAAAATGAACAGGGCCGGAATGAAGATGATCCCCTGACGGCTCAAATTGATCACCAGGGCGGGAGTGGCGGCACCCATCGCTTGCAGTGTGTTAATCAGCACATAGAACACGCCGAACAGAGAGCTTGTGGTCAGGAGGATGCAGGAGAATTGCACGGCGTAGGAATAGGCGCTTGCGTCCGTCAGGAACGCCCCCACAATCTGATGGACAAACAGGTAGCAAATGACCGTCAGGGCCACCCCCAGCGCCAGGGCGAAAACCAGGGAAAAACGCAGGGCCTTTTTGAACCGCTCCCACAGCTTCGCTCCCACGCAGTAGCCCAGCAGCGGCTGAACGCCCTGCCCCAGCCCCATGCAGACCATACCTGTAATCGTCACGACCTTCATGGCAACCCCCATCCCGGCCACGGCCATGTCGTCGTACCGGGTCATCTGGCTGTTGATGATGATCTGGGAGACGCTCATCAGCAGGGAGCCCAGCGCCGCCGGAACGCCGATCACCAGAACGCCGCTGCACACCTGGTCTTTCAGCGTAAAGTCCTTCAGGCTGACGCTCAAGGTGGATTTGCCCCCCGCGAAATAGAGGATGTAGTAGAGCGCACCGGCCACATTCCCGATCACCGTCGCGATTGCCGCGCCTGCGATATTCCAGCCAAAACCGAGTATCATGATCGGGTCAAGAACGACATTCAGCAAGTTACCTATGATTTGCCCCATCATGGCTTGGCTGGACCGGCCCTCGGCACGAACCACATTGGAATAGCAGTTGGAGATCAGCACGAAGGGCCCGCCTAGGCTGACGATGGTAAGATAGGATCTTGCGTAGTCCCAGGTGTCGGGGCTGGCTCCTACCAGGGAGAGAATTTCATCCATAAAAATGAGGAAAAGCGCTGACATGACTACGCCGACTACGACGCATCCCCACATACAGAACGAGCAGACCTTCTTGGCGTACTCCATCCGGCCCTGTCCCAGCGCCCGGGAGATCACCGAAGTGCCGCCCATACCAAACACTGTACCAACGGCCATGAACATCAGGAATACGGGCATCGCCAGAGATCCCGCCGCCACCTGGAGCGCGTCATGGGTCCGGCCGATAAAGAACGTGTCCGCCAGGTTGTAAATCAGCACCATCAGCATCGCGGCCATGGCGGGCAGGGCGTTTTTCAATACGGCTTGGGACACAGGGGCTTTCTCAAAGAGTTCCACCGCTTTCGAGTTGTTCATAAAAATCCTCCTTAATGTAATCGTCAGCTTACTGTTAATACCATGCTGTTGATTTATTTGAAATAAATGCCCGTCAACCGGCGGACATTCATTTCAAGTTGCCTGCTACCCGTTCCAGCAGAGCAACAAATGTCGTGCGTTCGGCTTCGGTCAAGCCAGTGAGCAAGTTTTCTTCAAATGCCGCCATATGCTGGTCTGCAAGCCGGCAGCACTCCTCCCCTGCGGGGGTAATGCGGAGCATTTTGATCCTGCGGTCGTTGGCATCTCCGAATCCCTCCACAAACCCCTTTTGCTCCAACCGAGCCACAATCCCGGCGGCGGTAGACTGCGCCACATGGAGCCGCCGCTCCAGTTCCTTCAGCGCCATCTGTTTTTCCGGCGAAAAGCGGAGCTCAATCAGCACACCGACTTGGGACATGGTAAGGTCTTGGGAACGCAAGGAGTTGTTGGCCTGCTTTTCCAGCCCGTCATGGATCTGCTTGATCAGCGCCAC
>CATLHC010000167.1 GCA_949948775.1 uncultured Oscillospiraceae bacterium
CACCTGCCGTTTTCGTCCAGGATCTTCTCCGTCTTGCGGTAGGGGGTCTCGATGAAGCCGTAGCGGTTCACCCGGGCGTAGGAGGCCAGGTAGGAGATCAGGCCGAGGTTGGGACCTTCCGGCGTCTCGATGGGGCACAGGCGGCCGTAGTGGGAGTAGTGGATGTCCCGCACGTCGAAGGAGGCCCGGTCACGGGACAGGCCGCCGGGGCCCAGGGCGGACAGGCGGCGCTTGTGGGTCAGCTCGGCCAGGGGGTTGGTCTGGTCCATGAACTGGGACAGGGGGCTGGACCCGAAGAACTCCTTGATGGCGGCGGTGACGGGCCGAATGTTGATGAGGGACTGGGGCGTCACGATGTCCAAATCCTGAATGGTCATGCGCTCCCGGATCACCCGCTCCATGCGGGTGAAGCCGATGCGGAACTGGTTTTGCAGCAGCTCACCCACGCAGCGCAGGCGGCGGTTGCCCAGATGGTCGATGTCGTCGGGCACGCCCACGCCGAAGGCCAGACAGTTGAGGTAGTTAATGGAGGCCATGATGTCGTCCACGGTGATGTGCTTGGGAATCAGGGCGTCCATATTGTCATGGATCAGGTCAAAGAAGTCCTCCTGGCTGAGATTCTCCGCCTCACGTTTTTCCAGAAGCTCCTTCAGCACCCGGCCGCACACCTTCTCGGTGACGCCCGCCTGGGCGGGGTCGAAGTCCACGAACTTGGACATGTCCACCATGCCGTTGGAGAACACCTTCACCATATGCACGCCGGTGTGAAGGTCGTCCACCTCCACCACGGCCTCGTTGACGCCCAGCTCGTCCAGCTCCCTGGCCCGCTCCCGGGTGAGTACCTCGCCGGCCTCGGCCACGATCTCGCCGGTGGCGGGGTTGGCTACAGGGGCGCCCAGCTTCTGGCCGGACAGGCGGGTCCAGATGGCCAGCTTCTTGTTGAACTTGTACCGGCCAACCCCGGACAGGTCGTACCGCCGGGGGTCGAAAAACAGGGAATTGAGCAGGCTCTCGGCGGAGTCCACCGTGGGGGGCTCGCCGGGGCGCAGCTTCCGGTAGATCTCCAGCATGGACTCCTCGTAGCTCTTGCAGGCGTCCTTCTCCAGCGTGGCCAAAATACGGGGATCCTCGCCGAATAGGTCGATGATGCCCGCGTCGGTGCGGGGGCCGATGGCCCGGATCAGGCAGGTGACGGGCAGCTTGCGGTTTTTGTCGATGCGGACATAGAACACGTTGGAAAGATCGGTCTCATACTCCAGCCAGGCGCCGCGGTAGGGGATGACGGTGGCGGCGTAGGTGATGTTGTCGGCCTTGTCCGCGTTGCGCGCGAAGTACACGCCGGGGGAGCGCACCAGCTGGGACACGATGACCCGCTCCGCGCCGTTGATGATGAAGGTGCCCGCGTCGGTCATGATGGGGAAGTCGCCCATGAAGATGGACTGCTCCTTGATCTCGTTGGTGGCCTTGTTGCGCAGGTGGACCTGCACCTTCATGGGGGCGGCGTAGTTCATGTCCTGGGACTTGCACTCCTCAATGGTGTACTTGGGAGGGTCGTCCATGGAGAAGCTGATGAAGGAAAGCTCCAGGTTGCCCGCGTAGTCGGTGATGGAGTCCACATCGTTGAATACCTCCTGGAGTCCCTCCTCCAGAAACCACTGGTAGGACTTCTTCTGGATTTCCAGAAGGTAGGGCATCTCCAGGATCTCGTCGGTTCGGGCGAAGCTCTTGCGGTGGGTCTTGCCGTACCAGACGTCTTTGACCGCTCTCGCCATTTGCCAATCACGCTCCACTTCGTCAAAATTTACGTGCGTCCGGGGGGCGGCAAATGACCGACACGCCCGGAGCTGTTTTCACATACTTGAAATTTCCTCTTGCGTTCTTTGTGCAACTATGCTATACTCACCATATTAGGTGGGAAGGGCCTTTTACAGCCGCCTGTGCATAAAAGCAGTTTATGATACCATATTTGCCGTCCCGCGTCAAGAGAAATTTTGGCGGCAGGGCGTTTTTTTGTATCAGCTTCCCTTTTCAGGGCAGGGCGAGCGGGGTGGAGGGCTTGGAAACGTACGAAAAATATGAGTATATCGCTGGCCTGGGCGCGGTGGTGGAGTTAGGAGTGGCCATCAAAGTTCCCGCTTTCCGAACCGCTTTTCCTTTTGCGCTGCTGCCCATGACGCTGTGCGCCGGGATCGCCGCTTATCTCCACAGCAAGCTGCCCAAGGATAAAAAGTGGTCACTTTTCAGAAGGGGACACCCTGCAAATTTGTTTGTTGGCATACTGCTCATGAACATCATGTTTTTCCTGGATGATTTTTTTTAATAATG
>CATLHC010000168.1 GCA_949948775.1 uncultured Oscillospiraceae bacterium
CTCAGAGTTCTCCTCCACCTCCACGCCCAACTCATACAGGCCTTTGATAGGAGCGTTGCAGGCAAAGAAGTCCTGGGGTCGGGGGCCGAAGGTGATAATTTTCAGATTCTTCACACCGATGACCGCCCGGGCGATGGGCACGAAGTCGGTGATCATCTTGGCGATATCCTGGGCGGTGCCCACGGGGTACTCGGGGATGTAGGCGCTCAAATGCCGCATCCCCAGGTTGTAGGAGCAGTTCAGCATCCCGCAGTAGGCGTCGCCCCGGCCATTGATGAGGTCGCCGTCCCCCTCGGCGGCGGCCACGTACATACAGGGGCCGTCGAAATTCCTGGCGATGAGGGTTTCGGGGGTCTCCGGGCCGAAATTGCCCAGGAACACCATCAGGGCGTTGCAGTCCGCCGCCTTTACGTCCGCCACGGCTTTGAGCATATCCTGCTCGTTCTCCACTGTCACGGGGCATTCGTAGAGGTCGCCCGCATAGGCGGCTTTGATGGCGGCGCGGCGGCGCTCGGACAGCGCGACAGGGAAGCAGTCCCGGCTCACGGCGATGAGGCCCAGCTTTACATCAGGGATGTTTTTCATGGCGATTTCTCCTTATTTTAAGATGGGAAACACGTTTTTCAGCGCCGGGTAGATGGCCCGGAATTTGCGATACCGCTCCTCATACCGGGCGGTGAGTTCCAGGTCTGGCTCCACCGTGCCCGCCACCTGGACCAGCGCGTCACAGGCAGACTGGACGCTCTCGAACGCCCCGCAGCCCACCATGGTCAGCACCGCCCCGCCGTACCCCGGGCCCTGCTCGGTCTGGGGCAGGTCTAAGGGGATGCCCAGCACGTTGGCAAAAATTGTCCGCCAGAGGAGGGACTTGGCCCCGCCGCCGCAGATCATGCTCCGGGGGATGGCGATGCCCAGGCTCTTTGCCACCTCGAAGCTGTCCCGGATGGCGAAGGCCACCCCCTCCAGCACCGCTTGGGTGAGGTCAGCGCGGGAAGTATCCATACTCATACCCACGAACGCACCCCGGGCGTCGGTGTCGTTGATAGGGGATCGCTCCCCCATCAGGTAGGGCAGGAAGAACACCGGGTTCCGGCCCAATTTGTCCTCTGTGATCGCTTTTTGCTCCGCTGGATAGTCTTTTGTACCCAAAATGTCCCCGCACCACCACTGGTTGCAGGACGCGGCGGACAGCATACAGCCCATCAGGTGCCAGCCGCCATCGGCGTGGGCGAAGGCGTGGAGGGCGTTGTTGGGATCCACGCCAAATTTGTCCGACGAAATAAATATGGTGCCAGAGGTGCCCAGGGAGATGTTGCAGCCGCCGGCCCCCACAGTGCCGGTGCCGACAGCAGCAGCGGCGTTGTCCCCCGCCCCGGCGCACACCTTCACGGTAGCGGGCAGGCCCAGCACCTGGGCCACATCGGCTTTCAGGGTGCCCACCACCTCCCAGCTCTCGTACAGCCTGGGGAGCTGTTCCTCGGCGACGCCGCAGATCTGGCACATCTCCTTTGACCAGCACTTGTGCTCCACGTCCAGCAGCAGCATCCCAGAGGCGTCGGAGTAGTCGGTGCAGTGAACGCCGGTGAGCTTGTAGTTGATGTAGTCTTTCGGGAGCATGATTTTGTGGATCTTGGCAAACAAATCTGGTTCGTGTTCCCGCATCCACAGCAGCTTGGGTGCGGTGAAGCCCGCAAAGGCGACGTTGGCGGTGCAGGCGCTCAGCTTGTCCCGGCCCACCTCGCTGTTGAGGTAGTCCACCTGGGCCGCCGTCCGCCCGTCGTTCCACAGGATGGCGGGGCGGATGACCTCATCATTTCCGTCCAGCGCCACCAGTCCGTGCATCTGCCCGCCCGCGCCGACGCCCGCCACCTGGGCGGCGTCAAAGCCGCGCAACAGCTCCGGCACGCCGTCCACGACCGCCCGCCACCAGTCCTCGGGGTTTTGCTCACTCCACCCCGGTTGGGGAAAGGACAACGGATACTCCTTTGTCACCTCGTTGAGCACCGCGCCGTCCCCGTCCACCAGCAGCAGCTTGCAGGCCGACGTGCCCAGGTCGATCCCGATGTACAGCATCACAAACCCTCCTTCATGAAACGATACCGCCCCGGGGCCGTCTCCCCCGGGGAAGTTCACCAGTCCATATGGCTATGATATACCAAAAGCCGGGTGCCGTCAATGCGGGAAGCCGCACCAATCGCC
>CATLHC010000169.1 GCA_949948775.1 uncultured Oscillospiraceae bacterium
GCAGACTTCTCTCCATAACCCGGCCCCCCTGGATATACAGGCGGGGCACCCGTTTGCTGACCGCACAGGTCAACTCATAGGGGATGGTCCCCAGCACTTCCGCCAGATCGTCCGCCGGCTGGCGCTGTCCAAAGATCTCCACCTCGTCGCCGACGTGGACATCCGGCAGGTCCGTGAGATCCACCATGGTCATGTCCATACAGATCCTGCCCAAAACAGGGGCGGGGCCGGAGGCGGTCCGCACCGCCATACGGTTGGAAAGTCCTCGAAACAACCCGTCGGCATAGCCGATGGGCAGCACCCCCACACGAGTCTTCTCCGCAGTACGGAAGGTCCGCCCGTAGCTGACATCCGTCGCCGGATCAAAAATCTTAATGGTTGAGACGCTGGATTTCAGCGTCATTACCGGCTGGAGGCCCAATCTCTTCCGGTCCGCTCCCGCGCCATACAGGGCAATGCCGGGGCGGACCATATCGAAGTACATCTCCGGATAGCGGGCTAAGGTGCCGCTGTTGGCACAGTGCCGCAGGACAAAGGTCCTTCCCTTTGCCGACAGGGCATCCAATACCCGATTAAAAATCTCAAACTGCTCCCGGGTGTATGCCTCGCTGCCGTCATCGTCCTCGTCGGCCACAGAGAAATGGGTAAAGATCCCCTCTGCCTCCAAATTGGGAAGGGCGCAGGACCGGGCAATCGCCTCCACACCACTTTCAAAATGCCCATCCCGCACCAGAAAGCCCAGACGGGACATGCCGGTATCCACTTTAATGTGAACGTTCAGCCTTCCCCCGCAGGCGGAAGCAGCTTCACTGTAGGCCTCCGCCTTGGCCTGGGCAGACACCGCCTGAGTGATGTTGTGGGCGATCAGCTGAGGCACCATCTCCGGCGGGGTGTGACCCAGGATCAGAATGGGAGCCAAAATCCCTCCCTGGCGCAGTTCCCGCGCCTCGTCCAAGCTGGAGACAGCCAGATAATCCGCCCCCAGCAGCTCCAGCTTGGCGGCGATCTGCAGCGCACCGTGGCCATAGGCGTCCGCTTTCACCACGCCAAGATACTTCACTTTAGGGCCGATACACCTTCGGGCCTGATTATAATTGTGGGACAGGGCGTCCAGGTCAATCTCCGCCCAAGTCCTTCTCAAAATCGCGTCATCCATTCCGCAGGGCCACCTTTATGCTCTCTCACCGGCCGGGGACTCCTCATGCCGTCTTCGGCTCTACAGCGAGTCTGTATTGTGTTATCATATCCGCTCCGCAGCTATAACAGGGAAGACCCCAGCGGCCATCTCAGCGAGACCTGATTTGGATCCGGGATACAATCACTGTTCTGGATTGATTGTATCATAAAAAACAAAGCTCGTAAAGTCCGCTGTCAAAATCATTTCTCCGTCCACGGCAATTTCGCCCCGCAGCGGCGTTCCATCCTCCTGCCGCAGCCAGAGTGTAGAGACAATTTTCCCGTCCTGAAGGCCGCTCTGGTCCACGGTGAGCCGCAGACAGGGCGTCTCGTTCCAATCCTCCTGGTTCTCTTCCAGCAGCCAGCCGTCCCGCAGCGCGCTCATCAGCCGCGGCAGGCAGGCCGCGGGACTGATCTCCTCGCTGCTCAGAGGTCCCGCGTTCAAGCATGCGTCCTCGTACTCAATCCGCCAATCACTGTCGCTGAGCACTGCCTTAATCCCGGCGATAGAGGCCGGTTCAAGCACCTCCACGGTGCTCTCTCCCCCCGGCACATATTCACACCTTAGTACGGCGGACCACTCCAGCCCCTCCTGTCCGCAGGTCACAGCCGCCTCCATAACACAGCCCTCCATGTCATGGTAGCGCTGACGCAGATCCACCGTCTCCGTTTCCCCTGTTCCACCGCCGGCACAGGCCGCCAGCAGTAGAAACAGGGCTGTCATTGGTACACAGAACCATCTGCGCACCGAAATTCCCCCTCATCAAGAATGATCAAATAACAGATACGGCCATATGCCTTGCCTTCAATAGAACCCGTAGAAATCCACAGAGATCCGCCTGCCATCCCCACCTT
>CATLHC010000170.1 GCA_949948775.1 uncultured Oscillospiraceae bacterium
TATTACCGACATCGAAATGCCTCAGATGGACGGACACAGGCTGACCAAACTGGTGAAGGACAGTCCCCGTTTCAAGAACATTCCTCTCATCATCTTCTCCTCCCTCATCAGTGAGGAGATGCGGATCAAGGGCCGGCAGCTGGGCGCCGACGAACAGCTGACCAAGCCGGAGATCGGGCATCTGGTGGACGTGATGGATCACCTGCTGGAGCAGTCTGCTTCCCAGAACAGATAGGAAGGAATAGCGCGCTATGGCCAAAATCCCAAAGACCAAATATATTGTCCGCCAGCCCATCAAGGACCTCAAGGGCTCGATCCTGGGGTACGAGATCCGCTATACCGGCGAGAACTACGGATATAATGAGGAGAACGGTCAGGATTTCCTGGCTGCGGAGACCATCTATAATTTCCTCACACAGGCCGGAGACAAGACCTTGAAGGGCGGACTGAATTTCATGACCTTCACCACCAATCTGCTGATGAAAAACACCCCGAAGCTCTTTGCTCCGGAGGATCTGGTGATTGAGGTGTCCGAGAGCGCCATTATTCACCCGCTGGCCATGCGTTTTCTGGAGCGCTACCACCAGGAGGGATACATGATCGCGGTGAAGGACTTTCAGTTCGCGCCCCGCTATATCTCCAACCTGCGCCATTTTGACTATGTGATGGTGGATCTCCACCACGCCGAGGACAGCAGTGTCAAGCGGCTGACGGAGATGGTTCACAGCATGGGCAAGAAGTGCATTGTGACCGGCGTGGATGACGAGGACCTGTATCAGAAGGCGTTTATCCTGGGAGCGGACGCGATGTCCGGACGCTATGCCGCCGAGCAGATGTTTACTGCCGTTCATTCCAGCAGCTATCTGCAGAGCAATTTCTTCCGGCTGCTGGTGGCCATCACCAAGGATGAGCCGGAGGTGGGAGAAATCGAGGAGATCATCTCCATGGACGCGGCGCTGACCTACAGCCTGCTGCGGATTGTGAACTCCGCGTATTTCGCTCTGCGCAACCGGGCCACCAGCGTACACCAGGCGGTGACCATTCTGGGCCTGGGACAGCTGCGTCAGTGGATTTATCTGATGGGATGCAGCACCGAAAAGGGGGAGCTGGACGAGAATCAGGAGGAGATGCTGAAGCTATCCTTCACCCGGGCCAGCTTTGCCAGCGAGCTGATGCGGTATGCCAAGAATATGCCCATCAACCGCAACGACGCCTATCTGATGGGAATGTTCTCTACCTTGCAGTTCCTGATTGCCGCTCCGTTGGAGGATATTCTGGCGGAGGTTGCCATTTCCACATACATCAAGGAGGCGCTGCTCAACCATACGGGCCGCTGCGGAATGCTGTATGATCTGATCCTGGCCTACGAGCGGGCGGACTGGTCCATTATCAACCGCCTGGGTGAGGAGCTTGGGCTGCCTATGGACCGGCTGCCGGAGATTTACTTCCAGTGTCTTGACAGCGTTAACCAGATTTGGCAGCAGCTCATGAGTACGGGCGCAGCTGCGGCGGAAGAGTAATTGACTTCGATCAAAAGCGGAAGGCCGAACCCCAAACAGGGTTCGGCCTTTTTCCGCGCGGAGGAAAAGAAGCTGTCTACAGAAGGGAAGATTCACGGTCATGCCGGGGGCTGTCCATGACGATCTTGCAGGCGCGGGTCAGCTGGGCAAAAATTGTGCTGTTGTAGCGGCTCTCGTAGACGGTAAGCATGGCGTGGGCCTCCGCCCGGCGGCGGACGATGTACGCAGGCTGGAGATTGGTCAGCGTCAGGGCTTTCACATCTGCCGCACAGCGTTCGCAGGGGCACAGCCCAAACATCTTAATATACCGGGGGGCCTTTTCCTCTACCAGGGCCTCCATTACATTCATGACCGTAAGATCGTTTGGGTTGGGTGCGGGCTGGCGGTCAGTGGTGGGTTCGGGTTCCGGCTCTGGTTAGTGTTCCGTCTCGGGCTCGAGTTCGGGATAAGGTTCGAGTTAA
>CATLHC010000171.1 GCA_949948775.1 uncultured Oscillospiraceae bacterium
CTCCGCCTCGTCGGTGGTGTTGAAGAGATAGGTCATGACGCTGTCGGTGCCGGTGTCCTGTTTGAACCGCTCCGCCCCCAGGATGAAACCATCGCAGCCCACAACCCGATAGCGGTAGGAGATGCTACTGGGAACCTGCACCAGGGCGCAGACGGTGTAGTCGATGTCCTCATAGACCTTGGCCCGCTCTCCCCAGGGGCGGTTTCCCTCGATGGCGGCGTCCACGTCCTCAATAATTTCCCCGGTGTCCCGGTAGAAGTATTCCATCTCATAGATATGGCGGATGGTCACGGTGTCCCCCAGCTTGGCCCAATTGCTGTCCCATTGGGTGGCGTTATAGTCGTCGGCCAGGTACACGGCGGCGATGGCCTTTTGGCTGGGGTCTGACAGGGGGGCCAGGTCTCCCTCCAGCACGTCCAGCAGGCTCAGGGGAAAGTCCTCCATGCCGTACATCTGCACGCCGGCCTCCAGAAGCCCGCTGGGCAGCCGGGCCGTTCCCGCGATGATTTCATCCACAACCTCCGGGGTATTATACGTTCCATAGCCCATCCGGAGCCAGTCCTCGGTGACAAACTGCTTCGTGGCGGAGACGCCGCCGTAGACCCGTCCGCTCTCCTCCACGCCGCTCCGGGCGCTCACGTCGGAGATGATGATCTCCGGCACCGCCTGATCGGCGGTGCGGAAACCGCCGCTGGTTTGAAAGTAGGCCGCGTCCCCCAGGATAAAGTCCACGTCGGCGTTATGGGCCAGGTACTTGTTCATGTCGAAGCCGGTGGAGAACGTGTAGGTAATCGTGGCCAGCACCACTGCCAACGTCAGGGAAATGACCGTCACCAGGGTTTTCCCCCGGCTCCGGCCCAGGTTGGCCCAGGCCATGCCCGGAAGGGACGCGCCGCTCTGGGCTTTGCGGACCTTCTCCCGCTTCCGCGCCTTTTTCGTCCCGCCGCCCTCGGTGTAGCGCACGGCCTCCACCGGGGAGACCCGCGCCGCCACGCGGCCCGGACGGGCGCAGGAGAGGAACACGGTCAGCAGGGCAAACACCGCCGCTCCAATGAAAATCAGGGGGTTGAAGGAAACGAAGGCGTTTTTATAACTCAGCTGGGCCATGATGACCGGGGTGAGCTTGTTGCCGATGACAAAGCCCATCAGAAGGCCGATGGGGATGCCGATGAGGCTCAAAAGAAGGGCCTGCTGGCGGACGATGCGCTTTAACTGCTTTCCGGTGGTACCGATGGTTTTCAAAAGGCCGTAAAACCGGATATCGTTGGTGACGGAGATCTGGAAGACGTTGTAAATAATCAGATAGCCCGTGAAAATAATCAGCAGCAGGAGGACCACAATGGCGATCAGCGTGGAGTTGTCAAAGCTGTTGGAAAGCTGGGCCCCGGAGTAGCCCCAGTTGACGCCGATTTTCAAGTAATTCTCCCCCTGGGGGTCGTCGTGCTGATAGCCGTGGTTCTCCAGGATCTGAAGGATATTCTCCTCGATCTGGAGGTCGCTTTTGAACATCATGTCCAGGTTCCATTCTCCGGTCATGGAGTAGGGGTCCCCGCTGCCCTGGGCACCTAACTCCTCGGCGGCGGAGCGGGGCAGGAGCACATTGCTGGCCACCAGGGCGCTGTCGTACTCCCACCATCCCGAGAGGGTGAAGGTCCGGGTGACCAGCTTCCGGCTGGAGGTGTTTTCGTCAAGGTAGAAGGAAATGGTGAATTTCGCGCCCACCTTCGGCTCCACCCCCAGAAGGGCCAGAACGCGGGTGTCCGTGGCGGCCTCGTCGGTGCCCTCCCGGGGGAGGGTCCCTTCGACTGGCTGGCAGAAGTAGTGGGGCGCGGCGGCGGGCTCCAGGTAGGAGACCTCCACATGGGATTTGTTGAAGGGCGGGTCCACGGGCATGCCCACGAACAACCGGGCGAAGTCCCCTTGAATCAGCGGGTC
>CATLHC010000172.1 GCA_949948775.1 uncultured Oscillospiraceae bacterium
GCCCTGGGCCTGTCCATGACGGCGGCGCAGATCGAAAGTGTCCTCCGGAGTGAGGCAGGCAGCATGGGCGAACAGGCCAGGGAGATCATCCATCGGGAGGCCGGGGCCTACGTCCGCCGCCTGCTGTCCGCCATCGCGGAGAGCGGGCTGGACGCCCGTGCCATGCCCGCCGTCTTCCTGGGCGGCGGGGCCGCGCTGCTGAAACGCCACGTTGGGGCCACAGACGGCCTGTGCCGCCCGCTTATCTTGGATAACGTATGTCTGAACGCCAAGGGCTACGAGCGCCTTGTGGGCCAGTTGTCGCGGGCCGTTGGCAATGCCTGAAAAGCGGAGAGTGAACCTCTCCCTCAACCTCTCCGCTCCCCACCAGCGGGAGGCGTGGGGAATCATCCGGGCTATCCCCGCTGGACAGCGGACGGACGCTGTGTGCCGGATGATCTGCAAGGGCTATAAACGGGACGCTCTGCTGGAGGAGATCCGCGCGGTCATCCGGGAGGAACTGCACAGCGTGAAATTTATCTCTGTAAAAGAAAAAACCGAGCAGCCGCAGGGGGCTGGGGACTTGGATGACAATGTCCTCGGCTTTCTGCTTGCGCTGCAAAATGATGGAGGTGACGAATGATCTGATCCGCTATTTTGATATGTTCGCGGGGATCGGCGGCTTCCGGGCCGGACTGGACCGGGCCGGGGGCTTCCAATGCGTTGGCCACTGCGAGATCGACAAGTACGCCGACGCCAGCTACCGTGCCATCCATGACATCGGAGAGGAGGAAGTATACTATCCAGACGCCAGAGAAATTGACCCCGGCGGAATGCCGGACTTCGACCTGCTTTGCGGCGGATTTCCTTGTCAATCTTGGTCAGCGGCAGGAAATCGACTTGGCTTCGCTGACCCCAGAGGAACTCTCTTCTTTGAGATTGCCCGACTGGCTGAAGCCCGAAAGCCTGCGTATCTGCTGCTTGAAAATGTTCCCCGCCTTTTACAGCATGACCAGGGACAGGCGTTTGCGACCATCCTCGCCGCGCTTCATGAGCTGGGGTATGGTCTCGAATGGAATGTGTGCAACAGCGCAGACCACGGGACTCCTCAATCGCGGAAAAGGCTGTTCCTTGTCGGATATCTTGATCCCCGATGCGCCGGCCAGGTATTTCCTCTCCCCGGAAATGACGGCAAGGCTCTTATACAGCTCATTGGAGGAGCGCAGGGATACCGGGTCTACGATATCGCAGGAGTCGCCTGCACCCAAACCGCAGGCTCAGGCGGCACCGGAGCCAAAACCGGACTGTACCTGATTCCGCCTGACGCCGCCTTTGTGGATCTGTCTGTTGGGGAACCCCGGCGGACCGATACCGCCCGGTGCCTCACCGCCCGGTACGGGCAGACCACCCTTTCCAACCACAGAGCCGAGCGATCCGGGGTGCTGCTGATCAAAGAGGGAACCAAACAGGGCTATGCGGAGGCCGCCCCCGGCGACAGCGTGGATCTGGGCTTTCCAAACAGCAGAACCAGAGCGGGCCGGGTGAGCAAGCTGGCCCATGACGCCGCCAGTGTGCAGGGCATCGTGGAACGGGGCGGGCGTATCCGCCGCCTCATGCCCAGGGAGTGTCTCCGGCTCCAAGGCTTCGCAGAAGATCAGATCGACCGCCTGCTGGCCATCACCTCGGACGCTCAGGCGTATAAACAGGCGGGCAATTCTGTCACCGTCAATGTGATTGAGGCCATAGGCCGCCGAATCCGGGCGGTGGATGAACAGCTCCGAAGGGAGGATGCGGCCGCATGAGTGAGATCGGCATCAAGGACCAATGCTTCGGTGTGGAGGTGGAGATGACGGGCATCACCCGCAGGCAGGCCGCCGAGGCGCTGGCCGCGTATTTCGGAACATCCGTCCATTACTGCGGCACCTACTACGACGCCTGGGGTGTGACCG
>CATLHC010000173.1 GCA_949948775.1 uncultured Oscillospiraceae bacterium
GCCCCAAAACAGATTGCAGTTTCGCCTGCGGCGGCAGTGAAGCTCCAAAGGACTCTTTCGGACCCCCTGTGCAGGGGACGGAAAATAGAGAAAAGAGGATGATGTATGGACCGGCAAAAACTGCTGGACGCCCAGTCCTGGGTGAAAGGCGAACTGGAACGCTCTGCCGCTTTCTGGCTGGAGCATGGCATGGACCGAGAGCATGGCGGGGTGTACACCTGCCTGGACCGCAAGGGGGAGATCTACTCCACGGACAAGAGCGTTTGGATGCAGGGCCGCTGCGGCTGGATATTTGCCTTTTTGTGCCAGAACTACGGGGTCAGGCAGGAGTGGCTGGACGCCTCAAAGAGCTGTCTGGACTTTATGGAGGCCCACTGCTTTAACCATGAGGCAGGGGACCGGATGTATTTCACCGTCACCGCCGAAGGAAAGCCTCTGCGCCAGCGGCGGTACTACTTCTCCGAGGCGTTTTGCGCTATTGCCAACGCCGAGTACTACGGTGTGACGGGGGAGAGATCCCGGCTGGAGCGGGCGCGGAAGTGCTATGACCTCTATTGGGATTTGAGCCAGGGCGGGGCGGACCCCGTGGGCATGGGACCCAAGACCATTTCGCAGACCCGGAGCGGCCGGGCCTTCGGCACGCCCATGATCATTTTAAATGTCACCGGCGTCCTGCTGCGTACGGACCCGGAGCGGAAGGCCCTGTATGAGGAGCGGGCGCAGAAGTGCGTGGACGAGATCTTTCGGTATCATGTGAAGCCGGAGCTGAAGTGTACCTTGGAGAACGTGGATGTGGACGGCTCCCCCCGGCTGTATTACACCGAGGGCCGCACCGTCAACCCCGGCCACGACATCGAGGGCGTGTGGTTCCTGCTGGAGCATGCCCAGCGCACCGGAGACAGGGAATTGGTGAAAAAGGCGGCCCAGATGTTTGACTGGGCCATTGAGGCCGGGTGGGACAAGGAGTACGGCGGACTGCTGTACTTTACCGATTGCTTGGGCAAGCCGCCTGAGGCCTATGAGCACGATATGAAGCTGTGGTGGCCCCACAACGAGATTCTGATCGCCTCTATAATGCTCTACCGCGACACCGGCGAGGAGCGGTATTTGGACTGGTTTTATAAGACCCTGGACTATTGCAAGGCCCACTTTGCCGACGCCGAGTACGGCGAGTGGTACGGCTACCTTCGCCGGGACGGCCTGCCCACGCAGCCATCCACCAAGGGCAGCACCTTTAAGGGACCCTTCCACATGCCCCGCAGCATGATTCTGGTGGACAAGATGATCGGCGAGATTTTGCAGAGCAGATAAGAGGATTGTTGGGAGGTGCGCCGTGGGAAAGAACATCGTGGCGCTGATGCTGCAAGAGTATGAGAACTTTACCCGCTCAGAGCGAAAGATTGCCGACTATGTGCTGGAGCATCAGAAGGAGACGCAGTATATCAGCATTACCGATCTGAGCGCGGAGTGCGAGGTGGCGGTGTCCACGGTGTCGCTGTTCTGCCGGAAGCTGAGGCTGGCGGGATTTAACGATTTTAAGCTGGAGCTGGCCCGGGCGGCGCTGCCCGCCGAGACGGACCCAAACCGGTCCGGCGGGGAGATTACCCAGGAGGACTCTCCGGGCCAGCTGATGAGCAAGGTGCTCTACGCCGCCCAGGATGCGCTGAATAACGCCTACCACATGCTTTCGGAGACCGCCCTGGAACGGGCGGTGGACCTGATGTGGGGGGCGGGTCAAGTGGTCTGCCTGGGGCAGGGGAACCACTCTGTGGTTGCTC
>CATLHC010000174.1 GCA_949948775.1 uncultured Oscillospiraceae bacterium
TCCACGATCCAGAACGTGGCCCTCGCCACCGGGGACGATATTATCATCATCGACGCCGAGCGCGAATATGGGCCCCTGGCCCGCGCCCTGGGCGGGGAGGTCATTGAAATCTCCCCCAACAGCAGGCACCACATAAACCCCCTGGAAGTGACGGAGGATTATGGGGACGGGGAAAACCCCATTGCCATGAAGTCCGAGATCATCACCAGCATTTTGGAGCAGCAGATGGGGGTGGGCCGTCTGTCCGGCAGCCATAAATCCATCATTGACCGCTGCACCGCCAACGTGTACCAGAATTATTTCAGCAACCGGGGCCGGGCTCCCATGCCCCTCCTGACCGACTGGCGGAACGAAGTCATGCGGCAGGTGGACCCGGAGGCGCGGGAAATTGCCCTGGCCGCCGAGCTGATCACCGAGGGCAGCTTGAATGTGTTCGCCCACCCCGGCAACGTGAACATGGACAGCCGGATCGTGGTGCTGGACCTCTATGAGATGGGGGAGCAGCTTCGCCCCACCGCTTTGGTCGTCACCCTGGAGGCCATCCAGAACCGCGTCATGGAGAACCGCAAGCGGGGCAAATACACATGGGTATTTTTGGACGAGGTATACCTGTACTTCAAATACCACTACTCCGGGGAGTTTTTGTACCGGGCGTGGAAGCGGTTCAGAAAGTACGCCGCCCCTATGACGGCGGCCACGCAGAACATCGAGGAATGTCTGAAATCCGAGACGGCCCGGCTCATGCTGGCGAACTCCGAATTTCTGCTGCTGTTCAACCAGGCGGCCACCGACAGGGCGGAGCTTGCCAAGCTGCTCCATATCTCCGACACGCAGATGGGGTATATCACCAACGCCGAGGCGGGCCATGGCCTGCTGCGGATCGGCGGCTCCCTGGTGCCCTTCTCCAACACCATCCCCAAGGACACCGAACTGTACCGGCTCATGTCCACCACCCCCGGCGAGAATGAAATCTCACCATGAGACGCGATTGACCACATGGGCAAAATCACGTTAGGCAGTCTATTTGACGGCATCGGCGTGTTCCCGCTGGCGGCCCGCCGCCATGGGATCACGCCGTTATGGGCCAGCGAAATTGAAAAGGCCCCCATTTCCATCACCCGGCGCCACTTCCCGGACATGGAGCATTTGGGGGACATCACCAAATTGGACGGCGGGAAAATTCCCGCCGTCCATGTACTTACCTTTGGTTCGCCCTGCCAGAATCTATCTCAAATCGGGAACAGGACCGGGCTGGCCGGGGTAAAATCAAGCCTGTTTTTTCGCGCAATCAGGATCATCAAAGAAATGAGGAGTGCAACTGACGGATTGTTTCCAGTTATCACTGTTTGGGAAAACGTCATGGGAAGTCTATCATCAAATGACCGGCTGGACTATGCGGCGGTGCTCGGATCGTTCACAGACACCGACATTCCAATTCCTCGGTCTGGAGGATGGGCTAACGCCGGAATGGTGCGAGGGCGAGTACCCGATCTGGCATGGCGGCTCCTGGACGCCCAGTATTGGGCAAGGCCCCGGCTGGCCCGGAGGCAGAGAATCTTCGTCGTGGCCGATTTTGGAGGGCGGCGTGCTCACGAAATACTGTTTAAGCCCCGCTCAATGCTCCAAGTTTCTCCGGCTGGCGGAGAAGGCGGGGTGCCCGCCCCCGGCTGTGATCGAGGCCCTTTTATTGAAGCAGGGGGGCGAATACCCATCGTCCGACC